>JBKJSB010000361.1:0-17955 GCA_046593015.1 Allobosea sp.
CTCGTGGAAGGAGAGCCCGTCGCGGTCGCGTTTCGTCGCGCGCAGATGCGCGAAATGGATGCGCTCGCCGAATCGCCTCGCGATCCCGGCGAGGTCGTTGTCGGGTCTGACGCCAAGCGATCCGGTGCAGAAGCACATGCCGTTGGCCGCGACCGGCACGGCGGCGAAGAGCGCCGCATAGTCGGCTTCCGTCGATGCGACGCGCGGCAGGCCGAACAGCGGACGCGGCGGATCGTCTGGATGCAGCGTCAGCCTGACGCCGAGGCGCTCGGCGACCGGTGCGACGATAGAGAGGAAATCGATCAGATGCGCGCGCAGGCGCTCGGCGTCGATGCCGCCATAGGCCGCCAGTCGGTCGCGGAACGCCGCGAGGTCGAGCGCGTCCGTGGTGCCCCCCGGCAACCCGGCGGCGATGGTGCGCGAGAGCGCGTCGGCCTCGTCCTGACTCAAGCCGTCGGCGACGATCCTTGCCCGGGCGATGCCGGCCGCGTCGTAGTCGGCCTCGGCTGCCGGCCGTTTCAACACGAACAGGTCGAAGGCGGCGAAGCGGTCCTGCTCGAAGCGCAGCGCGGTCGCGCCCGTCGGCAGCGGCCAGTCGAGATCGGTTCGGGTCCAGTCGACGACCGGCATGAAATTGTAGCAGACGATGTCGATGCCTTCGGCCGCCACGGCCTCCAGGCTCGCGATCCAGCTTTCGATCGAGGCGGTCGCGCCGGCGCCCAGCCGCTTGACGTCGTCTGGCACGGGGATGCTCTCGACCACGCTCCAGGTCAATTGCGTGCGGCCGGCCGGCGTCGTCTCGATCAGCGCCTTGCGTTCGGCAACCTGCGCCCGCGTCCAGGCCTGCCCGATCGGCACATCATGCAGCGCGGTGACGATCTCGCTCGCGCCGGCCTGCCGCACCGTGTCGAGCGGCACCGGATCGTCCGGCCCGAACCAGCGCCACCCCTGTTTCAGCATGCGTCTCTCCCTGGCCTGTCGCGGCCGCTCAGATGAAATAGTCCGGATGGGTCTGGCGCAGCACCGGCAGGTCCGGCAGCAAGGCGCCGAGATGTTTGCGCATCGCCGTCTGCGCCGCCTCCGGATCGCCGCGCCTGACCGCATCGAGGATCAGCAGATGCTCGCGCAGCACATGCTCCATCCGGCCCGGCACCGGCAGTGTCATGCGCCGGCAGCGGTCGATCTGGCTCTTGGCGGCATGGGCCACGCGCCAGATGCCGGGGAAGCCTGCGAGTTCGGCGAGCCCCTCATGGAAGTCCTCGTCGGCGACGTGGAAGCTCTCCTGGTCGCCGACATCGGCGGCCTCCGCCTGCCGCGCGATCGTGGCGTCGAGCTTGAGGATGCCGTCGGGGTTGTCGCGCCGCGCCGCAAGCTCCACGGTGGCGCATTCGAGCGCCTGCCGGATCACCACCGCCTCCGGGATCGCCCCGACCGGAATGCGTGAGACGAAGGTGCCGGCCTGCGGGAAAATCTCGACCAGCCCCTCTTCCTTGAGCTTGATCAGCGCCTCGCGCACCGGGGTGCGGCTCACGCCGAAGCGGGCCGTCAGATCCTTCTCCTGCAGGGCCGAGCCTGGCAGGATCGCCATGGCGAGGATGGCGCGGCGCAACTCGTCCTGCACCAGAGAGGCGGCGGTGGAACGTTGCGCAGGCACGCCGGAATTGCGCTGCGGACGGCGCTCCCTGCGCCCGTTCTCGCCCGCGATCACACTATCCGACATCGACTGTCCTCGCCCGTCATCCGGTCTCGTGCGCCGCTCTCGAAGGAACGTCGCCGCCTCAGCACTGGACCGGTGGAACGCTGCTAGCACAAGCCTGTTTGACAGACTAGTATATTAGTATATTTAGCCTCGAACGCCATCGGACGGAATGCGAATGGCGAGTGGTCAGGGAGTGGTTGCGGATGCTGTTGCACGAGGATCGGCTGTTTCCTGCAGAGCCCGCGATGCGCGCCATCGCGCGCCGGCTCTATGCGCCGATCCGCGATCTTCCCATCGTCTCGCCGCACGGCCATACCGATCCGCGCTGGTTCGCCGAGAACCAGCCATTCCCCGATCCGGCGACGCTTTTCGTCAAGCCCGACCACTACATCTTTCGGATGCTCTATTCGCAAGGCGTGCGGCTGGAAGACCTCGGCATCGCGCGCAAGGATGGCGGAGAGGTCGAAGCCGATCCGCGCAAGATCTGGCGGCTCTTCGCCAGCCACTGGCATCTGTTCCGGGGCACGCCGACGCGGCTCTGGTTCGAGCACGCGGCATCCACGATCTTCGGCATCGAGGAGCGGCTCTCGCCCGCCAATGCCGACGCGATATACGACCGCATCGCCGAGAAGCTGACGCAGCCTGAATGCCTGCCGCGCGCACTGTTCGAGCGCTTCAACATCGAGGCGATCGCCACAACCGAAGGCGCTCTCGACGACCTGCGCTGGCACGACATGATCAAGGCCTCGGGCTGGGGCGGCAAGGTCGTCACCGCCTATCGCCCCGACAGCGTCGTCGATCCCGAATTCGAGGGCTTTGCCGGCAATCTTGATCAGTTCGGTGCGCTGACCGGAGAGGATGTCCGTGGCTGGAGCGGCTACCTCGCCGCCCACCGCAAGCGCCGCGACTATTTCAGGCAGCGCGGCGCGACCTCGTCGGATCACGGCCACGCCACCGCCCGCACCGCCAACCTGTCGAAGGCCGCGTGCGAGGCGCTGTTCGCCAAGGTCGTCGCCGGCAAGGTCTCGGGCGAGGACGCCGACCTGTTCCGCGGCCAGATGCTGACCGAGATGGCGAAGATGAGCCTCGATGACGGGCTCGTGCTGCAGATTCATCCCGGCTCCTTCCGCAACCACAACCCGCAGCTCTTCGCCCAGTTCGGCCGCGACATGGGCGCCGACATTCCGCGCCAGACCGACTATGTCGCGGCGTTGAAGCCGTTGCTCGACGCGGTCGGCAACGAGCCGGGCCTGACCGTCATCGCCTTCACGCTGGACGAGACCAGCTATTCGCGCGAACTCGCGCCGCTGGCGGGCCACTACCCGGCGCTGAAGCTCGGGCCGGGCTGGTGGTTCCTCGATGCGCCGGAAGCCATGCTGCGCTTTCGCGAACTGACCACCGAGACCGCAGGCTTCTACAACACCGTCGGCTTCAACGACGACACGCGGGCCTATCTCTCGATCCCCGCCCGCCACGACGTCGCCCGCCGCATCGACTGCCACTACCTCGCAAAACTCGTCGCCGAGCACCGTCTCGATGAGGATGAGGCAGCGCAGCTCGCCCATGATCTCGCCTACCGACTGGCCAAGGAGGCCTATCGCCTGTGACCAGCACTCCGAAAGCGATCGACGAACGCCAGGCCGCCCATCCGCGCGACGTGAGGGCTTACGACACGCAGGCCCTGCGTAACGATTTCCTGATCGAACGCATCTTCGTCCCCGGCGAGATCGCGCTGACCTACTCTCACTACGACCGCATGATCGTTGGCGGCGCGATGCCCGCCGCCAAGGCGCTGACGCTCGAACCCTATCCGCCGGCCGGAACCCCCTTCTTCCTGGCGCGGCGCGAACTCGGTGTGATCAATCTCGGCGGCGCGGGCTCCGTGACGGTCGACGGCCAGGTTTTCAATCTGCCAAGCCTCGATGCTCTCTATGTGGGTCTCGGCGCGAACGAGGTCTCGTTCACGAGCGCCAGCGCCGCTGAGCCGGCAAAGTTCTATCTGACCAGCGCGCCGGCCCATCGCGAGGCAGCCCATCAGCTGATCCGCAAGGACGAGGCCAATACGCTGCATCTCGGCTCCCCCGAGACCTCCAACAAGCGGACCATCCGGCAATACATCATGCCCAACACCACCGGCACGAACCAGTTGGTGATGGGCATGACGGCGCTGGAGCCGGGCTCGGTCTGGAACTCGATGCCCTGCCACACCCATACGCGGCGGATGGAAGCCTATCTCTACTTCAATCTCGACCCCGCCCACCGCGTCTTCCATTTCATGGGGCAGCCGCAGGAGACGCGGCATCTGCTCGTCGCCAACGAGCAGGCGATCATCGCACCGAACTGGTCGATCCATTGTGGTTGCGGCACCTCGAACTACAGCTTCGTCTGGGCCATGGCCGGCGACAATGTCGAGTTCACCGACATGGATGCGACCCCCGTGGACACGCTGCGCTGATGGCGGCGCACTCGCCCTTCGACCTGACGGGTCGCGCGGCGCTGGTGACCGGCGCCAATACCGGCATCGGCCAGGGCATCGCGCTCGCTTTGGCGCAGGCCGGGGCGCGCGTGGTCGCCGCTGGCCGCTCGGATATGAGCGAGACGCTGGCGCTGATCGCGGAGGCTGGCGGAACCGGTCATGCGCTGCACGCCGATCTGCAGCAGCACGGCATCGCGGAGAGGCTGATGGCGGAAGCGGCCGCACTCGCCGGCCCGCTCGACATCCTCGTCAACAATGCCGGCATCATCCGCCGCGCCGATGCGCTCGACTTCTCCGAGAGCGACTGGGACGAGGTGATGAACGTGAATCTCAAAGCCAATTTCTTTCTCGCCCAGGCCTTCGCGAAGGCCGCGCTGAGCGCCGGCCGCACGGGGCGCATCGTCAACATCGCATCGCTGCTTTCCTTTCAGGGCGGCATCCGGGTCGCGTCCTATACCGCCAGCAAGAGCGGGCTCGCCGGGCTGACCAAGTTGCTCGCCTGCGAATGGGCGGCGAAGGGCATCAATGTGAACGCGATCGCGCCCGGCTATGTCGAGAGCAACAACACGGAAGCACTGCGCGCCGACCCCGACCGCAACAGCGCGATCCTCTCCCGCATCCCGGCCGGGCGCTGGGGCAAGCCCTCGGACATCGGCGGCGCGGCCGTGTTCCTGGCAAGCGACGCCGCAGCCTACATGCATGGCGCGGTGATCCCCGTTGACGGAGGCTGGCTGGCGCGATGACGGACCGTCTCAACTCCTTCTTCCAGCGCGAGGCCGACTACGCCTGGGAGCCGACCGAACCCGGCGTGAAGCGCAAGATCATGGCCTATGGCGAGGATCTGATGGTGGTCCGCGTGGTCTTCGAGGCCGGCGCCGTCGGCAAGGCGCACACCCACCCGCATCGCCAGGCCTCTTACGTCGAGAGCGGCGTCTTCGAGGTCACGATCGACGGCCAGACCAGCCGGCTCGTCGCCGGCGACACGTTTTTTGTGCCGGCCGACCTCGTCCATGGCGTCGTCGCCATCGAGGCTGGCCAACTGATCGATTCCTTCACGCCGATGCGGAAGGAATTCGTCTGAGACCCGCCCTGCCGGCCGCCGCCGGCAGGGCTCCCATCACGGGACAAGAACGACCGGGAAAAGCCGGCGAAACCAAACGGGAGAGAACCGACATGACAATCACGAAACGCAGCCTTGCCGCGCTCGCGGGTGCAGCCATCCTCGCCACGGTCACGACCGGGGCCAGCGCCCAGAGCGTAACTTTGCGCTCCACCGACATCCACCCGGACGGCTATCCTACAATCGAAGCCGTCAAGTTCATGAGCCAGCAGCTTGAGAAAAGCTCGGGCGGAAGGATCAAGATCAACGTCTTCCACTCGGCCCAGCTTGGTCAGGAGAAGGACACGATCGAGCAGACGCGATTCGGCGTGATCGACATGAACCGCATCAACATGGCGCCGTTCAACAATTTGATCCCGGCGACCAACGTGCCGTCCCTGCCCTTCATCTTCCGTTCGGTCGATCACATGCGGAAGGTCATGGACGGGCCGATTGGCGACGCGCTGCTGAAGGAGTTCGAGAAGCACGATCTCGTCGGCCTCGCCTACTACGATTCCGGCTCGCGCTCGTTTTACAACTCCAAGCGTCCGATCAATACGCCCGCCGACATGAAGGGCCTGAAGATCCGCGTCCAGCAGTCGGACATGTTCGTCAGCCTGGTCTCGGCGCTGGGCGCCAACGCCACGCCGATGAATTTCGGCGAGGTCTATTCCGGCCTGCAGACCGGCGTCATCGACGGCGCGGAGAACAACTGGCCGTCCTATGAATCGACCAAGCATTTCGAGGTTTCGAAATTCTACTCGCTGACCGAGCACTCGCTTTCGCCCGAAGTGCTCGTGATGTCGAAGAAGAGCTTTGACAAGCTGCCCGCCGCCGACCAGGCGCTGGTGCGCGCGGCCGCCAAGGAATCGGTCGCGAAGATGCGCGAACTCTGGGACGCGCGGGAGAAGGCCTCCGAAGCCAAGGTCAAGGCCGGCGGCGCAGTGGTCAACAGCGTGCAGAAGCAGCCCTTCATCGACGCGATGAAGCCGGTCTACGACAAGTTCGTGACCGATGCGAAGCTCAAGGACATGGTCGCTGCCATCCAGGCGGTGAAGTGATCCGGCACTGATACGAAAAGCCGCGCCGCTTTCTCGGCGGCGCGGCGCACCCCAGCAAAGATCGGGCAGCCATGAGCGCCACCTTGCACAAAATCTCCGGAATGCTGGCCCAGTTGGCGCTCTGGCTCTCGGCCATCGGCCTGATGGGCATGACGCTCGCCGTGTCCTGGCAGGTCTTTGGCCGCTATGTTCTGAACAGCACGCCGACCTGGACCGAGGCGCTCTCGATCCAGCTCATGGGCTGGTTCATCCTGCTCGGCTCGGCGGTCGGCGTCCGCGAGGGCTATCATCTCGGCTTCGACATTCTCCGCATCGTCTTTCCCGGCCTGCCGGCCAAGCTCATGGCGCTGGTCAGCCACCTCGTGGTTCTGACCTTCGGTCTGGCGATGGCCTGGTATGGCTGGGATCTCGTGGTCGGAACCTGGACCGCCCGCATCCCGATTCTCGGCTGGCCGGGCGGCGTCGATTTCATGCCGCTTCTCGGCGGAGGCGTGCTGATTTCCTTCTTCACGCTGGAACATCTTTTCAACCTGGCGACCGGCCGCGAAGACGGACACAACGCATGAGCCCCGAACTGATGATCCTGTTCGGGACCTTCGTCGTCCTGCTTTTGATCGGCACGCCGATCGCGTTCTGCCTCGGCGCCGCCTCCCTGGCGACCGTCGTCTATATGGGCATTCCGCCGCTGGTGGTGTTCCAGCGCCTGAATTCGGGCATCAGCGTGTTCTCGCTGATGGCGATCCCTTTCTTCATCTATGCCGGCGACCTGATGATCCGGGGCGGCATCGCCGAGCGGCTTGTCCGCTTCGCCGGTTCGCTGGTCGGCCACATGCGCGGCGGTCTCGGCCAGGTCAACATCGCCGCCTCCACCTTGTTCGGCGGCATTTCGGGCTCGGCCGTCGCCGACGCTTCGGCGATCGGCGGCCTGATGATCCCGCAGATGCAGAAGCGCGGCTACGACACGGCCTTCGCCGTCAACGTTACGGTCTCGTCGGCGATCATCGCCCTGCTGATCCCGCCATCCCACAACATGATCATCTATTCGCTGTCGGCTGGCGGCGCGATCTCGATCGCCGACCTGTTCACGGCAGGCATCGTGCCGGGCCTGATGCTGGCGGCGGCGCTCATGCTGGTCACCTGGATCGTCGCGCGCAAGCGCGGCTACCCGGCCGAGGCCTTTCCCGGCTGGGCCAAGATCGCGACCTACGCCGTCGCCGCTTTTCCCGGCATCATTCTGATCGGCATTATCTTCGGTGGCGTGCGATCGGGCGTGTTCACCGCGACGGAAAGCTCCTGTATCGCATCGGTCTATGCGCTTCTGGTGACGATCCTCGTCTATCGCGGCATGAATCTCGCGCAGTTCAGGGAGGCCACCTTCGCGGCTGTTCGCACCACTGCCATGGTGCTGCTCGTGATCGGCTGCGCGGCGTCCTTCGGCTGGCTGCTCGCCTTCTTCCAGGTCCCCGCCGCGATGGTCGCCTTCATGCGGTCGATCTCGAACGACCCGATCGTTATCTTCCTGCTGATCAACGTCCTGCTGCTCTTCCTCGGCACCTTCATGGACATGTCGCCGCTGATCATCATCACCACGCCGATCTTCCTGCCGGTGGTGACCGCCTTCGGCATGGACCCGGTGCATTTCGGCGCGATCCTGATCCTGAACCTCGGAATCGGCCTTTGCACGCCGCCGGTCGGCGCGGTTCTCTTCGTCGGCTGCGCCATTGGCCGCATCTCGATCTGGGAGGCGATGGGCTCGATCTGGCCGTTCTACGGGGCGAGCCTGACGGTTCTCATGCTGGTGACCTATGTTCCGGCCTTCTCGCTCTGGCTGCCGGCCCTGTTCAGATGACCCGCCTTTCGACCGCGACCCTCGCCGGCCTGCCGGCCTCCATCCGCCGCCCGGCCTACGACCGGGCGGCGCTTCAGCCGGGCATCGTCCATCTGGGCCTCGGCGCCTTCGCGCGCGGGCATCTGGCCGAATACACCGAGGATGCGCTGGAGCGGGACTTCGGGGTCTGGGGCATCGTCGGCGCGAGCCTGCAGCGGCCCGACCAGCGCGACCGGCTCGGGCCGCAGGATGGGCTCTACACGCTGCTGAAGCGCAGCCCGGCCGGGCCGGAGCTGCGCATCATCGGCTCCGTGCTCGATGTGCTGGTCGCGCCCGAGAACCCCGCCGCGCTGATCGCCCGGCTCGCCTCGGCCGACACGAAGATCGTCTCGCTGACCGTCACCGAGAAGGGCTACTGCCACGATCCCGCGACCGGAAGCCTCAAATCCGACCACCCCGATATCGTCCATGACCTGGCAAACCCGCTCTCGCCGCGTTCGGCCATCGGCCTGCTCGTCGCCGGACTGAAGGCGCGTCGGGATGCCGGGCTTGGCCCTTTCACCGTGCTCTGCTGCGACAACCTTCCCCATAACGGCAATGTGCTGGCCGGGCTCGTCCGCGACTTCGCGGGTTTGTCCGATGATGGGCTGAGCCAGTGGATCGCCGCCAATGGCGCATTCCCCTGCACCATGGTCGACCGCATCGTGCCCGCCACGACCGACGCCGATATCGCCGAGGTCGAGACCTTGCTCGGCCTCCACGACGCCGCACCTGTCATCGGCGAGCCTTTCCGGCAGTGGGCGGTCGAGGACGTCTTCGCTGCCGGCCGCCCGAAATGGGAAGACGTCGGCGCGCAGATGGTGTCCGACGTCGCGCCCTTCGAGTTCATGAAACTGCGCATGCTCAACGGCGCGCATTCCTCGCTGGCCTATCTCGGCTACCTCGCCGGCCATGAGACGGTCTCTGAAGCAAGCAACGACCCCGTCCTCGGCCCATTCCTGCAAGGGCTCTGGAAGGAGATCATCCCGACCGTGCCGGCCCCGCAGGGCGTGGCGCTGGCCGACTACGCCGCGGCCCTGCTGAACCGCTTCCAGAACCCGGCGATCCGCCACCGCACCTGGCAGATCGCCATGGACGGATCGCAAAAGCTGCCGCAGCGCCTGCTCGGCGCCATCCGCGACCGGCTCAAGACCGGCGCGCCGATCGCCCATCTCACGCTCGGCGTCGCCGCCTGGATGCGTTATGTGCAGGGCACGGACGAGGCCGGCGCGGCGATCGAGGTCAAGGACCCGCTCGCCGCCGAGTTCGCGAAACGGGCAGCGGGCGCGGGCCGCGATGCGAGGGCGCTCAGTACGGCCCTGCTCGGCATAGAGAGCATCTTTGGCAGCGACCTGCCGCGCGAAGAGCGGTTTGCGGCGGCGGTCGAGCAGCATCTTGCGATGCTGTTCGACAAGGGCGCGAAGGCGACGGCGGCAGGCTTGACCGCGTAGGACGGGGCGCAGGTCCTCTCCTGTCGCCTGCGGTCGTTGCCCCGGACGAAACCGCTTGATCGCCTTGTCCAAGTGCCGCCAGATGACGGCATGATCCGGCTCGCCATCCCTGCCCTTTGCCTCGGTCTGCTCCTGGCCGCCCCGCCGGCGCTCGCCCAGACACGCGTCACGGTCCCCGATTTCTGGGACCCCCGCATCCGGATCGACCAGCCCGAGCCCGGGCCCCCGCGCGTCGTGCGCTTCCTGACCGACGACGAGTATCCCCCGCTGCATTTCCCCGCTGCCGATGGCGGGCTGACCGGCTTCTCGGTCGAACTCGCCCGCGCGGTCTGCGAAAAAATGGCCTGGAACTGCACCATCCAGGCGCGCCGTTTCGATACGCTGCTGGATTCGCTCGCCGAGGGGCGCGGCGACGTACTGGCCGCAGCTATCAACCTGACGCCTCCGCTGCGGACACGCTTCGCCGCGAGCCATCTCTATTTTCGTGGTACGGCCCGCTTCGTCACGACGCGCGGCAATGCAGCCGCCACGCTCGACACTGGCGATCTGCGCGGCAAGCGCGTCGCGGTCGTGTCCGGCACCGCGCATCAGGCCTATCTGGAGCAGTTGTTGCCCTTCGTGCAGCGGCGCGAGGCGGCAAACCCCGCTGCGGCGCTGGCTGCGCTACGCAGCGGCGATGCGGAATATGTTTTCGGCGACGGCGTCGCGCTCTCGCTCCAGCTCGCCGGGACCGCCGGCCGCGACCTCGCCTTCAGCGGTGGCCCGTTTCTGGAAAGCCGCTATTTCGGCGAGGGCGTCGCCTTCCTGCTGCGCAAGGACGACCCCGCGTTGAAGCGCGGCCTCGATTACGCGTTGCAGGCGCTGCGCGACGACGGGACCTATGCGAGGCTGTTCCTGCGTTTTTTCCCGGTCAGCCCGTTTTGAGCAGACTGATCAGCTTGCGGTCGCCAGTGCCTTCTTGGCAACCGCAGCCATCCAGCCCGCGCTTGCCGGCAGGATCGCGTCGTTGAAGTCGTAGCGGTCATTGTGCAGTTCGCCGCCATCCTTCACCGGGCCGTTGCCGATCCAGATGTAGCAGCCGGGCAGACGCTCCAGGAAATGGGCGAAATCCTCGCCCGTGGTGCTGGCCCTGAGATCGCGCCGGACGACGAGCCCGGCTGCCGAGCCCGCCGCAGCGGCGATGTCTTCCTCCGCAGCCGTATTGACCGTGGCGGAGCCATGCATCGTCTCGACATGGGCCGTCATCTCGAATGTGGCAGCGATGTTCTGGGCGATGCCGTTGATCCGCGCCAGCACGCGGTCGCGCACGGCGGGCGCGAAGGTACGGAAGGTGCCCTCGATGAAGACGCTTGTCGGAATCTGGTTGGCGGCCGCCCCGCCATGCACCTGCCCGATCGAGACGACCGCCGAATCCATCGGATCGACATTGCGTGACACCACCGTCTGCAGCGCGACGATGAGGTGACCCATGGCGACGATCGGATCGCGCGTCAGGTCCGGCAGCGCGGCATGGCCGGCGGTGCCCTCCAGCGTGATTTTGAACCGTCCGGGCTCCGACATCACCGGCCCGCGATGCACGGCGATCGCGCCGGCCTCCAGCCCCGGCCAGTTGTGCAGGGCAAAAATGCGCTCCATCGGAAAGCGCTCCAGCACGCCGTCGGCGAGCATCGCCTGCGCCCCGCCGGCCCCTTCCTCGGCCGGCTGGAAGACGAGCTGAATTGTGCCGCTCCAGCTTTCGTCTTTGGCAAGCAGGGCAGCCGCGCCGAGCAGCGAGACGGTGTGCCCGTCATGGCCGCAGGCATGCATCACGTTGGGCGTGCGGGACTTGTAGGCTAAGTCGTTGGCCTCGGTGATCGGCAGCGCATCCATGTCGGCGCGCAGGCCCACCGAACGGTTCGAGCCCGGCCGCGTCAGGGTCGCCACCACGCCATGGCCTCCGACCCCGCCGACGAAGGGCACGCCGAGCGCGGCGAGCTTTTCCTGCACGAAGGCGCTGGTCTTCGCCTCGTAACGGCCAAGCTCGGGATTGGCATGCAGATGCCGGCGCCATTGGGTCAGGGTATCGTGCAGGTCGCGGTCCAAGACGGTGTTCCTTTGAGGCTAGGCAGGCCGCAGCCTATACCCGTAGCGACCATCGGCAACCCGCCGCAGCAGATGGCGTACGCCCGCAGGGCGCATTGACGCCGCCCGCCGCGATCTGCCAAAGCCCGTGACCCGCTCTTTTTTGAGCCTGCTTGCAAAAGCGTGGAGAGGACCGAACCGATCATGCCCGCCTTCGACCCCGCCCTTGTTGACGCCGCCCAGCGTTCGGCCGCATGGCCGTTCGAGGAAGCACGCAAGCTGGTCGCGCGGATCGGGAAATCGGGCAAGAAAGAGGTTCTGTTCGAGACCGGCTACGGCCCCTCGGGCCTGCCCCATATCGGCACTTTTGGTGAGGTCGCGCGGACCTCGATGGTGCGCCACGCCTTCCGCGTGCTCACCGATAACGCTGTCCCCACCCGCCTGATCGCCTTCTCCGACGACATGGACGGCCTGCGCAAGGTGCCCGACAACGTGCCCAACAAGGCGCTGCTGGCGGCCAATCTCGGCAAGCCGCTGACCGAGGTGCCCGACCCCTTCGGCACGCATGACTCGTTTGGCCGGCACAATAATGCGCGCCTTCGCGCCTTCCTCGACCAGTTCGGCTTCGACTACGAGTTCATGTCCTCGACCGACGCCTACAAGGCGGGCCGCTTCGACGCGACCCTGCTCAAGGTGCTGGCGCGCTTCGACGCGGTGATGGAGATCATGCTCGCGACCCTGCGTGAGGAGCGGGCCGCGACCTATTCGCCCTTCCTGCCGATCCACCCGAAGACCCGCGTCGTGATGCAGGTGCCGATCGAGAGCCACGACGTCGCGGCGGGGACGATCACCTGGGTGGACCCGGATACCGCCGAACGCTTCACCACGCCGGTGACCGGCGGCCAAGCCAAGCTGCAATGGAAGCCGGACTGGGCGATGCGCTGGGTCGCGCTCGGCATCGACTACGAGATGGCCGGCAAGGATCTGATCGACTCGGTGAAGGTCTCTTCGGCTATCGCGCGCGCGCTCGACGCCGTGCCGCCCGACGGTTTCAACTATGAGCTTTTCCTCGACGAGGAAGGCAAGAAGATCTCCAAGTCGAAGGGCAACGGCCTGACCATCGACCAGTGGATGACCTATGCCAGCCCCGAAAGCCTCTCGCTGTTCATGTACTCCCGTCCGCGCGAGGCCAAGAAGCTGCATTTCGACGTGATTCCGCGCGCGGCCGGCGAGTATCTGCAGTTCCTCGGCGGCTACGAGAAGCAGGACTGGAAGAACCGCCTCGGCAATCCCGCTTGGCACATTCATGGCGGAGCGCCGCCGCAGCCTGAAGTCATCGCGGCGGGCGACGGCGACAACGCTACGCGCACGCAGGTCACCTTCGGCCTGCTGATGAACCTCGTCGCGGTCGCCAACGCCGAGAGCAAGGACGTGCTCTGGGCCTTCCTGCGCCGCTATGCGCCGGGCGCGTCGCCAGCGACCCATCCGCGCCTCGACGCACTGGTCGGCTACGCTATTCGCTATTTCCAGGACTTCGTGAAGCCGGCCAAGACATACCGACTGGCGACGGAGGCAGAGCGCAAGGCGTTGCGGGACCTCTCCGCCAGGCTCGGCGAGTTACAGACGGCGGGCGTCACCGATGCCGGCGCGATCCAGGACGCCGTCTACGACATCGGCCGGCGCGAGCCCTATCTGACCGTGCAGAAGGACGGCTCGGCCGGGGTCGCCTTGTCATGGTTCAATACGCTCTACGAGATCCTGCTTGGCGAGCCGAAGGGTCCGCGCTTCGGCTCCTTCGTGGCGATCTACGGCATCCCGGAGACGCGCGCCCTGATCGCCAAGGCGCTGGCCGGCGAACTGGTCAGTGAACACGCCGCTTTCGTGGCCGCGCGCGAGGCGAAGCCCGAATGAGCGACGATGCCGCCGCTATCGACGCCGCGATCACCCGCCGCCGTGCGGTGCGCGCCTTCCTGCCCGACCCGGTCGATCCGGCGCTGGTCCGGCATCTGCTGGCGCTCGCCGCTCAATCGCCGAGCGGCACCAACATGCAGCCCTGGAAAGTCCGGGTGCTGGGGCCGCAGACCCGCGCCCGGCTGGAACCGGCGCTGATCGCCGCGCTGGATTCACCCGATCTTCCTCCTGCGGAAGAGTACCGCTACTACCCGGAAGTCTTCCGCGAGCCCTATCAGTCGCGCCGGCGAAAAGTCGGCTGGGACCTCTACGGCCTGCTCGGCGTGACCAGGGGCGATGTCGCGGGCATGAAGCGCCAGACCGCGGCGAACCTGCGCTTTTTCGATGCGCCGGTCGCGCTGATGGTGACGATCGACCGCGATCTCGAGATCGGCTCCTGGCTTGATCTCGGCATGTTCGTGCAGACGCTGCTGATCGCGGCCCAGGGCCACGGTCTCGATTCCTGCCCGCAGGCGATCTTTGCGCGCTTCCACCCGGTGGTGCGCCGCGAACTCGCCATCCCCGAGAGTGAGGTCGTGGTCTGCGGCGTCGCCATCGGCAAGGCCGATGGCGACGCGCCGGCCAACGGGCTTGTCCCGGAGCGCGAGCCGGTCGAGGGTTTCACCACCTGGCTGGATTGAGGCTCGGGCGAGCACTCAGTGCGGCGAGCGCCCCTCGATCGGGGCTTTGGGCGCTGTCCTTCTGAAGTTCATCAGCATTGGCGCGACGGCGTAATGCATCGCGACGATGGCCGCGCCGCCGATAGCGAGCCCGAGCAGCGCCGCGAAGCCCGCCGTCACCAGCCATTCGACCAGCCCGCCGATGAAGGCCAGGGCCTTGCCGCTCGCCATTGCCGCATCATGGATGAGATGCTCCAGCCCGGCCAACCCATAGCCGGCGAAGCCGTGGATGATGATGCCGCCGCCAACCCAGAGCATGGCGGCGGTGCCGACCGCACTGAGCACCTTCAGGAAATGCGGCATGCCGAACACGAGCCCGCGCCCGAAACCCTGCGTAACCGGACGAAGCGCCTGGTCGGCGGCGCGCGGCGACGTTGTGTAAGAGGCGAGTCGCTTGCCGCGCAGCAGGTTGAACAGGCTGGTGACCGGCCGCTCGTTCTGCGCCAGCGCGACGCCGGCGTCATTGGCCTTCACGATCAGCGCGACGATGCCGTAGACGAACACCGTCATGCCGATGCCGACAATGGCCAGCACCAGCGCCTGCGTCCAGAACGACGAGGCCGAGACGCTGGCGAGCGTGATCGCCATGATCTCGGCCGACAGGATGAAATCGGTCTTGATTGCGCCGGCGATTTTCTCGTTCTCGAGCTGCGTGGCGTCGAGAGCGGCCTCGCCGTGATCGCCCTTGGCATGGGCGTGCGGCATGGGCGTGCGGCATGACGAGTTCGAGAACCTTCTCCGCGCCCTCATAGCAGAGATAGACCCCGCCGATCATCAGCAGCGGCGTGACCGCCCAGGGCGCGAGCAGCGTCGAGCCAGCGCGGCCGGCAGCAGAAAGAGCAGCTTGTTCTTCAGCAAGCCCTTGGCGATGCGCCAGATGATCGGCAGCTCGCGATCGGCCGCGAAACCGACCGCGTAGCGCGGCGTTACGGCGGCGTCGTCGATGACGATGCCGGCCGCCTTGGCCCCGGCCTTGGCGGCCTGCGAAGCCGCATCGTCGAGCGAAGCGGCCGCGACATTGGCGAGGCCGGCAATGTCGTCGAGCAGAGCAAACAGTCCCGAACTCACGAAAACCTCCCGCCGGCCGCTTCTGCAGCGCAGCAAAGCGGGCGCGCAGGGCGTTGCAATGACAGAGCGCGCGCTGGTCAGGCGAAGCTGACCGCGACCCGCCCCAGCGCCCCGAAATCAGCCTCGATGTGGTCGCCGGGCGCGATCGCGATCGGCACGAGGCAGGTTCCCGTCGTCACCACCTCGCCGGCCTTCAGCGTGACGCCGAGCCCCGACAACGCGTTGGCGAGCCAGGTCAGCGCGATGCGCGGGTCGCCCAGCACATTGGCCCCGAGCCCATGCTGGTCAGGCCGTCCCGGCATCCGGGCGACGGGCCGATAAGCCGCGAGATCGAGCCCGCGCCAGTCGGCGGCGGTGCTGTCGCCCAGCACGAATTCATGCGCGCAGGCATTGTCGGCGACGAGTTGGACGTAGCCCGCAGTCACGAAGTCCGCGAAGCGGCTGTCGGGCACCTCGATCGCCGGATGCAGCGAAGCGACCGCATCGAGCACGTCGGCCTGCGAATAAGTCCCATCGCGAGGAGCAAGGTCATTCGCCATGCGGAAGGCGAACTCGACCTCGGCGACGCGCATCGCGTTGCCGGCAAGCGAGGTCGTCGCCCCATCCGCAACCACGCGCTCGGCCAGGATGCGCCCGACCAGGGGACCATCGACGCCGATATGGGCCTGGCCCGCCTTGCTGGTCGCGGCGATCTTCCAGCCGAACAGCGGGGAAGCGCTGGAACGCTCCAGCAGCGCCTGCATCGCATAGGCCTCGCGCCAGTCGGCGGGCCGCAAATTCTCCGGCATGGTCTCGCACTTCGTGCCGCTGCGCCATTGCGCCAGCAGGAAGGCCGCGCCTGACGCCAGTCTCTCCTCCCCGGTCATGCCGCAAGCCCTCCGGCCGCGCTCACCCGGCGCAGATGATGGGTGGTGTCGCCGAAAAGGCTCTCGATCATCGTCAGCCGCTTGAAGTAATGCGCGCCGAGATACTCCATCGTCATGCCGATGCCGCCATGGAGCTGCACTGCCTCCTGCCCCACCAGCCGGCAGGAGCGGTTGACCTGCACCTTGACCGCCGACAAAGCCGCCGCGCGCTCGGCGGCGTCGGGATGGTCCACCATCATCGCGGCATAGGCCGCCATCGAGCGCGCCTGCTCCAGCGCGATCAGCATGTCCACGGCGCGGTGCTGCAGCACCTGAAACTGTGCGATCGGCGCGCCGAACTGCTGGCGCGTCTTGAGATAATCGACGGTCAGCGCATGCAGCGCCTCCATGATGCCGACGGCCTCCGAGGCCAGCGCCGCGATCGCGAATTCGGCGACGCGCTCCAGGATCGGCAAGCCGGCCCCCGCCTTGCCGATGAGGTCCTCCGCGGACACCGTCACCCCCGAGAACGCGATCTCGGCCGCGCGCCCGCCATCCTGCGTCGGGTAGCCATGGATCTTCACGCCATCCGCATCGGCGGGGACGAGGAAGAGGCTGATGCCGTCACGCTCGCGCCGGCTGCCGGAGATGCGGGCGCTGACCACGATCTGATGCGCGCTGTCGCCATGGATGACGACGCTCTTCGCGCCCTCGAGCACATAGCCCTCAGCCGTCTTGCGGGCCGTGGTCGCCACGTCGTAAAGATCGTAGCGCGACTGTTTCTCGGTGAAGGCGAGCGCGAGCCTCAAATTTCCCTCGACGATGCCGGGGATGACGCGCTCCTTCAACGCCGCCGAGCCGCCGAGCCGGACCGCGCTGCCGCCCAGCACGACGGTGGCGAGATAGGGCTCAAGCGCGAGGCCCCGGCCAAGTGCTTCCATCACCAGCAGAGTCTCGACCGGCCCGCCGCCGAACCCGCCCTCCTCCTCGGAAAACGGGATGCCGAGCAGGCCCATCTCGGCAAACCGGGCCCAGCCGGTCTCCGAGAAGCCGAGCGGCTGTGTGGCCAGTTTCTGGCGCGCTTCGAGCGAGCCATAGGTGGACGCGATCAACCGGTCGACGCCATCCTTGAGCTGCGTCTGTTCGGGAGAGAGGTCGAAATCCATTGGCGTTCATCCAGCTTGGCGGGGCGGTCGCTACAGCGTCATGCTCGGCCTTGTGCCGAGCATCCACGTCTTGCGACGCGGAGGAAGGGGAAGACATGGATGGTCGGGACAAGCCCGACCATGACGAAGAGGTCCGTCAATCCACGCCGCTAAAAACCCAGCACCGCCTTGGCGATGATGTTCTTCTGGATCTCGTTCGAGCCGCCATAGATCGAGACCTTCCGGTTGTTGAAATAGCTCGCCGCAGCCGCATCGGCCCAGTCATGGTCGAACGGCCAGTCATTGGTCAGGTCGCCCGAGCGCACCGGGGCGGCCAGCGAAAACGGCCCGGCTACCTCCAGCAGCAACTCCGTCGTCGCCTGCTGGAGCTGCGAGCCCTTGATCTTCAGGATCGAGGAGGCCGGGTCGGGCTTGCCCGGATCGCGCTTGCCTTGCGCCGCGACGACCCGCATCTGCGTGATCTCCAGCGCCTTCAGCTCGATCTCGACCTCGGCCAGCTTCTCGCGGAACTTCTGGTCCTCGATGATGGGCT
>JBKJSB010000252.1:0-9555 GCA_046593015.1 Allobosea sp.
GCATCTCGACCGATCCCGGCACCTCGATCCTGTGCCTGCCGCAGGTGCTGAAGGACATCCTGGTCAAGGTCGCCGGCAAATACGGAGCCGTGAAGGTGACCTCGACCTGGCGCCCGCCCTGGCGTGCGCGCCGCGGCTCCTATCACAAGCGCTGCGAGGCGATGGATTTCCGGGTGCCGGGCGTGCGCCCGCGCACCGTGCTGGACTATGCCCGCTCATTGCCAGAGGTCGGCGGCAACAAGGTCTACTGGAACGGCCTGATCCATATCGACACCGGCCCGCGCCGGCCCTGGTGAGCCTGCGCCGGACCGGCGTTCAGTTTCCGGCGGCCTCCATGCCCTTCTCGGCCAGCACGCGGCGCGCCACATCGCCATTGAGGAAGGCGATCAGAGCCTTGCCCGCTTCGGCTTGCGCCGCCCCCGTGCCGAGCCCGCCGGCATAGGTCGTGTAGTTCTGGATTTCGCGCGGCAGCGGTCCGACCAGCGTCGCGCCCCTGACGGCGAGGATCTCGCTGATCTGGTGGATGGCGAGATCGGCCTCGCCGGTGACGAGCCGCTGGGCGACGAGCCCGCCCGGCACCAGCACGGCCTTGGCCCTCACCACATCGGCGATGCCCATCGTCTCCAGCAGCTTCGAGAAATAGATGCCGCTGGAGCCGCCTGCGGCCGGGTCGATATAGGCGACCTTCGTCGCCGCCAGCAGCGCCGCCTTGAAACTCTCGACCGTCCTGATGTCGGGCTGGGCAGCGCCCTCCTTCACCGCGACGCCGACGGCGGTGCGCGCAAGGTTGACCGGCGTCCCGGCGACGATCTTGCCCTTGTCGGCCAGTTCCCTGATCACGGCGGGCGTCACCACCGCGACGTCGAAAGCCTCGCCGCCGAGGATCCGGCGCTGCAGCGCGCCGGCCGTGTCGTTGTCGACGATGAGCTTGTGGCCGGTCTGCTTTTCGAACTCCGGCGTGATCGCCAGCACGATCGGCTTGAAGGCGCCGGCCGTCAGCACCCTGACCTCGGCGGCGGATGCAGGCGACAGCACCGCAAGGGCGGCGAAAATCAACATGGGAACAAGCGAGCGACGCATGGGACCTCCGGAGCGCGGCCGGTCATGCAACCAGACCTTCCAGCCAAGAGGTAGCCGGGCGGGTAGCCAAGGCAAGGGCTCCGGAGCGGAACGCCGCCAGCCATCGCGATTGTGATGATGAAGGGACAATGGCGCGGGCGACGGGGCTCGAACCCGCGACCTCCGGCGTGACAGGCCGGCAAACATTTAACGATCTCAATATCATGTTACAATAATTACCGTCGAAACCGGTAGCTAACTGACGAAAAGTGTAATGGCCAGTATAAGTGAGCAAGCGACAGGATGATCGTCTGCATCCACGCCATGCCCAACATTCTCGGGATGGCTGCAGAAACCAGAGGATCTAACGACGCTCGACCTCGGCTGCGACTTATTGTTGGATCCTGCCTGAGCCGTCGAGGACTGACCGCCCGTGCTACCACTTGAACTGCGGCTTCCAGCTCTTGAACAACGCCGCTTCCTCATCGTCCTCGTCGACGAGGTGTTCTTGGCCGATGGCACCAGAGGACAAGATCGTCAGCGTCGTGCCATAACGCCCCAGGCCGACGACCTGCTCGCGGGCTTTCGCCCTGCTCGTCACCTCGACCCAGAACCTGACGGTTATCTCATCGTCGAGCGTATCACCGGCCAGGACGCGACCTGCATTGGAGGCGAGGAAGGCCGCGCCAGTTCCATCCGCCATAATTCCACTTCATCCTGGACGGCGGGCGCAGAGAGCCGGACTCGGCCGCGGCGACGCGATAGACTGGGCCGTTATCGGCCCGATCCCGCTGCGGAGCTCCAGCATGTCACTCGATCACGCCCTTCGCGACAGGGTTCTCGCCGCCGTCGAGGCCGGGTTCGACGAGCAGATCGGTTTCACTCGCGAACTTGTCCGCTTCGCTTCGCTGCGCGGTCAGGAGCACACGATCCAGGACTTCATCTTTCAGGCGATGAGGCAGCGCGGCTTCGCCATGGACCGCTTCGCCATGGACCGGCAGGCGATCGCGGCCCATCCCGGCGGCGCGCCGTTTTCCGAGGCCCATTCCGAGGCGCCCATCATCGTCGGCATCCATCGGCCGCGCGAGGAGGCGGGCCGTTCCCTGATCCTGCAGTCTCACGTCGATGTGGTGCCGACCGGCCCCCTCGACCAGTGGACGCATCCGCCGTTCGATCCGGTGATCGAGGGCGACTGGCTTTATGGCCGCGGCAGCGCCGACATGAAGGCGGGCGCGGCCGCCAACATCTTCTGTCTCGACGCGCTGAGGCGCATCGGTCTGCAGCCGGCCGCGACAGTCTATGTGGAATCCGTCGTCGAGGAGGAATCGACCGGCAACGGCGCGTTGATGACGCATCTGCGCGGCTACCGCGCGGAGGCCGCCCTGATACCCGAACCGGAATACGAGATGCTGGCGCGCGCCAACGCCGGCGTGATCTGGTTCCAGTTCGAGGTACGCGGCGTGCCGGTGCATGTGCGCGAGATGGGCGCGGGCGCCAATGCGATCGACGCCGCCTATCGCGTCATCGCCGCATTGCGGACGCTGGAAGCGGAGTTCAACGCCGAGAAGACCGGCCGCGAACATTTCGAGGATCAGGCCCATCCGATCAACCTGAACATCGGCAAGATCGAGGGCGGCGACTGGGCCTCGTCCGTGCCGTGCTGGTGCAGGGTCGATTGCCGCGTCGGTCTTTATCCCGGCGTCGCCGCTGCGGAGATCGCGCGCCGCATCGAGGACTGCATCAGGGCCTGCGCGCGCGCCGACGGCTTCCTCGCCAACAACCCGCCCAAGGTGACGTTCAACGGCTTCTGGGCCGAGGGATACGTGCTGGAACCCGGCAGCGAGGCCGAGGCGGTGCTGGGCCGGGCGCATCAGGCGGCGCTCGGCAAGCCGCTGCAGAGTTTCATGACGCCGGCCTATCTCGATGCGCGCGTGCATGCGCTCTACGACAGGATTCCGGCGCTCTGCTACGGCCCGATGGGCGAAAACATCCATGCCTTCGACGAGCGCGTCAGCCTTGCCTCGGTCAAGCGCATCACAGGTGCGATGGCGCTGTTCGTGGCGGAATGGTGCGGGCTTGAGGATGCCAAGGGGTGAGCCGCAGGAATGCGTCTGGGCGTTTGCTGCCGGCTCCGGGCTATGGCGTGGCGACATGGACCGCGGGACGCCGCCCTTGCGTCCAGCGGCCGTCCAGCGCGCGTTCGATCTGCGCCGCCAGTTGCAGCAAAAGCCCGTCATGGCCCTGACGCGCCTGCGCCTGGATGCCGAAGGGCAGGCCGTTCTCCTGCGTCGCCATCGGCAATGAGAGGCCTGGAATGCCGCAGAGGTTGGACAGAGGCGTATAGGCGAAGAATGTCCAGAGATTGCAAAACCAATCCAGTACGTCGGGATTGTCGCTGATCGTCAGATAGCCGGTCGTGCCGATCAGAGGCGTCGGCAGGGCGGTGATCGGCGTGAGGATGATGTCCCACTCCTCGAAGAAGATGCCAAAGGCCCGCGCGGTCGCGTTGAAGACCCCCTGCATCCGGTAGCGCTGTGCATAGGACATGTCCTTGCCCGCCTCCCAGATGCGGATGTTGATCGGCTCGACCAGATCGGGCGGCGGGGCGGTGAGGCCTCGCGCGTCGAGCAGGCCGTTGATGACCTGCGCGAAATTACTGATGTAGCAGGTTGTCTGGGCCGCGAAGGCGGCGCGCAGATCGACCTTGGGCAAGGCCCAGTCGACATGATGGCCGAGTCCTTCGAGGAGCCGGCCGGCCTTCTCCAGTTCGGCGACGATCGCCGACGTGGCGCGAAAATCGCCCCATTCATGGGAAAGCGCGATGCGTAATGGCGCAGGATCGCGCTTTATCAGCTCGCCATAGGGCTCGGGCGGTGTCCAGTAGGGCATGAATTCGCCGGGCGCCCCGCCGCGGCAGGCGTCGACGAAGGCCGCCGTGTCCCGAACGCTGCGGCTCTGGCAGCCCTGCGTCGAGACATAGCCGGTGATGTCGGACATCGCCGGCGCGATCGAGAAGACGCCGCGCGAGGCCTTCAGCCCGATATTGCCGTTGAAGCCGGCGGGGATACGGATTGAGCCGCCGCCATCAGTGGAATGCGCCATCGGTAGGACGCCAGCCGCCACCGCTGCGGCCGCTCCAGCCGACGAGCCGCAGGTGGTGTAATCCGTGTTCCACGGGTTGCGCGTGACATAGACCGCCGGATTCTCGGCCGAGCTGCAGACGCCGAATTCAGGTGTGGTGGTGCGCCCCATCAGGTTGAGGCCGGCCTTGCGCATGCTATTCGTGAGCCAGCTATCGCTTAATGGACGGTTGCCGCGCATGAACAGCGATCCCTGCTCCTGCAGGCGTCCTTTCAGCGTCGGCCCCAGATCCTTCATCAGGAACGGCACGCCGGCGAAAGGGCCGGTGGGATCCAATCCGTCCTTCCACGGATCGGCGACGACGTCATCGAAGATCTCCACGACCGCGCTCAACGCCGGATTGATCCTTTCGACGCCAGCCGCGACCTGCGCCGCTAGTTCACTCGCCGTCACCTCGCCTTTGCGGACACGTTCGGCGAGTCCGACCGCGTCATGGGCGGCCCATTCGTCCCAGCTCATCGCCAATGTCATGCGCAATCCAGCCTGTGGCTCAGGCGTTGTCGCCGGTCGCGAAATCGCGGCCCGGTGCCGCCTCGATCAGGCTGCGCGTGTAGGGGTGGGACGGAGCCGAGAAGACATCGACCGTCCTGCCCTGTTCGACGACAACGCCCTTTTCCATTACAACGAGGCGGTCGCAGATCTGCGCAGCGACGCGCAGGTCGTGGGTGATGAACAAGATCGCCAGATCGAAACGCTTCTGCACGTCGTCGAGCAATTGCAGCACCTGCTTCTGCACTGAGACGTCTAGCGCCGAGACCGCCTCGTCCGCGATCAGTATCTCTGGCTCCATGGCGAGCGCACGCGCAATCGCGATGCGTTGGCGCTGTCCACCGGAAAACTGGTGCGGGTAGCGTTCCAGCGCCGAGGGCTGCAAGCCCACCAGCGTCATCAGTTCGCGCGCCCGCGCGAACGCGGCGCTCGCAGACTGCCCGAAATTCATCGGCCCCTCGACAATTGTGTCGCCAACGGTTCGGCGCGGATTGAGCGAGCGGAACGGATCCTGGAAGACGACCTGAATCTTGCGGCGATAGGGCCGCAGCTTTCTTTCCGGCATTCCGGCGATGTCGATGTCGGGCACCAGAATCTGGCCCGCGCTGGGCGGCATCAGCCTGGCGATGCAACGCGCCACCGTGGTCTTGCCGGAACCCGATTCGCCGACGATGCCGACCGTTTCGCCCCGCCTGATGCGGATCGCGACATCCGAGGCGGCGATGACGACGCGCTGCTTCTTGAACAGCCCGCCCGAGCGATAGGTCTTGCAAAGGCCGGCCGTCTCGAGCGCGAGCACCCCTGTCGGCTGCGGCCGCTGCGCCGGCTTCAGCACCGGCACGGCCGCGATCAGCATCTTCGTATAGGGGTGCTGCGGGCGATGCAGGACCTGTCCGGCCGCGCCCTGCTCGACCACCCTTCCCTTCTCCATCACCACCACGCGGTCGGCGATCTCTGAGACGACGCCAAAATCATGGGTAATGAAGAGCACGCCGGTGCCGCGCCGCTCCTGCATCTCCTTGATCAGCTTCAGGATCTGCGCCTGCGTGGTGACGTCGAGCGCCGTCGTCGGCTCGTCGGCGATCAGCAGCGCGGGATCGAGGATCAGGGCTGCCGCGATCATGACGCGCTGGCGCTGACCGCCCGAAAGCTGATGCGGATAGGAGGCGTGCATGCGCTCGGGGTCAGGCAGTCGCATCGATTCGAGTACGGCCAGAACGCGGGCGCGCCGTTCGGGCTGGCCGAGATCGGTGTGGATCCGCAGCACCTCCTCGATCTGGTCGCCGATGGTCAGCACCGGGTTCAGGGCCGTCATCGGCTCCTGGAAGATCATCGCCATGCGGTCGCCGCGCAGCGCGCGCAAACGTTGCGGGGTCGCCGCGAGCACATCCTCGCCAGCGAGTCTGATCGCCCCCGCGACAGGCCTGAGCACCTTCGCCAGGAGGCCCATCACCGAGAAGGCCATGACCGATTTGCCCGAGCCGGACTCGCCGACCACACAGACGATCTCGCCGGGCGAAACCGAGAAAGAAACGTTCTCGACCGCGAGCGCCCGGTCGCTGCCGCCAGGCAGCGCGATGCTCAGGCCGGAGACGTCCAGAACCGGCGTCGGCGAGACAGGTATCGACGCGTCATTCATCGCCCGGCCATTTTCGGGTCGAGCGTGTCGCGCAGGCCGTCGCCCAGCATGTTCACCGCCAGGACCGTGAGCCCCAGGAAGATACCGGGATAGAGGATGTTGTGCGGGAAGACCCGGAACAGATTGCGCCCCTCCGCCATGATATTGCCCCAGGTTGGCGTTTCGGGCGGAATGCCGATACCGAGGAAGGACAGGATCGCCTCGACCAGAATGGCCGACGCGGCGATGAAGGTGCCCTGCACGATCAGCGGAGCCGCCGTGTTGGGCAGGATGTGGCGGATCAGCAACTGCGGGATGCGCGTGCCAGACATGATCGCCGCCTCGACATAGGGCTCCTCGCGCACCGACAGCACGATCGAGCGCACGAGCCTCACCACGCGCGGGATCTCCGGCACGATGATCGCGATCACCACCGCGAGCAGCCCGGCCCGAAAGAGCGAAACGACGGCGATGGCGAGCAATATCCCCGGTATAGCCATCAATCCGTCCATGACGCGCATGATCGGCCCATCGAGGAAGCGCACATAGCCCGCGATGAGGCCGATCAAGAGGCCGAGCGCGACGCTGACCAGCGCCACCGTCACCGCGATGACCAGCGAGATGCGCGCGCCAAAGACGACCCGGCTGTAGACGTCGCGGCCCAGCGAATCCGTGCCCATGCGGTGCTTGAAGGTGCTGGTCGCGCCGTCATCGGCCCGGATCGTCCGCTCGAAACCGGGAAGGCGGTTGCGCGTGCTCGGATTGATCGCGGTTGGATCGAGGGTGCCGAGCACCGGCGCGAGCAGGCCGATCGTGGCCATGATCAGCAGGACGCCGCCGCCGATGGCCACCGCCACGTTGCGCAGCAGGCGGGCGACGATCGTCTTGACCGGAGCGACCGGCGCGGCGGCGATCGGCGCGAGGATGGTCGGTTCGACGCTCAATAGCGTATCCTCGGATCGAATAGGCTGTAGGCGAGGTCGATCAGGAGGTTGATGCCGACATAGACCCCGGAGAAGAGCAGGATCACGGCCTGGATGGTCGGATAGTCGCGCGCCAGCACGGCGTCGACGGTCAGCCGGCCCAGCCCGGGAATGGCGAAGACGCTTTCGGTCACCACCACCCCGCCGATCAGCAGCGCGATGCCGATGCCGACCACGGTGACGATCGGCACGGCCGCGTTCTTGAGCGCGTGGCGGAACAGGATTTTCCGCTCCACCTGCCCCTTGGCGCGGGCGGTACGGATGTAATCCTCGTTCAGCACCTCGAGCACACTGGCGCGCGTCATCCGGGCGATCAGCGCGATATAGATCACCGACAGGGTCAGCGCCGGGAGCACGAGCCGCTGCACATAGCCGCCGAAGCCGTGGGAGAACGACTGGTAGCCCTGCACCGGGAACCAACCGAGCGTGATCGCGAAGACGTAGATCATCAGATAGCCGATCACGAAGACCGGCACCGAGAAGCCCAGCACCGAGAACCCCATGACGATGCGGTCGATCCAGGAGCCGTGCCTGTAGGCCGCCAGCACGCCAAGCGGGACCGCGACGGTGATCGCGATCAGCATGGTCGCGATGGCGAGCGAGAGCGTCGGCTCGATGCGGCCGACGATCAATTCGGCGATCGTCTTCTTGAAGAAGAAGCTCTCGCCGAGATTGCCGGTCAGCAGATTCCCGGCCCAGATCATGAACTGGGCCAGGATCGGCTGGTCGAGCCCGAGCCGGTTGCGGATCAAAGCGATCTGCTCGGTGCTGGCATTGTCGCCGGCGATCACCGCCGCAGGGTCGCCGGGTGTCAGGCGCAGCATCAGGAACACCAGCACCGCGACGATCACGAGGACCGGGATCGCCGAGAGCAGGCGTCGCAGGATGTAGCCGAGCATCAGGCGTCCTTCCGCAGGCGCGGCCGCATCAGGCTCATTTCTTCTCGACGTTCCAGAACACAGGCGCCGGCGCGGTCAGGATGCCGGTGATGTTCGAGCGCGCCGCGATCGGCACGTTGTACTGGCCAAGATGGACATGGGTCACGACCTCGCGCCAGCGCAGCTGCACGGCCTCGGCTATCGCCTTCTGCTTGGCCGGGTCGGGCTCGCGGGCGAAATCGTCGCGCAGCTTCTCCATCTGCTCGTCGCAGGGCCAGCCGAACGCCGCCTTGTCGCAGCTCGCATTGAAGAAGCCCGCCATCACCGGGTTCAGGATGTCGGCCGAAACCCAGGAGGTCTGCATGACGTTCCAGCCGCCCTTGTCGATCGGATCCTTGCGGACGCGCCGTGAGACGACGGTCTGCCAGTCGGAGGACTGCATATCGACCTTGAAGCCGCCCTTTTCCATCAGTTGCTTGGCGACAGGACCAAGATTGGTCAGCGACTGCAGGTCGGTCGAGTGCAGCAGCACGATCGGCTTGCCGTCATAGCCGGCCTCCTTCAGCAGTTCCTGCGACTTCCTGAAGTTCGACTCCAGCAAGCCGTCCATGCCCTTCTCGGAGGCCATGGGCGAACCGCAGACGAACATCGCCTTGCACGCCTGATAATATTCCGGGTTGCCGACCGTCGCCTCGAGGAAATCCTTCTGGTTGAGCGCATAGCTCACCGCCTGGCGGATCTTGGGATTGTCGAAGGGCGGCTGGGTATGGTTGAACCGCATCGTATATTGCAGGCCGAGCGGGTTGTAGTTCCACAGCTTGATCTTGCTGTCGCTCTGCAGCAGCGGGATGAGATCGAAGGCCGGTTGCTCGACCATGTCGATCTCGCCCGCCAGCAGCGCGTTGACCGCCTGCTGCTGGTCGGTGACCGCAAGCCACTCGATGCGGTCGATCTTGGCTACCTTGCCGCCGGAGAGGCCGTTGGCCGGTTCCGCGCGCGGCTTGTAGTCCTTGAACTTGGTGTAGACGATCTTGTCGCCGGGCTTCCACTCGTCGAGCTTGAGCACGAAGGGGCCAGAACCGACGAATTCGGAGATCTGCGTGTTGGGGTCGGTCTTGGCCACGCGCTCGGGCATCATGAAGGGCACGTTCGACGAAGGCTTGCCGAGGCCGAAGATCAGAAGGCCGGTCGGCGACTTCAGCTTGATGGTGAAGCTTTTGGCGTCGTCGGCGGCGATCGTTTCGACAAAGGTCATCAGTTTCTGGCCAACCGGGTCGCGGGCCGACCAGCGCCTGATCGAGGCGATGCAGTCCTCGGATGTCACGGCCTTGCCGTCATGCCACGTCAGGCCGTCGCGCAGGGTGAACTTGTACGTCAGCTTGTCGGG
>JBKJSB010000345.1:0-5036 GCA_046593015.1 Allobosea sp.
CCTTCGACGCACTCTGGAAGGCCGTCGGAAACATCTGCGAACTCTTCTCGACAGCCGAATGCCAAAACCTCTTCAAACACGCAGGTTATGCGTAGGATTAAACGTCCGATGCTCTAGACGCTTCGCATCGTCTTTTTCGACGGCTCATTCTGCATGACTGTCACAGAGAAAATCAGAGGGCAAGCATTTTGGTGGTCAGCTTCCGACCCACAGCGGACCAGCTAAGAGCGCGACATAAACCATACCAAACCCACACAGAGAACGGTGGCTGACATAAGTAACCTGTTGATGAGCGGTGCTTCGTTTGCTGCATTCATCATCCAGCTTAGCCACTGGCCCTCTTTATAAACGATCCAGAACATGAAGACGCATAGTAAAATAAAAATCGCGACGAGCAAGACCCCTATCATTTGCATCTCCAAGGCTACCGGATGGTCGCCATCTATCACGCGTAAAACACTTTCGGATTAACGTCGGCTATCGACCGCCGGCCTTCCCGTCGGCGGAGAGATGAAATTTCTACGCGTCGGTCGGGTGACCTCTCTCGAAGTATTGCTTCGGACTTTTTCAACACAATCGACCCGTTGCGGACCTCAGCGAGGCGCGATCATTTATCGTTATTGGGCGCTCGCGCTATCCACCAAATGGCCGTCAACCCGCCTGCGAGGAAAGCCAGGAGTGCAATCCCGACAGTGGCGGTATGCCTGTCGGCAGCCTCATACAGCAAGAAGAACGCGCAGAGCACTGCGAGAATGACCAGGCTAGGCCGGGCCTGAACCCGCCACGCCCAGCCAACTAAAGATTTCAACAAATCCATCGCGGCCTTGGTAAGGCATGTGGATTAACGTCCGCTTTCAACCCTTAGCCGACCCGCCCGCGCCCCATCCCTCAATCCGTAAACCGCTCCCCCGACACCACCACCGGCCTGTCGCCCAACTTCCCCGTCTTGCGCCGCGTCAGGAACCTCGGCCGGCGGCCGTTCAGGACCGAATGGCGCCGCCTGATCCGGATCGGGCCGAGCGCCAGCCGTCCGACCTGCGGGTAGGGTTCGGAGATGACGCCGTCATCGGTTTCCAGCAGCAGGGCTAACCCGCTGGTGCGGCCGCAATCGCGCCAGAGCGCCACGGCGTCGTCGCTGTCTGCGACCGCGACCGTGATCGAGCGGCCGTCGCCGGCCGTCAGCGCCAGTTCGAAGCGCTCGTCTGTGTGCTCGCCGTCAGTCCTGGCAGTGGTGAGGCGCAGCGCGACGCCGCGCCAGCCTGCCCCGGCGCGCAGGATGCGCACGGGGCCGATCCGCTCGACGCAAGCGCGCTCGGCCTGCGCCGGCATCGGATTCTTCGCGACGATGCTGGGGGTGATCGGGCAGCCGGAGAGGCCAGACATGACCTCTCCGGCAGCCGGCGTGACGCTGGCCATCTGATTAAACGCCTCTCTATGTCCCTGCCGCTACGGAGCCCTCTGTGTGTTCCGGGGCTCTCGTGCTTGCCATGTGAGAGTGGCTGCCGCGCCTTCCCGAGCGCTTAAGGGGCTCGGTTAAAAGACCGTATTTTCAGCCCTAAACGGCCGGGCATGGCCTGTTTCATGCATGATGCTTGACGGAATCTTTCGGTGCGCGACGGCTTTTTCGGCTTGTCAGCATGCCGCACCGGGCCGATACGGAGAGCATGATGAGCACGCCACCGATGCCGATCGCGTCCGATTTGCTGCCGGCGATCCGCGAAAGCTGCATTGCGGCCGGCGAGATCGCGCTCGCGCTGTTCCGCCCCGGCGAGAAGACGGCAGCGAAGACCTGGTCGAAGAGCGGCGGCTCGCCGGTGACCGAGGCCGATATCGGCGTCGACACGTTTCTGCGCATCCAGCTCTCTGTGCTGCTGCCCGACGCTGCGTGGCTGTCGGAAGAGACGGTGGACGACGCGCTGCGGCTCACGCGGCGCTTCGTCTGGGTGGTCGATCCGATCGACGGCACGCGCGCCTATATGGCGGGCTCGCCCGACTGGGCGGTCTGCGTCGCGCTGCTCGACGAGGGGAAGCCGATCCTCGGCATCGTCCATGCGCCGGCCTGTAATGCGACCTATACCGCCATCACCGGCGGCGGGGCGCAGCGCAATGGCGAGCCGATCCTCGCCTCGCGGATCGACGCGCTCGCCGAGGCGCGCATCGCCGGCCCCAAGCCGATGCTCGATGCGCTCGCCCGGCTGGAGGCCTTCACGCCCGCCGACAAGATTCCCTCGCTGGCGCTGCGTCTGGCGCGGATCGCCGACGGCACGATCGACGCAGGCCTTGTCTCGCCCGATGCGCGCGACTGGGATCTGGCGGCGGCGGACCTGATTCTGGTCGAGGCCGGCGGCAAGGTCAGCAACGGTGACGGCTCGGCCGTGATCTACAACCGCGAGACGCCGGTGCATGGCATGCTGGTCGCCAGCAATGCGGGCCTGTCGGCCCCGCTGCTGGGCGCGCTGCAGCGCATGCGCGACGGCCAGACCCAGCGAATCTGACGCCGAGAGCCGAATTGCGCTTCAATCCTGCGCAAAAGCACATTCGGCACTCGCGCCGCCGATTCTCATGCTCTAAGAGCGCGACGACAGACCAGCCCGATATCGGAGGGACCCATGGCCGCTGAACCCGAAGCCAAGCAGCTTCTGCATCTCGTCATCGGCGGCGAACTGAGTTCGCTCGACGGGGTGACCTTCAAGGATCTCTCCAAGATCGACATGGTCGGCGTCTATCCAAACTATGCCAGCGCCCATGCCGCCTGGAAGGCCAAGGCACAGGCCACGGTCGATCAGGCGCAGACACGATATTTCGTGGTGCATCTGCACCGCCTGCTCGATCCCGAGACGGGGCACGCCTGAACCGCGCGCGGTTCCGGACAGGACTTCATGGGTTTTTCCATCCTCAAGACGCGCGCGGCGCAGGAGACGATCGGCGCCCTGCTGGCCGGCTATCTGAAGCTCGTCCGCCGCACCAACCGCATCGTGGTGGAGCCCGCCGACATCTATGAGCAGGTGCGGCCCGGCCTGCCGCTGATCATCGCGATGTGGCACGGCCAGCACATCATGATCCCGTTCGCGCGGCCGGACTGGATGCCGGCCTGCTCGCTGGTCTCGCGCCATGGCGATGGCGGCTTCAACGCGGTGGCGCTGCGCCGGCTCGGCATCGGCGCGATCAGGGGTTCCGGCGCACTCGGCAAGAAGATCCGTGAGAAGGGCGGGGCGAGCGCGTTTCTCGCCATGCTGCGCCACCTCAAGGCCGGCGACACCATGGTGCTGACCGCCGACATCCCCAAGCGCGCCCGCATCGCCGGACCCGGCATCATCCAGCTTTCCCGCGCCTCGGGCCGGCCGATCCGGCCGATCGCGGTGGTGACCAGCCGGCGGATCGACTTCAAGAGCTGGGACCGCGCCTCGATCGGCCTGCCATTTGGGCGCGGCGCGATCGTCGTCGGCGAGGCGATCACGGTGGCGCGCGACGCCGACGAGGCGACATGCGAGGCCGCGAGGCTCGCGCTCCAGGACGGGCTCGACGCGGCGCATGCGCGCGCCTATGCGCTGGTCGGCGCCATCGATCCGGGCGCCGGCCTGAGGCAGGCGCGGCTCGCGGCAGAAGCGACTGCGGTTTCGGGCCAGGCGGCATGATCGGCCAGGGCGCATTGCTGAGCGGCTACCGGCTCGCGACCGCGCTGCTGGAGCCGGCGGCGGCGGGCCTGCTGGTCTGGCGGCGGCGGCGCGGCAAGGAGGACCCGACGCGCTTTGCCGAGCGGCGCGGCTATCCCGGCGTCCGGCGGCCCGACAAGACGCTGGTCTGGCTCCATGGCGCAAGCGTCGGCGAGACGGTGACATTGCTGCCGCTGGTCGAGACGCTGAAGCGGCGGGGCCTGGCCGTGCTGGTCACATCGGGCACCGTGACTTCCGCCAGGCTGCTCGCGGCGCGGCTGCCGGCCGGGGTGATCCACCAGTATCTGCCGCTCGACGTGCCGCGCTACATGCGCCGCTTCCTCGACTACTGGCGGCCCGAGATCGGCCTGATCTGCGAATCCGAGATCTGGCCGAACCTGATGATCGAGGCGAAGAAGCGCGCCGTGCCGCTGGTGCTGGTCAATGCCCGGATGTCGGCGCGCTCCTACAAGCGCTGGTACAAGGCGCCGCAGACCTCGCGCTACCTGCTCTCCTGCTTCGAATGCTGCCTCGCCCAGTCGCAAGGCGACGCCGAGCGGCTGGCGCAATTGGGTGCGCCGCGCGTCAGCGTCGCCGGCAACCTGAAATTCGACGTGCCGGCCCCGCCCGCCGACGCCGATACGCTGGCGATCCTCGACGGGCTGACCACCGGGCGGCCGGTCTGGATCGCGGCCTCGACGCATCCGGGCGAGGACGAGATGGTGCTCTCGGCGCATCTGGGCATCAAGCCGCATCTGCCGAAGCTTTTGACCATCATCGCGCCGCGCCATCCGCAGCGCGGGCCGGAGATCGAGGAGCTCTGCGAGGCCAACGGCGTCTCCGTGGCGCGACGCGCCGCCGGGCGCCCGCCCGACGCCGATGTGGACATCTATGTCGCCGATACGGTGGGCGAACTCGGCCTGCTGTTCCGGCTCTCGCAGGTCGCGTTTCTCGGCGGCTCGCTCGTCCCGGTCGGCGGACACAATCCGATCGAGCCGGCAAAGCTCGGCTGCGCCGTGGTGCATGGGCCGCATGTCCAGAATTTCAGCGAGATTTTCGAGGCCTTCGACGGCGATGGCGGCTCGCGCGCCGTCGCGGATACACAGGAGCTGGCCGGCGTGGTGCATGGCTGGCTCAGCGATCCGGCGAGCGCCCGGCAGGCGGCGCGCGCCGCCGCAGGCACCAGCACGAGGTTCGGCGGGGCGCTGACACGGACGATGCAGGCGATCGAGCCGCTGCTGATGCGCGTCGCCATCGGCCAGCGCGACGCTTCGTCCTGATGGGCCTGGCCCTGATGCGCGCGCCGGCTTTCTGGTGGCGGCCCGAGCCCAACTGGCTGGCCCGGCTGCTCTCGCCGCTCGGCTGGGTCTATGGGGCGCTGAC
>JBKJSB010000190.1:0-12977 GCA_046593015.1 Allobosea sp.
CGATCCTGCCGCCGCTGACCCCGCGCGAGCTGCTCGAAGTGTCCATGGTGCTCTCGATCGCAGGCCATCTTGCCGATGGCGCGCTGACCGACCGGCGGCCGTTTCGCGCGCCGCACCACTCGGCCTCGATGGCGGCGCTGGTCGGCGGGGGCCTGCAGGCCAAACCCGGCGAGGTCTCGCTCGCCCATCACGGCGTGCTCTTTCTCGACGAGTTGCCGGAATTCCAGGCGCAGGCGCTCGACGCGCTGCGCCAGCCGATGGAGACCGGCGACGTGCTGATCTCGCGCGCCAACCACCGCGCCGTCTATCCGGCGCGCTTCCAGCTCGTGGCCGCGATGAATCCGTGCCGTTGCGGACGCGCGACGGAGCCAGGCTTCGCCTGCCGCCGGCAGCCAAACGAGCGCTGCATGGCGCAGTACCAGACGCGCATCTCCGGCCCAATGCTGGACCGGATCGACATCACCATCGACGTCCCGGCGGTGACGGCGGCCGATCTGATCCTGCCCGCCGCCAGCGAAAGCTCGGCCGAGATCGCGGCGCGTGTCGCGGCGGCGCGGCGGCTGCAGACGCAGCGCTTCGCGGCGCTCGGCCTGCCGGGCATCGGCACCAACGCCGCCTGCCCGGCCAATGTGCTCGACGAGATCGCGCGGCCCGACGACGCCGGCCTCGCCTTGTTGCGCGATGCGGCGGATGCGATGCGCCTGACGGCGCGGGCCTATCACCGCGTCCTCAAGGTGGCGCGCACGCTCGCCGATCTCGACGGGCAGGAGAAGGTCGGCCGCATCCATCTGGCCGAAGCGCTGTCCTATCGATCGCGCGTCGATCAGGTGGCGCAGGCGGCGTGAAGGCTTCCGCACCGCGCGGAGCGCCCCCATGGTTAACGAATTGCATCACGCGATCCCTAGACTTCGAGGATAAGCCAAACTCTTTCTCAAGGCGCGGCTGCTAGACGTTGCGTCATGGACATCCTGTCGTCGAACGCCGCCCTGCTGACCGCCACCGCCATCGCGGTTCTGGCCTGCATCAGTGCGCTCGCCATGGCGCTTCAGCGCGCCCGGACGATCGCGCAGGCGACGGAACTAGCCCGCGACGTCGAGACCCTGAACGACCGGCTCTGGGCGCTCGCCGACAGCGAGGAGCGCTATCGCAGCCTGATCGAGGCGCAGGGCGACCTGATCGTGCGGCGCGACGGCAACCGTATCGTCTACGCCAACGCAGCCTATGCGGCGTTGCTTGGACTGGACGAGACCAGCGTGATCGACGCGACCGACGAGCCGAAGCGGATCGCGCTGCGCCCAGCGGAAACGCTCGACGACGGCGCACGCGTCTTCGACGAATGCCTCCGTGCGCCCGATGGCGACGGCGTCACCGAGCGCTGGATCTCCTGGGTCGAAACCGCCGTCCCGGTCGCCCATGGCAAGACCGTGCTGCAGCGCGTCGGCCGCGACATCTCGGCCCGCATCGCCGGCGAGCAGGCGCTGGTCGAGGCCCGCGCCCGGGCGGAGGGCGCCAACGAGGCCAAATCGCGTTTCCTGGCCACCGTCAGCCACGAATTCCGCACGCCGCTCAACGGCATCCTCGGCATGGCCGATCTGCTCGACGACACGAGGCTCGACCCCGAGCAGAGCACCTATGTCAGGGCGCTGCGCACCTCGGGCGAGGCGTTGCTGGCGCTGGTCGACGACATTCTCGACTTCGCCAAGGTCGAGGCCGGCAAGCTGGAACTGCAGGAGACGCGCTTCGATCTTTGCCTGATGGTCGAAACCGTCGCCGAACTCATGGCGCCGCGCGCCCAGGCCAAGGGTATCGAGGTGGCGACGCTGGTCTCGGCCGATCTGCCGAGCCATCTCATCGGCGACCATGACCGGCTGCGCCAGATCCTGCTCAACCTCGTCGGCAATGCGATCAAGTTCACCGAGACCGGCGGCGTCGGCGTCAGGCTTTGCCGCGAGGACGACAAGCTCGTCATCACCGTCGCCGACACCGGGCCGGGCATCCCGGCCGACCGGCTCGAGGCGATCTTCGAGGAGTTCGAGCAGGCCGACCAGTCGGCGGCGCGCCGGCATGACGGCACGGGCCTGGGGCTCGCCATCGTGCGCCGGCTCGCGACCCTGATGGGCGGGACCGTCGATGCCGAAAGCCGGCCCGGCGAAGGCGCGGTCTTCCGGCTCGCGCTGCCGCTGGTGGCGGCCGACGCCCCGAACCATGCCGCGACGCCGGACTGGGCCAGCAAACGCATGCTGCTGGTCTCGCCCGCCCCGTTCAGCGCCCGGTTCCTGGCCGAGTCCATTCTCGCGACGGGCGCGACCGTCGCATGCGCCGCGACAGCCGAGGAGGCGTCGACCCTTCTGGCGAGCACGCGCTTCGATGCGGTACTGGTCGATCTGGCGCTCGGCGATGCGTCGGTCAAGGCCATCGCCGGGTTGGCGCGCGGACGCGGCGTGGCGGAGCGGCTCATCCTCCTGTCGCCATTGCAGCGGCGCGAATTCGGCGCGCCAGCAGCGGCCGGCTTCAACGGCTTCCTGATCAAACCGGTCAGGGCGCGCACGCTCTATGAGCGGCTGTCGCCTCGCCAGCAGCGAAACGCGGTCGAAATCTCACCGACGGCGGAAGCCAAGCCGGCGGGCACGCCCGAGCCGCATCTGCGCGTTCTCGTCGCCGAGGACAACGAAATCAACGCGCTGTTGGCGACACGCACGCTTGAGCGGCTCGGCTGCTCGGCGGTGTGGGCACGCGACGGCCGGGCCGCGCTGCGGGCGCTGGAGAACAGCCTGACGCCGGGCGCCCAGCCCTTCGACCTGTGCCTGCTCGACATCCGCATGCCGGAGCTGGACGGCTTGTCGGTGGCGCGCGCCATCCGCGCGATCGAGGCCGGGCGCGGCGAGACGAGACTGCCGTTGATCGCGGTCAGCGCCAATGTCGCGGCCTCCGACCGCAAGGCGGCGCTGGCGGCCGGCATGGACGACTGCCTTGCCAAGCCGCTGGAGCGCGCGGCTCTGGCGCGCTGGATCGGCCGGATCGGCAGCCGTTCGCCGCTCGAGCTGACCGGCTGACGAAGAATTCCAGCCCGACTTAAGTCACCGCTCTGACGCAATCCTGTCGCGATCCTGTCAATTGCGCGGCGCTAGCGTTTCCGATTGCCAGAATCGTCGGCAAAGGAACAATAGCGCCATGGCGTTCGATGTTTTCCGCGGCCTGAGGCAGCCGGCAAAGAGTCTCCCGGCGAAGAGCCTCCCGGCCGGCCACCCGTTTCTGTCGCGGCTGCCGTTCAAGCTGATCTCCGGCGATGCGATGCGCCGGATCGGCCGGTGGCCGACGCCGGAGGACGCACTCACCGGCACGCTCGGCCGCTGCGGCTCGCTGGAGGTCCGGCTGGCGCGGGGTCCCTCGGACGTCTGGCGGGCGCAGCGTCTGCGCTACCGGGTGTTCTATCAGGAGATGTCAGCCAAGCCCGACGCCGTTTCGCGCATGTTCCGCCGCGACGCCGACCGTTTTGATGCAGCCTGCGATCATCTGCTCGTGATCGACCACGCGGCGCGCGGGCGCTTCGGCGGAACGCGCTCCAAGGTCGTGGGTACCTATCGGCTGATGCGCCAGAGCGCCGCCAACCGGCTCGGCGGCTTCTACACCCAGAGCGAATTCGACCTCGCGCCTCTGATCGCGCGGCATCCCGGGGCGCGCTTCCTCGAACTCGGCCGCTCCTGCGTGCTGAAACCCTACCGCACCAAGAAGACGGTCGAACTGCTCTGGCACGGCATCTGGGCCTATATCCGGCACCACCGCATCGACGCGATGTTCGGCTGCGCCAGTTTCGAGGGCGCCGACCCCGACGCGCTCGCCCTGCCGCTGAGCTTCCTGCATCAACACGCCAGAGCCGAGGGCGACTGGAGCGCTTGCGCCCGGCCCGACCGCCACATCGCGATGGACCGGCTGCCGATCGGGACGATCGACGCCAAGCTCGCGCTGAAGCAGCTTCCGCCGCTGATCAAGGGCTATCTCAGGCTCGGCGCGCGCTTCGGCTCCGGCGCGGTGATCGACCGGCAGTTCGGCACGACCGACGTGCTGGTGATCCTGCCCGTCGCCGCAATCGACCGTCGCTATGTCGATTATTACGGGGAAGAGGGCCAGCGCTACGCCGCGTGAGTGCGGTTCACTCGCCGGCCGCTGCGAGCGCCGTCAGCGCCTCACGGTAGCTCGGATAGCGGAAGACGTAGCCCAGTTCCCGCTTCACCAGCGCGTTCGAAACACGCTTGTTCTCGCCGTAGAAGCTCGCCGCCATGGGCGACAGTTTCGACGCGTCATAGGGCTGTTCCGGCGGCGGCTCGACGCCGATCAGTCCGGCTGCGAAGGTTACGACATCCTGTGGCGGGGCCGGCTCGTCGTCTGTGACATTGTAGACCGCGCCGTTGCGCGGCCGCGCCAGCGAGGCCAGCAGCACGCCGGCGATGTCCTCGACATGGATGCGGTTGAAGACCTGGCCCGGCTTGACCAGCCGCCGCGCCGTGCCCTCGCGCAGGTTGACGATGGCGTTGCGGCGTGGGCCGTAAATGCCCGACAGGCGGAAGATCTGGACCGGCTTGCCCGCGCGCTCCCCGAAAGCGAGCCAGGCCTTGTCGGTCTCCAACCTGAGCTTCGAGCGGGCGTAGCCGGGCCGGGTTTCGGCGCTCTCGTCGATCCACTCGCCGCCATGGTCGCCATAGACGCCGATGGTCGAGAGATAGCCGATCCAGCGCAGGTTGGGCGCGGCTTCGAGCTGGGCGGACAGGGCGGCCAGCACCGGATCGCCATCCTCGCCCGGCTGGACCGAGACCAGCACGGCGTCGGCCTCGGCGATCGCGGCCGCGAGGCGCGAGGACACAGCGAAACCGCCGAAGACCAGCGTCGGAATGCCCTCGCCGCTGAGTTTCGCCGCCTTGTCGGCCGAGCGGACTGTGCCGGTGACCTGCCAGCCCTGCGCCATGGCGGCGCGCGCGAAGAACCCGGCGCTATAGCCGAGGCCGAAGATGACGAGCTTCATGCGGCACGATCCGGTGGGACTGAGAGGGCGAGCCATTCCCGGCGGACGGCGGCATCCGGCTCGGCGGCGAGGCGAGCGGTTGCGAGCTGGGCAGCCCGGCCGGGCGCGAGCCGACCCAGCGCCCAGACCGCCATGGCGCGCACGAGCGGCGAGGCGTCGGCGATCAGCGCCCCGGCGCTTCCGGCGAGTTCGGACCTGCCGCTGTTGCCGATGGCGATCAGGACGTTGCGGATGAAGCGGTCGCGGCCGGTGCGCTTCACCGGCGTGCCGGCGAAGAGCGTCCGGAAGCCGGCATCGTCGAGCGCGGCCAGTTCCGCGAGCGGCCGTGCGGCGAGATCGTCCTTGAGGGCGAGCCGCGTCTCCTGCGCGGATTCCGCGAACTTGTTCCAGGGGCAGACGGCGAGGCAGTCGTCGCAGCCGAAGACTCGGTTGCCGATGCCGGGCCGCAACTCGGCGTCGATATGGCCCTGATGCTCGATCGTCAGATAGGCGATGCAGCGGCGGGCATCGAGTTGGTAGGGCTGGGGGAAAGCGTCGGTCGGACAGATTTCCAGGCAGCGCCGGCAGGAGCCGCAATGATCCTGCTCGGCTTCGTCGGCGGGCAGCTCGGCGGTGGTGTAGATCGAGCCCAGGAATAGCCACGAGCCGTGCTCGCGCGAGACCAGCACCGTGTGCTTGCCCTGCCAGCCGAGCCCGGCAGCCTGCGCCAGCGGCTTCTCCATGACAGGGGCTGTATCGACGAAGACCTTGACGTCCGCGCCGCCGCGCGCCGCCAGCAGGCCGGCCACGCTTTTCAGCTTGCCCTTGATCACGTCGTGATAGTCGCGCCGGCGCGCGTAGAGCGAGATCGCGGCCTTGTCGGTCTGGCTGAGGATCGCGAGCGGGTCCGAGTCGGGGGCATAGCTCATTCCGAGCATGACCACCGAACGGACTTCCGACCAAAGCGCTTGCGGCGCGGCGCGCTCGTCGATGCGCTCCTCCATCCAGCCCATCTCGCCGTGATGGCCGGCGGAGAGCCATTCGCGCAGTTGGGCAGGCGCGTCCGGGATCGAGTCGGCGGCGGCTATGCGCGCCACGGAAAACCCTTCGGCCAGCGCCCGCTCGACGACCGCCTGCTTCAGGCGTTCAGCCTTGATACGGGCTTTGGACCCAAACTGCTCATCCTGAGGAGAAGCCGCAGCCTCCGTCTCGAAGGATGCTCCAGAGCGCGCTGGAGCATCCTTCGAGACGCAGGCTGACGCCCGCTCCTCAGGATGAGGCACTTGGGAGGTCGATCGCGTCAAAAATCCAGATCGTCGTAATGGGCGCTCGGGGCCATCCCCGGCACCCGGTCCGCCAGCAGCGCCCGGAAGCTCGGCCGGGATTTGATCCTCGCATACCATGCGCGCGCGGCCTCGTCCTCGTCCCAGGGCACGTCGCCGAGATAGTCGACGCAGGAGAGATGCGCCGCGGCGGCCAGGTCGGCATAGCTCAGATCGGGCCCGGCCAGCCAGTTCCGCTTGGCGGTGAGCCAGGAGATGTAGCGCAGATGATAGCGCACATTGGCGCGGGCGGCGCGGATCGCGCCCATTTCGGGCGGGCCGCCGCCCTCTTCGCGCCCCATGAAGCGCTTCATCACCTTTTCCAGCACGAGCGGGCCGGTGATCTCGGCGTCGAACTTGCCGTTGAACCAGTCGAGCAGGCGGCGCACCTCGACGCGTTCGCCGGGTCCCTCCGGCAGCAGCCGGTTCTGGCCGAGCGCCAGCCCGCGCGTCTCGTCGAGATATTCGGCGATGACGCCCGCGCCCGGCACGGCGAGGCCCGAATCCTCGCGAAAGACTGGCGTCGTGCCGGCCGGGTTCATCTCCAGGAAATCGCGCCGGCGCTCCCAGACCCGCTCTTCGACGAGATCGGCCTCCAGACCGAACTCCGCCAGGACGAGCCGGACGAAGCGCGAATGCGGGCATAGCGGATAGTGGTGAAGCGTCGCCATGGCACTCTTGAAACAGGCGGATGCGGCGCAAGCGGGGCCGGCGGAGAAGCGCGGCACAGTCATGCGCCGGACGCCTGCTATAGTCTCAGGGCCGCCGGCTCACAAGCCGATGCCCGGTCTCCGCTTCGATTTGACCCGGTCGTCTTGGCGAAGTGGTAACCAATTCGCAAAGAGGCTGGGCGCATGAGGAGAAGCGGTTTACCTCTGCCCGAGGTCTGCAGCACATGCCCGGCCCGCCCGTCCTGAGACCCCCGCCATGGAAAACCTCTTCGTCGCGTTCGTGCTCGGCATCGTCGAGGGGCTGACCGAGTTTCTGCCGGTGTCCTCGACCGGGCATCTGCTGCTGCTCGGGCATTTCCTCGGCTTCGAATCGAAGGGCAAGAGCTTCGAGGTGCTGGTCCAGCTCGGGGCCATCCTGGCGATCATGCTGGTCTATTTCCGTCGGCTGCTCGACATCGCGCTCCGGTTCGGCAAGGACCCTGCCGCGCGGCGCTTCGTCATCGGCGTGCTCGTCGCTTTCCTGCCCGCCGCGCTGATCGGAGCCGTGCTGCACGGCTTTATCAAGAGCGTGCTGTTCAACCCGTTCCTGGTCTGCTGCTCGCTGATCGCGGGCGGGCTCGTGCTGATGGTGGTCGACGAACTCGAACTCGAGGTGAAGCACACTGACGCCACGGCTTTCCCGCTGTCGATGTATCTCAAGATCGGCTTCATCCAGTGCCTGGCTATGATTCCCGGCGTCTCGCGCTCGGGCTCGACCATCGTCGGCGCGATGCTGCTGGGCGCGAGCAAGCGCTCGGCGGCCGAATTCTCGTTCTTTCTCGCCATGCCGACCATGGCCGGCGCCTTCGCCTACGACCTCTTGAAGAACTACAAGATCCTGACCTTCGACGATACGATGCTGATCGCGGTCGGCTTCGTCGCGGCCTTCTGCTCGGCGCTGGTCGTAGTCCGGGTCTTCCTCGACTATGTCTCGAAGCGCGGCTTTGCGCTCTTCGCCTGGTGGCGGATCATCGTCGGGCTGTTCGGGCTCGCGGGGCTGTGGATCGTCGGCTGAGTCTGTTCAGGCCGGGCCTACATCCGGCGCGCTGGCCTGCGCCGCAAGGCCGCGCGCGCCCGGCAGCGAGCCGGTCTGGCGCTCGATCATGCGGTGGACCACCGGCGGAACCGGCCCCTTGTGCAGCGCCCTGACGCGGTCGCCGATCTCGGCGTCGGCCTGCGTGACGCGCTGGTTCTGGCGGACATATTCGACCCAGGTCGGGCTATCGTAGCGCTCGATCCAGAGTTCGGCATTGGTCAGGTCGCGCAACAGCGCCCAATGGCGCGCGCCGTCGCGGCGGCGGATGCGGCGGCGTTCGGCCATCGCGCTTAAGAAAGCGACGACGTCCTCCTCGGCGATGACATATTCGATCGTGACGATGACCGGGCCGCTGCGTGGCTCGATATCGACCGCGACGGTGGGTTCGCGCCAGCGGCTGAGCGGATCGAGATTGAGCGCCTCCAGCGGCGGGAGCGCATAGCGCAGGCCGAGCGCTGCGCCCGCCAGCAGGGTGAAGGCCGCGACCAGCAGCGTCTGCTCGGTGCCGATCTGGAGGATCGCCCGGCCCCAGACCCAGCTCCCCAGCGCCATGCCGCCAAACGCGCCCATCTGGTAGAGCGCCAGCGCCCGGCCGACGACCCAGCGCGGGGCCGAGAGCTGCACCGTCGCGTTGAAGGTCGAGAGCGTCATCACCCAGCAACCGCCGGTGACGCAGAGCGCCGGCATGGTCAGCCAGAGGCTGGTGCTGACCGCCATCACCGCGACCGCGACGGCGAAGGCCGCGAATGTCAGCCGCACCAGCGCCTCGGTTGTCAGCATCCGGCGCAGCCGTGCGCTCAGGAAAGCGCCGGCGACCGCGCCCGCCCCGAACGCGCCGAGCAGCACGCCGAAGATCAGCGGCCCGCCCTTGACCAGATCGCGCGCAATCAGCGGCAGCAGGGCCAGCACGACGATGCCGCCGAAGCCGAAGGCGAAGGCCCGCAAGATGACGCTGCGGATGTTGGGCGACATCGCGACATAGCGCAGGCCGGCGCTCATCGCGATCCACAGCGTCTCGCGCGGCAGCAGCCGCTCGACCTTGGGCGGGCTCCAGCGCCAGAGCACGGCGAGCAGCGCGACGTAACTCACGGCGTTGATGGCGAAGGCCGCGAACGCGCCAGACGCCGCCACGATCGCGCCGCCGATGGCCGGGCCGACGCTGCGGGCGATGTTGAAGGCAACGCTGTTCAGCGTCACGGCGGCGGGCACGTCCTGCCTCGGCACCATATCGCCAACCGAGGACTGCCAAGCGGGGTTGTTCAGCGCCGTGCCGCAGCCGATCAGGAAGGTGAAGGCGAGCAGCGTCCAAGGCGTCAGCCAGCCGAACCATGAAAACACGGCGAGCGAGATCGAGACCGCGAACATGAAGAGCTGCGCCGTCAGCATGATCTTGCGGCGGTCGTAATTGTCGGCGATCGCGCCCGCCGCCAGCGAGAACAGCATCACCGGCAGCGTGGTCGAGGCCTGCACGAGCGCGACGAGATCGGGCGAGGCGGCGATCGCCGTCATCAGCCAGGACGCACCGACCGCCTGGATCAAACCGCCGAAATTGGAGGCGAGGCTGGCGAACCAGACGGCGCGGAAGACCGGCTGGCGCAAGGGCACGAAGGGCGAGGCGCGCTCGGGCAGCGCCACGCCCTCGGCCGCGAGTTCGGCCGCTGCGACATCCTCGACCGGCTGGGCTTTGAGATCGGCTGGCATGGATCAAGGGTTAGAGGCTCAGGCGCGCCCTGCCAACCTCGCTCCCGACCGGACCTGCCTAAGCCCCCATCCTAAGGAGCCGTGAAAGCGGCGTCTCGAAGGATGCTCCAGCGTTCACTGGACGATCCTTCGAGACGCGGACTGACCTCCGCTCCTCAGGATGAGGGCTGATCGGCGACAGGCGACGCGGCAGCCGCACGCCGACCGCGCGGCTGCCTTGCAGCCGGCGCGCGCCAGACATGCAGCCCCGCGACGACGAGGCCGGTCAGCGCGACCCAGTGGCCCGGGCGCAGAAAAGCGATGTCCTGATAGAGCACGACATCGGCATTGGCCTGGAACACCAGCCAGGCCGAGACACCGGTGGTCAGCGCATACCAGGCGGTTTCGCAAAGCGCGGTCGCAAGGCCCGTGGCGAGCGCGGCGGCAACCAGAACCGGCGTGGAGAAGCCGATCTTCCACCGGTTGAGCCCGCGATAGAGCAGCAGCAGGGCGAAAAGCCCGTTCATCAGCGCCGGCTCGGTGACGTCGATCTTCGACTGCAATGCGAAATGAAGCAGGCTCAAGGCTGTGATGAGATAAACGAGGTTGTGCAGGCGCTGCCAGTTCTTCGCGCCCATGCGCCGGATCATGCCGTCGGTCGAGGTGACCCCGAGCGCCACCAGCCCGGTCAGCGCGACGATGCCCACCGTCAGATAGAAGCGCTTGACGATTTCGGAGACGATCAGCCCCCAGTCGAAGGCCAGATCGATGCAGTAGAGCGTCAGATGGGCGGCCGCATAGGCCAGCGCAGAGAGGCCGAGCAGTCGGCGGATGCCGATCAGCTTGCCCCAGTCGAGGATTTTTCTGAGCGGCGAGATCGCGAGGGTAACCAGCAGCAGCCGCATCGCCTCGGTGCCGGTGTCGTGGACGGCGCGGGTCCAGGGCTTCGAGCCGAGCTGAAGGGTCCAGGCGTGCCAGGCCAGGATCAGCGCCGGGATGACGACGAGCGCGAAGGCCGCCGCGCGCAGATACGAAAACCGTCCCTGCCGGTCGAGCCATGGCAGGTAGGCCTGAAAGCCGGCAGCCGCCATTGATCGTCTCGCCTCTCACGGTGCTGTCTGCACGATGCTGATTGCGGGATACGCGAGAGCGCTTGCCTCTGTCTCGCACAATGGCACACAAGGGCGTGAGCACGATCCCGCTCGCAGTTCAAACGGACCTGACGATGCCTCCAAGTCAGCCCACCATCGTCTTCGACGTCGGAAACGTCCTGATCCGCTGGGATCCGCGCCTGCTCTATCGCGACCTCATCCCCGACGACGAGAAGCGCGACTGGTTCATGGCCAATGTCTGCACGGCCGCCTGGAACATCGAGCAGGATCGCGGCCGCTCGTGGGAGGAGGCTGTGGTGCTGCTGGTCGAGGCGCATCCGGAATGGGAGCGCGAGATCAGGGCCTATGATCAGCGCTGGCACGAGACCGCGCCCCATGCGCTCGAGGAGAGCGTCGCGATCCTCGCCGAACTCAAGGCAAGGGGCGAGAAGGTCTACGCCATCACCAATTTCTCGCGCGAGAAATGGGCGGAGTGCCTGATCCGCTTCCCCTTCCTGCAGAGCTTCGACGGCGTCGTCGTCTCGGCGCATGAACGGCTGATCAAGCCCGACCCCGCGATCTACCGCGTGCTGCTGGAGCGCTACAGGCTCACCGCCGGCGACTGCATCTTCATCGACGACAGCGAGAAGAACGTCGATGCGGCGCGCGCGGTCGGCATGCAGGCGGTGCATTTCGTCGAGCCGATCGATCTGCGCGCGGCGTTGCGGGGCCTTGGAGCGACACTGTGAGCCGGCGCAGGACGATAAGGCGCGAGCAGCGGTGAGACCGATGTTGTGGCTGCGGTGGACCGCCCTGGCGGGCGTCGCCACCGGCACGGCCGCGACACTGCTTGGCGGGCTTGCACCGCTCGTCCCCTATCTCGAACTGTTCAACCAGTTCCGGCCCTTCCTTGTCGCGACGAGCCTCGCCGTGCTGGCGCTCTGCGCGCTGACGCGTCGGCGGCGGCTGGTCGCGGCCGGCGCGGCGCTCGCTTTCGCCAACATCGCGCTGATGCTCCTGCCGCTGCGTCTGGCCGCGCCTCTGCCGACGGGCGCCGTCGCCAGTCCGGGCGGTGAGATCAGCATCCTCACCTTCAACGTCTGGTACGCCAATCCGACGCCGGAGCGCGTGGTCGACTATGTCCGGGCGGTCGATGCCGACCATGTCGTGCTGCAGGAGGCCTTCCCGGATCTTGCGCCGCGCCTGATCGAGCCACTGCGCGCGCTCTATCCCTTCGTCACGTCGCTTCCGCAGCACAATGGCGGCGTCCATCTTCTGTCCAGGGTGGAGCCGACCGCGCGCGGCTTTGTCAGTGGCAGCCCGCAGACGCCGCCGCTGGTCTGGGCGAATTTTTCGAGGGGGAGCGGCAGGCCCTACACCGTGACGGGCATCCATCTCGCCTTCCCGTTCGAGCCGCAATGGCAGGAGGCTCAGACGCGTTTTCTGGCGGAACGGCTGAAGGCCGCCCCGGGGCCGCAGATCCTCGTCGGGGATTTCAATCTCGCGCCCTTCACCTGGAAGATGGACAGGCTGGCGCGAAGCACCGGGCTGCTCCGGCACGCCACATTCGCCCTGACATGGCCCGCCCACCGCTTCGTCCCGGTGGTGCTGCTCGACAATCTGCTGGCCTCGCCGCGGATCCGTTCTGCCGGCGTGACGATCGGACCCGACGGGCTGGGATCGGACCACAGGCCGATGCTGTTTCGGCTCGCGCTCGAGCCGTGATCGTGGCCGGCGGCTTTTCTCAGTCAAGCCGTCAGCTATCGCCAACCGGGGTCCCGGCAGGCGATAGCGTCAGGACGAGAGCACTCAGCGCGAACGTGCGCGCCAGTCGAAGCGGCGGGAGCGACGGCCGTAGAAGCGACGGCGACGATAGCCATAGGGCCTGCGATAGTAGCGCCGCCGGCGGCGGTAATAGTACTGCGAGAACTCGGCGTCGGTCTTGTCGAGCGCCTCACTGTCGAGCTTGACGGCGTCATCGACGGGATCGCGCTTCAACGCGACCGGTTGCGCGGCGTCAGGCGCCTGAGCCAAGGCCGTGCCGCCGAGCCCGGCAACGGCAAAGCCGCCGATCAGCGTGGTGATAAAGGAGCGTCTGTCCATCGCGTGTCCTCCGCTTATGCGCCGCGACCAGGTCGGTCG
>JBKJSB010000220.1:0-14838 GCA_046593015.1 Allobosea sp.
GTGATGGAATTCGCCCAGGAGTATCGCCGCAGCGGACGCGGTGGGCTGGTCGCACAGGTTCCCAGCGGCACGCGCCGCGACATCGCCGCGCATGACGCGCTGTCAGGCATCCGCACGGCGCTGGCGCGCGGCGGCGTGCCGGCGGCCTATCTCTCGGTCACGACCTATCCGGTCAGCGACCCCGGCCTCGCCTCGCCGATCCGGCTGACCTTCGGCTCGCTCCAGGCGCAATTGCCGCATTCCTGCGGCCAGTGGACCGAGGATCTCGGCGTTTCCAACTTCAAGAAGTCGGCCTCCAACGAGCCCTACTGGAATTTCGGCTGCGCCACCCAGGCGACGCTCGCCGCCCAGGTCGCCGATCCGATCGACCTCGTCAGGGCCCGGACCGAAGGCCGCGTCGACATGGTCAAGCGGCTCGGCGCCATCGGCAAGCTGCGCGAGGGCAAGGATCCCTCGACCCAGTACCGGCAGGAGACGCCCCAGATCAATTCCACGGTCGGAGGCCGCTGATGGACGCCGAAATGGCTACGCCGCCGCGGCATCAGGCCCTGGTCTCGGGCGAGGACGTCATCACGCCTTTGCCGCGCATCACGCTGCAGGCCTTCTGCGAGACGCCCGGCGTGGCCGCGACGATGCAGGCGGCGATCGCCGACCGACGCATGGACAAGGCCCATGCCCGCATCCAGATGGGCGGACCCGCCGCCGCCGTGGAGGCATTCCGCGCCGCGCCGACGCCCAACATCATCGTGCTGGAAACCGTGTCTGACCCGGCCGCGCTGATCGGCCATCTCGACGCGCTGTCGGAGAGCTGCGACGCCGGAACGAAGGTCGTCGTCATCGGCCATGTCAACGACGTCCAGCTGTATCGCGACCTGATCAGGCGCGGCGTCAGCGAATACCTGATCGCGCCGCTGGGCACGCTCGACGTGCTGCGCACGCTGTCGGAGCTCTACGTCTCGGCGAGCGCCCGCAATCTCGGCCGCATCATCGCGGTGATGGGGGCCAAGGGCGGCGTCGGCGCCTCCACAGTCGCCCACAACGTCGCTTGGGCGATCGCGCGCAATCTCGACGCCCAGACCGTGATCGTCGATCTCGACATCCCCTTCGGCACGGCCGGCCTCGATTTCAACCAGGACCCGCCGCAGGGCGTGGCGGAAGCCGTGTTCGCGCCGGAGCGTCTCGACTCCAACATGCTCGACCGGCTGCTCTCGCGCTGCAGCGACAACCTCGCTCTGCTGGCGGCGCCGGCGATGCTCGACCGCACCATCGACCTGCCGGAGGACGCCTTCGACCAGCTCTTCGACCTGCTGCGCTCGAGCGTGCCCTGCGTCGTGCTCGACGTGCCCCATAGCTGGAACGCCTGGGTCAAGCGGGCGCTGATCGGCGCCGACGAGGTCGTCGTCGTCGCGGCCCCCGAACTCGCCTCGCTGCGCAACGCCAAGAACCTGATCGACCTTGCCCGCGCCAGCCGTCCCAACGACGCCGGCGCGCGCCTCGTGCTCAACCAGGTCGGCCTGCCCAAGCGCCCGGAGATCGACGCCGCCGAATTTGCCAAGGCGCTCGGCGTCGAGGTTTTGACCTCGATCCCCTTCGACGCGCAGCTCTTCGGTACGGCGGCCAACAACGGCCAGATGATCGCGGAGGTCCAGGCGACCGGCAAGGTCAACGAGGCCTTCGTCCAGATCGCCAGCGCCCTGACCGGACGCGGCGAGGCCAAGCGCGGCAAGCGCAGCCTGTTCGAGCCGATCGTCGCCAGGCTCAAGCGGCGCAAGGCCTGACGCATGGACCAGCGACAGGCAAGCCTTGCCAGGCACAGGCTGATCGAACGGCGCGCCACCATGGCCGCCGGCAAAGAGGATTGACATGTTCGGAAAGCGGTCTTCCGGCGCGGCTCCGGCCCCTGCCCCGACCCTGAAGGCGCCCTCCTCGGCACCGGCAGCGGCGGCCCCGCGTCCAGGCGAGCCGACGCTGGCGATGGCCTCCAACGATTCGCGCAAGGCGGTTCCCGCGCCGGCTGCGGAAGCGCCGAGATCCGACGAATACTATCAGATGAAGAGCATGATCTTCGGCGCTCTCATCGAGGCCATCGATCTCTCCCAGCTCGCCAAGCTCGACGGCGAATCGGCGCGCGAGGAAATCCGCGACATCATCAACGAGATCATCTCGCTGAAGAACGTCGTGCTCTCGATCTCCGAGCAGGAGGAACTGCTCGACGACATCTGCAACGACGTCCTCGGCTACGGTCCGCTCGAGCCGCTGCTGGCGCGCGACGACATCGCCGACATCATGGTCAACGGCGCGACGCGCACCTTCATCGAAGTCGCCGGCAAGATCACGCTGACGAACATCCGTTTCCGCGACAACGCGCAGCTGATGAACATCTGCCAGCGCATCGTCAGCCAGGTCGGCCGGCGCGTCGACGAATCCTCGCCGATCTGCGATGCGCGCCTCGCCGACGGCTCCCGCGTCAACGTCATCGCACCGCCATTGGCGATCGACGGCCCCGCGCTGACCATCCGCAAATTCAAGAAGGACAAGCTGACGCTCGACCAGCTCGTCCGCTTCGGCGCGATCGCGCCTCCGGGCGCGGAAATCCTCAAGATCATCGGCAAGGTCCGGTGCAACCTCGTCATCTCCGGCGGCACGGGCTCGGGCAAGACGACGCTGCTGAACTGCCTGACGAACTATATCGAGCATGACGAGCGGGTGATCACCTGCGAGGACGCAGCCGAACTGCAGCTCCAGCAGCCCCATGTCGTGCGTCTCGAAACCCGCCCGCCCAATCTGGAGGGCACCGGCGCGGTGACGATGCGCGACCTCGTCAAGAACTGCCTGCGCATGCGACCCGAGCGCATCATCGTCGGCGAGGTGCGCGGACCCGAGGCCTTCGACCTGCTGCAGGCGATGAACACCGGCCATGACGGCTCGATGGGCACGCTCCACGCCAATACGCCGCGCGAGTGCCTGAGCCGTATCGAATCGATGATCACGATGGGCGGCTTCAGCCTGCCCTCGAAGACCCTGCGCGAGATGATCTGCTCGTCGATCGACGTCATCATCCAGGCCCAGCGCATGCGCGACGGCTCGCGCCGCATCACCCACATCACCGAGGTGATGGGCATGGAAGGCGACGTCATCATCACGCAGGACCTGATGACCTACGAGGTTCTCGGCGAGGACGCTGCCGGAAAGCTGATCGGCCGGCACAAATCCTCCGGCATCGGCCGACCGCGCTTCTGGGACCGCGCCCGCTACTATGGCGAGGAACAGCGCCTGGCCGCGGCGATCGACATGCTCGAGGCGCATGGTGAAGCTAATGCGGCGTGAGCGGAGCGTTTCGCCATGACCCCCAGCTTTCTCGCCGTCATGGCGCTGGCCGCGCTCGCGGTGGGCGGCGTGATCTATGCGCTGTTTTACCCAGCGCTCAGCGGCCAGGCCCGCGCCGAAAAACGCCGCAAGGAATTCGCCAGCCCGGTCGCGGCGCGCGGCGTCGACCGCGAGGCGCAGACTCGCGTCAAGCGCGGCCAGATCGCCCAGAGCCTCAAGGACATCGAGACCCGCGAGAACGCGCGTAATTCCGTCTCCCTGGAGGTGCGGCTGCTGCAGTCGGGCCTGGGCTGGAAGCGCAAGAAATACTACGTCGTCAGCGTGATCATGGCCTGCGTCACCGGCCTGGCGCTCCTGATGGCCAGCGGCAACGCAATCCTGGGCCTTGTCGGCCTGTTCATCGGCGGCTTCGGCCTGCCGGCCTGGTTCGTCAAGCGCTGCCGGACCAAGCGGCTGAAGAAATTCGGCAACGAGTTTCCCAACGCGCTCGACGTCATCACCCGCGGCATCAAGTCCGGCCTGCCGCTGAACGACTGCCTGCGCATCGTCGCGACCGAGGCGGCCGAGCCGGTCGCGACCGAGTTCCGCCTGATCATCGAGAGCCAGCAGCTGGGACTGCCGCTGACCGAGGCCGCCGACAAGCTGTTCGAGCGGATGCCCTGCGCCGAGTCGAACTTCTTCGGCATCGTGCTCGCGATCCAGCAGAAGACCGGCGGCAACCTCTCCGAGACGCTCGGCAACCTCTCCAAGGTCATCCGCGAGCGCCGCAAGATGCGCGACAAGATCCAGGCCGTCTCGATGGAAGCCAAGGCATCGGCTGCGATCATCGGCTCGCTGCCGCCGGTCGTCGCCATCCTGGTCTATCTCAGCAGCCCGAAATACATCGAGCTGCTCTGGATCACGCAGGCCGGCAAGTTCGCCCTTGTCGTCAGCGCCGTCTGGATGCTCGTCGGCGTCCTGGTGATGCGCAAGATGATCAACTTCACCATCTGAGGCGCACATGCTCGGCAAAATCGCAGACATGGTGGTGAGCGGGCAGTTCCTGCTGAGCATGCTCGTCGCCATCGCCGCCGCCGCCACGGTGCTGACGCTGGCGATCCCGCTGACGGAGGGCAACACCCTCGACAAGCGCATGAAGAGCGTCGCCAGCGAGCGCGAGAAACTGCGCATGCGCGAACGCGAGCGGCTGGCGCGCGGCAAGGACAAGGTTTCGCTGCGTCAGGAGCCGAAGGAGTTCATGCGGCGTATCGTCGAGCAGTTCAAGCTCGGCGACTGGCTCGGCACCGAGACCGCCAAGAAGCAGCTCGCCATGGCCGGCTATCGCGGCCAGCAGGCCGAGGTCGCGTTCCTGTTCTTCCGGCTGGTTGCGCCGATCGCCCTGTTCCTGTTCACGCTGTTCTATGTCTTCGTGATCAAGGATTTCGGACAGACGGTGATGATCCGGATCGGGATCGCGATCAGCGCCGCCTATATCGGCATCAAGGCGCCGGAGGTCTTCCTCTCCAACCAGATCGCCAAGCGCCAGGCCTCGATGAAGACGGCCTTTCCCGACGCACTCGACCTGCTGCTCATCTGCGTCGAATCGGGCATGTCGATCGAACTCGCCTTCCGCAAGGTCTCGACCGAGATCGGCAGCCAGTCCGTGCCGCTGGCCGAGGAGTTCGCGCTCTGCACGGCCGAGCTGTCCTATCTGGCCGAACGCCGGCAGGCCTATGAGAACATCGCCGCCCGCACCGGGCTGGAGGGCGTCAAATCGGTCTCGACCGCGCTGATCCAGGCCGAGCGCTACGGCACGCCGCTGGGCTCCGCGCTGCGGACGCTGGCGCAGGAAAGCCGTGACCAGCGCATGATGGAGGCCGAGAAGAAGGCCGCCGCCCTGCCGCCGAAGCTGACGGTTCCGATGATCCTGTTCTTCCTGCCGGTGCTCTTCATCGTCATCATGACGCCGGCGATCATCCAGGTCTTCAAGTGGAAGTGAGGCGCGGCTAAAAGCCGGGCCGCCGGGTCCGACCGAAGAGCCGCGCCGTCTAGTCCAAGGCTCCATGCAAAAACCCTCTGGCGGCCCCGGAATTTCGGAAGCCGGCAGAGGGTTTTTCCTTGCCCTTGTCGTGTCGTCCCCGGCCGGAGTCGAAGGCTTTACGTCGTCTCGTCCTGCGGCTCGGCCGCGCGACGGGCGACGGGCGGCTTGCCCTTGCCCTTGCCGGCCTTGAGCAGATCCCAGCTGTTCTGCTGGCTGACGCTGCGCTTGAGATAGGCGATGGTCTGGGCGGCCTCGGCCGGGCTCTGGTCCTGCCGGGCCAGCGTCTCTGCCTCGGCGAAACGACCCTGGAGGCCCAGCACAAGGACGAGGTTCTGGCGCACACGGGCGTCACCGCGGCCGGACGCCGCAGCCTCGCGCAGCACGCGCTCGGCCTCCGGCAACTGCCGCGACAGGGCCAGCGACAGGCCGAGATTGGACATCACGGTGGCCTCGCCCGGCGCGATTCTGAGAGCGGCCTGGTAAAGCTGCTGGGCGCGGGGATGCTCGCCGAGCTGGTCGGCGACGACGCCCTGCGCCGAGAGGATGCGCCAGTCCGGCCGCTCCGGAGAGTGCGCCCGGGACAGCACCTCGTCGGCCTCCTTGAGCCGGCCATTGTCAGAGAGCGAACGGCCATAGGCCCCCAGCATCTCGCGGTCGTTGGCATGGACCAGCACCGCGCCCTGCAGCACCGCCAGCGCCTGGGCGTTCTGGTCGAGCGCGCGCAAAGCGCGGGCATAGTTGAAGGCGGCGTTGCGGTCCTTGGGATTGGTCTCGTAGCGCTGGCCCCAGCTCCGGCGCTCGGCCTGCCAGTCGGGCTGCGACCGCGCCGGCCCACTGGAACCGATCGAGCCCGTGACGTCGCCGGGTCCACGGCTCTGGCAGCCGGCGAGGCCGAGAGCCGCGACGCAGAGCAAAGCGCGCAGGGATGCGCGGCGATACACGGGAAACCGGGTCGAATGCGGGCTCGAACTGGTAAACATGGGCCGGATCGCCTTGCCACAATGGAAAATCTGGTTGATCCGGTGATAAAGCGTTAACCCTAATGCATCCTTAACCGGCCGCTTCGCGCCGCTCCCGCTCTGGTCCGGACCCCATCGTGCACAGCCTCCTCGTCGCGTCTTCGCCTGCCGCCATCCCGATCCACATCGTCTCGAAACCGGGCTGGCCCGCTTTGATCGAAAGCCTCCCGGAGGAAGGGCGGCGCTTCGCGCAGGCGCAGGGTTTTGCAGCCCGGCCCGGCCAGTTCCTGCTGCTGCCGGATGCGCAGGGCGCGATCGCCAGCGTGCTGCTGGGCGTGGAGCCGGCGGACGCCCGCCGGCGCGACCCCTTCGGGCCGGGCCGTCTTGCAGCGCTCCTGCCGGCCGGCGACTACGCGCTTTGCGGCGAAATCGACGATGTCGACCTCGCCGTGCTCGCCTGGCTGCTGCAGGCCTACCGCTTCGACCGCTATCGCAAGCCTGCCCCGGTCGCCGCGCGCCTCGTCCTGCCCGACGGCGTGGATGGGGAGGATATCAGCCTGATCGCCCAATCGGTCTGGCTGGCGCGCGACCTCGTCAACACGCCCGCCAACGATCTCGGCCCAGCCGAAATTGAAGCGGCTATCCGCGCACTGGCGCAGGAGACGGGCGCGAGCGTCGCCAGCATCATCGGCGACGAGTTGCTGCCCGCCAATTTTCCGATGGTGCATGCGGTCGGCCGCGCCTCGCCGCGCGCACCACGGCTCGTCGACCTCACCTGGGGCGATCCCGCTCATCCGAAGGTGACGCTGGTCGGCAAGGGCGTCGCCTTCGACACGGGCGGGCTCAACCTCAAGCCCGACGCCTCGATGCTGCTGATGAAGAAGGACATGGGCGGGGCTGCGGCCGCGATCGCGGCCGCCCGCATGATCATGCTGGCCGGGCTGCCGGTGCGGCTGCGGCTGCTGGTGCCCGCGGTCGAGAATTCGGCCTCCGGCTCCGCCTTCCGCCCCGGCGACGTGCTGGCGAGCCGGAAGGGTCTCTCCGTCGAGATCGGCAACACCGACGCGGAGGGCCGGCTGATCCTGGCCGACGCGCTGGCGCTGGCCGATGAGGAAGCGCCCGAACTGCTGCTCGACTACGCCACGCTGACGGGGGCTGCGCGCACCGCGCTCGGGCCGGAGCTGCCGCCCTTCTACACGCATGACGAGGGACTGGCGGCCGAGATTTCGCGGCTCGGCATGGCGGTCAACGATCCGGTCTGGCGGATGCCGCTCTGGCCGGCTTACGACGCCATGCTCGACTCCCGCATCGCCGATGTGAACCATGTCTCGACGGGTGGCATGGCCGGCTCGATCACGGCGGCGCTCTTCCTCAACCGCTTCGTCGAAAAAGCCGCCTCCTACGCCCATTTCGACATCTATGCCTGGACGCCCTCCGCCAGGCCGGGGCGCACCGAGGGCGGCGAATGCCAGGCGGCGCGGCTGAGCTATGCGCTGGTGAAACAGCTCTACCCGCGCGGTTAAGGCTTTTGCGCGGCATTCGTTGCATCGTCCCGCAACTGGAATAATGATACGGACCCGTAACGATCGGGATCCTTCATGCCACTCGAGATCAGGCCTTCGCAGGCGCTAAGGCTGTGGCGGCAGGTCCATCTCGATCTGGTTCGCGACGGCCAGGCCGATCTCTCGGCCCGCCAGACCGCGATCCTGCTGACGATCTATCTCGAACTGCCGCCGCACACGGTGCGCGGGCTGGCGCATCAACTCGGCGTCACCAAACCGGTGATCACGCGCGCCCTCGATACCATGGGCAAGCTCGGACTCGTCAGCCGCAAGCGCGACGATTTCGACCGCCGCAACGTCGTGATCCAACGCACCGTGGCGGGCGCGCTCGCGGTCGAAAAGCTCGCCGATCTGGTGACCGAGCGTGCGCGCGATCTGGGCGGGGCGTGATCGGGGCTCTCGCGCCGTTAACCGCCGCCCGCTAGATTGCCGCGATGATTCTCGACCGCCGCATCACACCCTTCCGCCCCGACCTCGCCGCAAGCCGCCTGATCGGCCAGGTCGAGGCGCGCGTCTTCGTCGATCCCGAGCCTGCGCGCCTCGTCGCCGCCAGCGCCCCCTTGCGCCGCGAGCCGCGCCCGGATGCGCCCCTCGACACCGAGGCGCTGATGGGAGAGCGCGTCGATGTCTATGAGCGCCATGAGGGCTGGGCCTGGGTCCAGCTCGCGGGCGACGGCTATGTCGGCTACCTGCCGGACGACGCGCTGCGGCAGGATGCATCCGAGCCAAGCCACCGCGTCTGCGCGCTCAGGACCTTCGTCTATCCCGGCCCGTCGATGAAGCTGCCGCCGCTGGAAGCGCTGTCGCTGGGTGCGCAGGTCGGCGTCGCGGGCGAGACGGGCGACTTTCTCGTCCTTGCCGACGGCGGCCATGTCTTCGCCGGCCATCTTTTGCCGCAAGGCCGGTTCGAGCTCGACTTCGTCGCCGTGGCCGAGCGGTTTCTGCACATCCCCTATCTCTGGGGCGGCAAGACCAGCCTTGGCCTCGACTGCTCGGGACTGACGCAACTGGCGCTGGCGGCGGCAGGCATCCCCTCTCCGCGCGATTCCGACATGCTGGAGGCGGCGCTGGGCGAGAGCGTGCCCTTCGAAGAGAGCCTCGCCGGGCTGAAGCGCGGCGACCTCGTCTTCTGGAAGGGCCATGTCGGCGTCCTGACCGACCCCAACACGCTGCTGCACGCCACCGCCTACACGATGCGCGTGATGGCCGAGCCGCTGCGCGAAGCCCGCGACCGCATCCGCGCCAGGAGCTTCGGCGCGATCACGAGCATCAGGCGGCTGCCAAACCTCAGCGCCGGATGATCGTGCCCGACCCTGTATCGGTGAAGAGCTCGATCAGCGCCGCATGCGGCACCTTGCCGTCGAGGATGACGACCGCCTCGACACCCTTTTCCAGCGCGTAGATGCAGGTCTCGATCTTCGGGATCATGCCGCCCGAGATGGTGCCGTCGGCGATCAGCCTGCGGCACTGCTCGATCGTCAGCTCCGGGATCAGCTCCTTGTCCTTGTTCAGCACACCGGGCACATCGGTCAGAAGGAGCAGGCGCTTGGCGTTGAGCGCACCCGCGATCGCGCCGGCGAAGGTGTCGGCGTTGACGTTGTAGGTCTGGCCGTCGGCCGCCGCACAGACCGGCGCCAGCACCGGGATGAGCTCCGCCTTCAAGATCGCGTCGAGCACGGAGGTGTCGACCTTGTCGGGCTCGCCGACGAAACCGAGATCGAGCACCTCTTCGATCTTGCTGTCGGGATCGACGATGGTGCGCGTCACCTTGCGGGCGGTGACCATGTTGCCGTCCTTGCCGCAAAGCCCGATCGCCTTGCCGCCCTCCCGTGAGATGTAGCCGACGATCTCCTTGTTGACCGAGCCGGCCAGGACCATCTCGACGACGTCGACCGTGGCCGCGTCGGTGACGCGCAGGCCCTGCTTGAACTCGGATGCGATGCCGAGCTTGGTCAGCATGCGCGCGATCTGCGGCCCGCCGCCATGACAGACCACGGGCTTCAGGCCCGATTGCTCCAGGAGCACGATGTCCTCGGCGAAATCCTCGGCGGTGGCCGCGTCGCCCATGGCGTTCCCGCCATATTTGATGACGACCACCTCCTGGTCGTAGCGCTGCATATGCGGCAGGGCCACGACCAGCAGCTCGGCGACTTGCGAGGGCGTCAGCAAGGCAGGATTGATCATCGGCAGGCTCCGCAGGCGCGCAAGGCAACCGCGCCGGTGCGCCTTCTAGCGGACAAACGCGGCATGCGGAAGAATTACCGTGCGGGTGAGGCGCGCTTTGCAAACAGCGCCGCCAGCGTCAGCCCCAGCCAGCCGCCGAGCATCAGGAAGCCGCCGATCGGGGCCGCGCGCGGAAACAGCGCCTCGCTGGCAAAGCCCCGGCGCGACAGATCGGCTGCGAAGAGCGCGACGCCGAGGATCACGACGGAGATGGCGATGCGTCCCAGAACATCGTGCAGGAATCCGGCTTTCCGCGCCAGTGTCGCGCCCATCACGGTCGGCGCATGGAACAGCAGCATCTGGCCTGCGGTCTGGACGTTCGTCGTCCCCGTGACATGGGCCGCGGCCGCAAGCAGCGCGACACCGGCGAGCCCCATCAGGGCTGCCAGCGTCAGATGGATGCGGGTGGCGGTCACGCCTCGCCCCGCTCCGCCAGAACCCGCCCGACCGCCGCGCGCAGCTCCGGAATGCCCAGCCCGCTTTCGCTGGAGGTCAGCAGAACCTCGGGAAACGCGGCCGGGCGGCGCTTGATCTCGTCATAGGTCGCCTCGACCATGAACTGCTGGTCGGCCTTCTTGATCGCGTCGCCCTTGGTCAGCACGACCTGATAGGACATCGCCGCCTTGTCGAGCGTCTCCAGCACGGCGTTGTCGACGTCCTTGAGGCCGTGGCGGGCGTCGATCAGCAGGTAGACCCGCATCAGATTGGGCCGGCCGCGCAGATAGTTGTGGATCAGGTTGGTCCAGGAGGCGACCTTGGCCCGCCCGACCGCCGCATAGCCATAGCCCGGCATGTCGACGATGGTCAGGCGCTCGTCGGCGCCGACCTGGCGGAAGAAATTGAGCTGCTGCGTGCGGCCGGGCGTATGCGAGGTCCGCGCCAGCGCGTTGCGACGCGTGACGGCGTTGATCAGGCTCGACTTGCCGACATTGGACCGGCCCGCAAAAGCGATCTCTTGGCCGACCATGGGCGGCAGATCGTCGATATGGGTCGAGGCCCAGACGAAATCCCACGGACCCTCGAAGAGCTTGCGCGCGGATTCGATCTCGTCGTCGGTGTATGGCTTGGTCAGGCTGCTGGTCATCGCCCCTGCCTACACGGACGCGCGCAGCGCGTCGATGTCGGCCGAGGTGACCGCGGCAATGTTGCGCGCGATCCTGTCGGCATCCCAGTCCCACCAGCGGATATCCAGCAAAGCGGCGACGATATCCGGCGGAAAGCGCATCTTCACGACGCGTCCTGGATTGCCGACGACGACGGCATAGGGCGGCACGTCCCTGGCGACCTGAGCCCGCGTGCCGATGATCGCCCCGTCACCGATCGTGACGCCGGGCATGATCACCGCCTCGCGGCCGATCCAGACATCGTTGCCGATGCGCATGTCGCCGCGAAAGCCGGTCTTCGTGGTCTTGTAATCGGGCGCGCCCTCGATCCCGAACATGCCGAACGGGTAGGTCGAGAAGCCGCCCATCGGGTGGTTGGCCCCGTTCATCACGAACTGCGCGCCCTGGGCGATCGCGACGAACTTGCCGATGATCAGCCGGTCGCCGATGAAGTCGAAATGATAGCGCACGCAGCGCGCGACGAAATGCTCCGGCCCGCGCGAGTCGTCATAGTAGCTGTAGTCGCCGACCTCGATCAGTGGGTCGTCGACGATCGCCTTGAGGAAGGCCGTCCCCTTCCAGCCGGGAATCGGATGGCGGGTGAGGGGATCGGGAAGGGGCATGGGCTTCGCCGGGCAGTGAGCAATGGGCAGTAGGCAGCAGGCCGTCGAAATATCGTTCTCACTTTTGCCGACTGCCCACTCCCGCCTGCCTCACTTCTCGTTGCTGTTGGCGGGCTTGTCCGGCGAAGGCGTCTCGGCCACGGGCGGCGACTTCTTGGTGCTCGCCGACTTTGCCGCAGACGCCTTTGCCGGCGATTTGGCGCTCGAGGATTTGGTCGAGTCGTTCGCCGCCGGCGAAACTGTTTTCGGCGTGTCAGGCTTCTTCCCGAACATCGCCTTGATGTTGTCGAAGAGTTCGATCTTCACGCCGAACTTGCGCATGATGTAGCCCTGCTGCATCACCGAAAGCAGGTTGTTCCAGCTCCAGTAGATCACCAGACCGGCCGGGAACGAGCCGAGCAGGAAGGTGAAGAACACCGGCATCCAGGTGAACATCATCTTCTGGACCGGGTCCGGCGGCTCCGGGTTCATCTTCATCTGGACGAACATCGTGATGCCCATGATGATCGGCCAGATGCCGATATGGGCATACGCCGTCAGCGCCGCCGGCAGGAAGAAGAAGATGTTGGTCGGATCGGGCGCGGCGAGGTCGCGGATCCAGCCGAAGAACGGCGCATGCCGCATCTCGATGGTGACGAACAGTATCTTGTAGAGCGCGAAGAAGACCGGGATCTGCACCAGCACCGGCCAGCAGCCGGCGAGCGGGTTGATTTTCTGGGTCTTGTACAACTCCATCAAGGCCTGCTGCTGCTTCATCTTGTCGTCGGCGAAGCGCTCGCGGATCGCCAGCATCTCGGGCTGGACGGCCTTCATTTTCGCCATCGAGGCGTAGGATTTGCTCGCCAGCGGGAAGAACAGGCCCTTCAGCAGCACGGTGACGAGCAGGATGGCGATGCCGAAATTACCGACATGCTTGTAGATCCAGTCCATCACATAGAACATCGGCTTGGTGATGAAGTAGAACCAGCCCCAGTCGATCAGCAGCTCGAAGCGCTTGATGCCGAGATTCTTCTCGTAGCCGTCGATCGCGGCGGTTTCCTTGGCCCCGGCGAAGAGGCGCGCCTGATTGGCCGAGCTTGCGCCGGCCGCGACCGTGACGGCCTCGCCGAGGAAGTCGGCCTGGTAGGTGCGGGCCGAGCCGGTCTGCACCGAGGAATAGCGCCCCTCATATTTGCGTGCCTGGTCGGGGACGACGGCGGCCGCCCAATATTTGTCGGTGATGCCGACGAAGCCGCCGACGACGTCCTTCCAGACCTTGCCATTGGTGCCGGCGCTCAGCAGCGGCTCCTTGTCGACCGCGTCATAGCCGTATTCCTGCAGGCCCTGCTCGCCGAGATTGCCGATCAGGCCCTCATGCAGAACGTAGAAGCCGAGCACCGCCGGCTTGCCGTGGCGCACGATCTGGCCATAGGGGAACAGCGTGACGGGCGCGGCCCCCTTGTTCTCTACCTGGTCGCGGATCGTGAACATCGCATTGTCGTCGACCGTGATCGCGCGCTTGAACAGCAGGCCCTGACCGTTGTCCCAGCTCAGATTGAGCGGCGCGCCGGGGCGCAATGTCTGCGCATCGGCGCTCCAGAGCGTCGTGGCGTTGGGCAGAGGGACATTGGTGCCAGGCGCGGCGACCCAGCCAAAGTCGGAGTAATAGGCATTGGGGCCGCCCAGCGGCGAGAGCAGGATGATGTTGGGGCTGTTGGGATCGACGGTCTCGCGATAGGCCTTGAGCGAAACGTCGTCGAGGCGCGCGCCGGTCAGGGCGATCGAGCCGGAAATCTTGGGCGTTTCAACCTGCACGCGCGGGCTGCGGGCCAGCGCCTGCACGCGGGTCTCGACCGCCGGAGTCGCCGGAACCGCGCCGGGGGTGGCCGGGACGCCGGGCTGGCCCGAGACGTTGGGGGCGGGCACGGAGGTCGCGCCGGGCGTCACCGCAGGCACCTGCGTCTGCTGGTTCTGCTGCGCGATCTGCTTCTGCTTTTCCATCTGCGGCACGCCGTAGAAGTACTGCCAGCCGAGCAGCACGACGACCGACAGCGTGATCGCCAGCAGCAGATTGCGGTTGTCTTCTTTCATCATCATGATCGCAAACAGGTCTCGCTGGCGCCCGAAGGCTTTATGATGGCTGGCGCGCGACGGCCGGTTCGGCGGCGCGGCGGGTCTTGGAAGCGGGGTGGCGGCCGGGCTTGTGCGGCCGTGCGCGGTCGAACCCGAGCGAGAGTTCGGCAACGAGCGTCACGAAGGCAGCTGTCAAAGTCTCGGGCCGGGCGACGACCACGAGGTCGCAGGGTCGCATCGCCTTGTCGGCCAGCGCGAGTTGGGCGGCGGCCCGCAGGCGGCGGCGGATGCGGTTGCGCTTGACCGCGTTGCCGACTTTTCGCGAGGCGGTCAGCCCCAGCCGCAGGCCGGCCTCGTCATCCGCCGATCGGTCGAGAACCTGAACGGACAGCGCTGACGAACGAAAACGGCGGCCGTGCTCGGCCGCCGCCAGAAATTCCTTGCGTTGCGTCAGACGGGCGAGGCGCATGGCGATTGGCCAGTCTTCCGGACGAAGCGCGTGAGGTTCACGCGCCCGCGGCTCAGGCCGACAGCTTCTTGCGGCCATGCGCACGACGGGCGGCGATGACCTTACGGCCGCCGACTGTCGCCATGCGGGCGCGGTAGCCGTGGCGGCGCTTGCGGACCAGCTTGCTGGGTTGATAGGTTCTTTTCACGATCCGTCTCCGGGGCCTTGTCGGCGCGGCGGTCTCAGGCTTCCTGAAGGAAGCGCGGCCGGCCGAGCCTGTCATGCAAAAGCTCTGCGTAGGCATGGAGCCTGCGCAAGTCGCGGGCTTATGACGGATGGGCGGTTCCAAGTCAATCCGAAAGGCGCGCGCCGCGGCAACAAGGAGCGCCTTCATCACAGGCTTGCGCTGCGCCGCCAAACCCCCGATATAGCGGCCGGGAGGTTGGCGAGGGACGTCTCACTCGCCAACCGGGTCAGGTCCGGAAGGAAGCAGCCCTAACGAGACCGAACGGGTCTTCGTC
>JBKJSB010000034.1:0-7923 GCA_046593015.1 Allobosea sp.
ATCGCAGGCAGCGGAGGAAATTGTTGGCTTATCTGATGGCCTTTCTGCAATCCGCATTCGCCATAACGTAGTTAAATCAACGGCATAAACGGCGAATGTGGAGCCGGCCAGGGCACCATTGCGTTTGTCTCGCGCCGGTTCGCTTCGCTCACGGCTCGGACGGGGCGGCCTGACCGGCCGGTGGGCGGTCGCCCTTGCGAACCCTGCGGGTTCGGGAGCCCTCCGCTTGGGGCATCACCCTTCCGCTTGGGTCATCAGCGCCGGCGCGCCAGCCAGGCCCGGAACCTTGCCCATTGCTCCGCGCTCCAGACCGTGAAGCGCGCCACCGGGCGGCGCAGGAACGGGATGTCGGCCGCCAGCAGGAGCAAGCCGAGCGGCAGCATCCAGATGCCGAGGCCGGGCAGGATCGCGAAGACGCCGCCGAAGATCAGCAGGATGCCGACGGGAATGCGGATCATCCAGGATTTCGGATGGCGCAGCCAGCGCAAGCCCGAGGCGAGCCAGGCCGGCGCTTCCTGTTCGAGCCGCCTGAACGCCTGGCGCAATTCCTGCCGTCCGTCGCTCATGTCGATGATTCCCCCTGCGAGAGACAACGCGCCGGGAGCCGTTCCGTTCACGCACAGCGCTCCGACGCTTGCGCGCCGCCTCGGGCTCGGCCAACTCTGCTCAGGATCGCACGGCACGCTCCTCGCATCGCCGGCCCTGCCTTGACCTGACGCAACCGGACCCGGCCCACACCTTGCGCATCCTGCTGATCAATCCCAACACCATGCCGACGATGACCGATCTGGTCGTTCGCGTCGTCGCGCCGCATCTGCCGCCCGAGGCAACACTCGTGCCCGTCACCGGCCGCTTCGGGGCGCAATATATCGCCAGCCGGACGGCAGCCGCGATCGCCGGCCATGCGGCGCTCGAGGCTTTCGCCGAGCATGGCGCAGCTTGCGACGCGGTCTATCTCGCCTGCTTCGGCGATCCCGGCCTGTTTGCGCTCAAGGAACTGGCCGGCGTGCCGGTGGTCGGCATGGCCGAGGCGAGCTGCAAGGCTGCGGCCGCGCAGGTCGGGCGCTTCTCGATCGTCACCGGCGGGGAGCGCTGGGGGCCGATGTTGCATGAATTCGTCGCGATGCTGGGGCTGGGGGACGCTCTCGCCGCCGTCGAGACCGTCGCGCCCAATGGCGCGGCCATCGCCGCCGACCCGGACGGATCGATCGCGCTGCTGGCCGACGCCTGCCGCCGCACCGCCGAACGCGACGGCGCGCAGGCCGTCATCCTCGGCGGGGCGGGGCTTGCGGGTCTGGCGGCGCGCGTCCAGCCTTATGTCGAGATCCCGGTGATCTGCTCGGTCGAGGCCGGGGCGAAAGCCGTTCTGGCGGCGCTGCGCCAGCCGCCGTTCAAGCCGGCGACCGGCGATCTGGCCTTTCCGCCGCCGGTCGGCAGCACCGGCCTGTCGGCGCGGCTGGCTGCGCTAATGCAGAAGGGTCAAGCGAGGCTCACTCCGCCAAAAATCACACCCGTCCCCGTCATCCCGGGCTTGCCCCGGGATCCATCATAGAGCGCCGCCAGTGCTCTACGATGGATCCCGGAGCTGCGCCGCTTCGCAGCTTGTCCGGGATGACGGAGTGGTTTGGAGAAGCCTCAGCCCTTCTTCTCCAGCGAGACGCCGCTGCGCGAGGCGATGAAGTCCGAGAGCATGGGCACATAGTCCTCGCCCTTGCCGGCGGCGACCGCCGAGGCGAAGGAATTCTTCACCGCATTGCCGATCGGGTTGGGCACGCCCGCCGCATTGGCGACGCTTTCGAGATAGCGCACATCCTTCAGCGCATTGACCAGCGTGAACTTGTGGGCGTTGCGGTCGCGCTCGAGCACGTATTGGAAGTAGGTCTGGTAGAAGCCGCAATCCATCCGGCTGCCGCGCAGCACGCTGTCGAAGGTCTGCGGCGTGATGCCGATCTTGTCGGCGAGCGTCAGCGCCTCGGCATAGATCGCGGCATAGCCCATCGAGACGAAGTTGTTGAGCAGCTTCATCTTGTGGCCGTCGCCGACCGGGCCGAGATGCACGACCTTCTGGGCCCAGGCCTCGCAGGCCGGCTTGATGCGGGCGAAGACTTCGGGGCTCGCGCCGACCATGGCCGAAAGCTGGCCGAGCGCGGCCTGCGCCGGCGTGCCGCCGAGCGGGGCGTCGGCGAGGTGCAGGCCCTTCGCCTCCAGCTCGGCTGCGATCTTCACCGTCGAGCCGGGGTCGGAGGTCGAGCAGTCGACCACGACCGTGCCGGGCTTTGCGCCCGCGACGATGCCGTCGGGCCCGTTCACCACGGCCTCGACCTGCGCCGAGCCGGTGACGCAGAGGAAGATGATCGTCGCGTTCCGGGCGAGTTCCTTCGGCGTCTTCGCCTCGGTTGCGCCCGCCGCGACAAGCTCCTCCACCGGCTTGCGATTCCGGTGGCCCATCACGGTCAGGGCAAAGCCCTTGTTGAGCAGGCTCTGGGCCATGCCCTGGCCCATCAGCCCGACGCCGATGAAACCGATCGACTCTTTGGTAGCGCTCATCTTCTATGTCTCCGCGTTCTGTGAGATTAACGTCTGGTATGTGACGGAATGGCCGGGCCGGAACGGGTCTGAAGGTCCTGATTCCGCTTCAGGAGAAGCGCCATGACCGGCAACGGCCAGCCTCCCGAGATCGAAAGCCTCGCGCGCGGCGTACCGGTCGCAGGTGCAAGCGGGCGCGGCCGGGTGACGCTGCAGATCATCGCCGAGCATCTGTCGGTCTCGACCGCGACGGTCTCGCTCGCCTTGCGCGGCTCGCCTCTGGTGGCGGACGTGACGCGCGCCCGCGTCCAGCAGATCGCCCGCGAGATGGGCTACAGCTACAACCGCTCGGCCGCCTCGCTGCGCACCGACCGCACCAATATCCTTGGCGTCGGCTTCCACGACATCACCAACCCGTATTTCGCCGAACTTCTGGCCGCGATCGAGGAGACGGCCGCCGTGCATGGCCGCTCGATCCTGCTCGGCACCTATGCCGAGAATCTGGAGCGGCAGGACCGGGTGCTCAACACGCTGAAGGAATACCGGCCCGACGGCATGATCATCTGCGCGGCGGGCGGCAGCACCGCCGAGACCTTCGGACATCTGATCGCGGCCGGCGTGCCGATCGTGCAGCTCTCGCGTGAGATCCCGGGACTCGATCTCGATTTCGTCGGCTCCGACGACAGGCATGGCACCCTTCTGGCGATGGAGCATCTGATCTCTCTCGGCCATCGGCGCATCGCCTTTCTCGGCGAGAGCCAGGTGATCTCGACCGGGCGCAACCGCTATGCCGGTTATCGCGAGAGCCTCGCGAAGCACGGGCTCTCCCTCGATCCGGCGATCGTGCATTCCGCCTATGGCACGCGCGAGAACGGGCTGAAGGGCATCCAGAAGGTGCTCGATGCGGCCGATCCGCCCACAGCCGCCGTCTGCTTCAACGACCTGACCGCGTTCGGGGCGATGCTCGGGCTGCGCCATCGCGGCCGCGAGGCCGGCGTCGATTTCTCGATCGTCGGCTGCGACGACGTGCAGGAGGCGGCGCAGTGGTTCCCGGCGCTGACCACGGTCAAGAATTTTCAGGAGGAGATGGGCCGGAAATCGGCCGAGTTCCTGATCCAGCGTATCGCCGATCCGACGGCAGCCCCGCGCCGGCTCACGCTGACGCCGGAGCTGGTCGTGCGTGGGACGACCGCGCCGCCGCGCTGAAACGCCTGGCGTCATCCTCCCCATCATGCTCGGGCTTGTCCCGAGTATCCACGTCTTGGGCGTAGCGCTCGCCGGCGGAAGACGTGGATGGCCTGCACAAGGCCGACCATGACGGATATGGCGAGCCTCAAGGATCATTGGCCGGCTTGGCGTTCAGCGCCCGATAAGCCCGCACCACCTGCGAATCGTCGCGCGCGCCGTGGCCCAGCCCGGAGGTCGCGAGGAACATCTGGTGGGCGGCGGCCGCCAGTGGCAGTGCCGTCTTCGCGGTGCGGCCGGCGTCGAGCACGATGCCGAGGTCCTTGACGAAGATGTCGACCGCGCTGGTCACGGCAGGGTCCGGCTCGTGCATGCGCGGGCCGCGATCCTTCAGCATCCAGGAGGAGGCGGCCGAGCCTTCCATGATCGCAAACAGCACGCGCCCGTCAATGCCGGCCTTTTCGGCCAGCGACAGCGCCTCGGCCGCAGCCGCGATATGGACGCCGCAGAGAAGCTGGTTGACGGTCTTCACGGTCGCGCCCTGACCGGCCTTCTGGCCGACATGGAAGACCTTGTCGCCCATCGCGTCGAGCACGGGCCTCGCCAGCGCGAAGGCCGCGTCGGGCGCGCCGACCATGATCGAAAGCGTCGCGGCCTTCGCGCCGACGACGCCGCCCGAGACCGGCGAATCGACGAAGTGGCGACCGGTGGCTGTGACCTTGTCGGCGATCGCCTCGACTTCGCCCGGCGGGCAGGTCGCCATCAGCATCACGACCGCGCCGGGGGCGAGCGCATCGAGCGCGCCGGCCTCGAACAGGACGGAGCGGGCCTGGGCGGCGTTGACCACCATCAGGACGAGCGCGTCCGCTTCGCTACAGGCTGCAGCCGCACTGTCGGCGCCGTGCCCGCCGGCCGCGACCAGCGCCTCGCGCGCGGATTCGCGCATGTCGAAGCCGGTGACGCGGAACTGGCGCTTCACGAGGTTCTCGGCCATCGGCGCGCCCATGGCGCCGAGGCCGACGAAGGCGATGGATTTTGGTGTGGTCGGCATCGTGTCGAACTTTCTAGCCTCCGCCGTCATCCCGGGCGGAGCGAAGCGTAGACCCGGGACCCATTCCTGAACGCATTTTGGAAAGGTTCCGGAATGGGTCCCGGATCGGCGCGGCTACGCCGCTTGTCCGGGATGACGATGTGGGTGGGATGGAAGGCGGTGGGAACGAGGATCCATCACTCCTTCACCGCCCCGGTCATCGCCGACACATAATGCTCGACGAAGAAGGCGTAGAGGATCACCAGCGGCAGCGAACCCGCGAGCGCGCCCGCCATCAGCGAGCCCCAGCGGTAGATGTCGCCGTCGACGAACTCGTTGACGATCGCCACCGGCACCGTCTTGTGCTGCGTCGAGGAGAGGAAGGTCAGCGCGTAGATGAACTCGTTCCAGCACAGGGTGAAGCAGAAGATGAAGGCCGAGATCAGGCCGGGAATCGCCAGCGGCAGAACGATCTTGGTCAGGATCTGCCAGCGGCTCGCCCCGTCGATCAGCGCGCATTCCTCCAGCTCGAAGGGGATGGTCTTGAAGTAGCCCATCAGCAGCCAGGTCGAGAACGGGATCAGGATGGTCGGGTAGGTCAGGATCAGCGCCAGCGGCGAGTCGAACAGGCCGTACTGGAAAACGACGGTCGAGAGCGGGATGAACAGGATCGAGGGCGGCACCAGATAGGCCAGGAAGATCAGCCCGCCGATATACTGCGCGCCCTTGTATTTCAGCCGCACGATGGCGTAGGCGGCGAGCACGCTTGAGATGATCGACAGCGTCGTCGCCGCCGTGGCGACGAACATCGTGTTCCAGAGCCAGCGCGGATACTGGGTCTCGAAGATCAACTTGTAGAAATGCTTGAAGGTCGGGTTCCAGGTCCAGAGCGGGTTGTATTTGTTCAGGTCGAGCAGTTGCTCGTCGGGTTTGATCGCGGTCAGCGCCATCCAGTAGAACGGGAACAGCAGCACGAAGCAGATGATGCCGAGCGGAAGATAGAGCGTCACCAGCCGGCGCGGCAGCGAGTCGAGATAGCTCATGCCCTCGCTGGCGTCGGTCTTGCCCCCGAGCTTGCCGCCGGGATCGACGATGCGCGATGCGGTCTGATCGGTCATCGTCTCACCCCTGCTGCCAGGTGCGGCGCTGCAGGCCGAACCAGGAGATCATGATCGCGGCGAACAGGAAGGGGATCATCGCGGTCGAGATCGCCGCGCCCTCGCCGAGATTGCCGCCGAGAATGGCGCGCTGGTAGGAGAGCGTCGCCATGAGGTGGGTCGCGTTGACCGGTCCGCCGCGCGTCAGCACCCAGATGAGCTGGAAATCGGTGAAGGTGAAGAGCACCGAGAATGTCATCACCACGGCGATGATCGGCGTCAGCAGCGGATAGGTGATATAGCGGAACCGCTGCCAGGAGTTGGCGCCGTCGATCGTCGCCGCCTCGTAGAGCGAGGGCGAGACGGTCTGCAGGCCGGCCAGCAGCGTGATGGCGATGAAGGGGATGCCGCGCCAGACATTGGCGAAGATCACCGACCAGCGCGCGTTCCAGACATCGCCGAGGAAGTTGATGTTGCCGTCGATGATCCCGAGATTGCGAAGGCCCCAGGAGACGATCGAGAAATTGCTGTCGTAGATCCACCAGAACGCGATCGCCGAGAGCACGGTCGGCACGATGAAGGGGATCAGGACGAGCGCGCGGATCATCGCCTTGAACGGCATGCGCTCATTCAGCAGCAGCGCCAGATACAGCCCGATGGCGAATTTCGCGACGCTGGCGACGGTGGTGTAGAAGACTGTGTTGAAGACGACGAGCCAGAAATTCGTGTCCTCCATCAGCCATTCATAGTTCTCCAGCCCGATGAAATTGCCGGTGCGGCCGATGCGGGCGTCGGTGAAGGAGAGCCAGACGCCGAGCACCAGCGGATAGGCCAGAAACAGGATCAGGAAGGCCATGGCCGGAACCATGAACCAGAAGCCGAGCCAGTTGCGGTTGACCTTCAGCCGGTCCCAGGCGGTGGTTTCGCGCGGCGCAGCCTTGCGGCCGGGCGCGACGGCGATATCGGCCATGATGTCCTCGCGCGGAAAAAATCCGGACGGCGCGAGGTTCGCGCCGTCCGTTGTTCAGTCTCAGCGATAGATGCGCGTGAGCTGGCGCTCGGCGACGCGCATGGCGCTCTTGGCGTCGTCGCGGCCGGTGCAGAACGAGGCGAACATGTCGAGGATGACGAAGTCCGCGATCGCGGCCGCCGCCTTCTCGCCGACCGAGCCCTGGCCGCCGGCGGTGAGCGAACGCTTGGCGACGTCGCGATAGACCGTGCGTTTGGGGTCCGCCGTCCAGACCGGGTTGGCGTCGTAGGCGTTGAGGCAGTGGGTCAGGTAGCCTTGCGCCGACTCGATCCAGGGGTTGAAGTTCGCGGCCTCGAGCATGAACGCCATCAGCGCCTTGCAGGCCATCGGATACTTGGTGTGGTTCATCGCCAGCACCGGATACATCAGATGGAGCTCGGTCGGCTTGCCGACCGGCCCGACCGGCATGTAGGCGTGATCCATATCCTCGGCGATCTCCTTCTTCGTCGGGTCGTTCTTGGCCGCGACGTAGATCGAGATGCCGTTATTGGTCCAGGAGACCTCGCCGGCCAGGAAGGCCTTGTTGTTGAACGAGTCGTTCCAGGCCACGGTGCCGGGCACCATCTGCTCGTAGAGCGCCTTGGCGTAGTTCAGCGCCTTCTCGGTCTCCGGGCTGTTGATCGTCACCTTGTCGTTCTTGTCGACATGGTTGCCGCCGAATGCCCACAGGCACCAGTAGATCCAGCCATTGCCGTCGCCCGAGGCGTGACCAAGCGCAAGACCGCCGGGGTTGCCATTCTTCTTCGTCGCCTTGGCGTATTCGAGGAACTCGTCGGTCGTCTTCGGAAAGGTCTGGAACCCGGCCTTCTTCATATGCGAGACGCGGTAGTTCATCAGATTGCCGCTGTAACAGACCGGCACGGCGATCCATTTGTCGCCACTCTTGGAATATTGCTGGGCGCTATCGACCCAGCCGCCATATTTCTTGCCGAGATAATCGGCGACGTCGGAGACATCGACGCATTTCTGCGGGAAGAGATGCGGTAGCGAATAGAGCCCCCAGAACATGTCGGGACCGGCGCCGGTATTGGCGGCGACGCACGCCTTGGGCTGCA
>JBKJSB010000101.1:0-4392 GCA_046593015.1 Allobosea sp.
ACCCCGGCCCTCCCCACCGCAAGCGGGGGGAGGGAGAAGAGCCCGAGATGATCGAGCCGCCTTCGCTCGATCTGATCGACAAGGATTTCGACGTCGCCCATTGGCTCAAGCAGAACGTCCCGGAAAGCTGGAAGCTGGCGGCGCTGCGCCGGGCCTGGGAGAGCGACCCCTTCATCGCCGGCTTCGAGAATCCGGCGCGCGACTATGCGCTCGAATGGAACATCCCCGGCGGCGCTCCGGGCTACGGCCCGCTGACGGAATCGGACGATGTTGCAGCCATGGTGCGCAACATTTTCGGGGACACGCCAAAGCCCGAACCGGCCGATCCGACGGTTGCCGAGGCAACCGGCGACAGCATGCCGCACCAGAATGTGAACTACGACGAAAGTCGCATTGGCGATGCTGCAACGCAGCAAGACAGGACCAGCGGCCCGGAGCCCGAGAGCGTCAGGCTGACGGACGACGCTGCCAGCGAGCCGAAAAACGGCGAAAAAGCGGCGATTGCAGTCGATGGTGTTTATGCTGCGGCGCAAAATTCTGCGCCGTCAGACCCGCCGGCCGTGCGGATTCGCAAACGCGGCGGTGGCGCGATGCCCGTCTGAATTCAGTTTGGAATAGTTGTACTTTGTCGCGATAAGCGCTCATTATCACTGCTCTAAAAAACGGCAGCGGCGATCGAACGTCGCGGGTTGGCTCAGGGGAACGACGCGGACCATGCGGGATCCGGCACTCGACAGGGCGATCGGCGCGGCGGGCGGCGTGAGGGCGCTTGCCCGCAGCGTCGGCGTGTCGCAGCCCGCCATCTCGAGCTGGAGGCGGGTTCCCGCCGACCGCGTACTCTGCGTCGAGGCGCTGACTGGCGTGTCGCGCAGCGATCTGCGGCCGGACCTCTACCCCCTCGCCTCTCCAACCCACGAGCCCATCCTGTTGAACGCTGACGCCGCTCCCGACATCGACCCGATCGACGAGGCCCGCGCCAGCGAGTTCGAACTGATCGGCGCGCTGCTCTGGCGTGCGCCCACGGCGGAGACGCTGGCCGCCCTGCAAGGGCTGCAGGGCGACGGCACGCCGCTGGGTCTGGCTCATATCGCGCTGGCCGAAGCCGCAGCCGCAACGACGCCCGAGGCGGTGCGCGACGAGTTCTTCGAGCTGTTCGTCGGCGTCGGTCGCGGCGAGCTTCTGCCCTATGCCTCCTATTATCTGACCGGTTTCCTGCACGAGAAGCCGCTGGCGCTGGTGCGCGAGGACATGGGCAAGCTCGGCATCGCCCGGGCCGAGCGCGCCGGCGAGCCGGAAGACCATGTCGCGATCCTGATGGACATCACCGCGCATCTGCTGCGCGGCGTGTTCGTCGCCGAGGATGTCGACGCCGACAGCTTCTTCGCGCGCCATCTCGCGCCCTGGGCCGAGCGCTTCTTCGCCGATCTCGAAGTCGCCAAGGCCTCGAATTTCTACCGGACCGTGGGCCGCATCGGCAGCCTGTTCATCGCCATAGAGACGGAAGCCGCAAGGCTGCCGTCGTGACCGCATTCGACGCTGGAGAAACGACCATGTCGCAAAAAGCCAGGGAGACCGAAAAGTCGGCCTTCGACCGCCGCAGCTTCTTCAAGGCGCTCGGCGCCGGCGCGACCGTCGCGGTCGCGCCGGCCATGGTGACGCCGGCTGAAGCCGTCGATCCCGGCAAGGACCAGACGAAGGCGCGCTACAAGGAAAGCGACCACGTCAAGGCCTTCTACCGCTCGAACCGTTACTGAGAGGGGCCGACACCATGCTCATCAAGCGCAAATCGGCCGACGTCCAGCGCGGCAAGCTCCAGGCGGCGATGGCCGGCCTGTCCTCGGGGGTCATGGACCGCCGCACCTTCCTGCGGCGCTCGGGCCTGATCGCCGGCGGCGTCGCGGCTGCCGGCTCGCTGACCATCGGCTCGGTCCGCAAGGCGGATGCGGCGACCTTCGGTCCCGCGACCGGGACCAAGGTGGTCAAGAACATCTGCACCCATTGCTCGGTCGGCTGCACGGTCAAGGCCGAGGTCGCCAACGGCGTCTGGGTCGGCCAGGAACCGGCCTGGGAAAGCCCGATCAACCGGGGCTCGCACTGCGCCAAGGGCGCGTCCGTGCGCGAACTGACCCATGGCGACCGCCGCATCAAGTACCCGATGAAGCTGGTCGACGGGCAGTGGCAGCGCATCTCCTGGGACGTCGCGATCAACGAGATCGGCGACAAGATGATGGAGATCCGGGCCAAGTCCGGCGCTGATTCCGTTTATCTGCTCGGCTCGGCCAAGTTCTCCAACGAGGGCTCCTACCTGTTCCGCAAGTTCGCGGCCTTCTGGGGCACCAACAACGTCGACCATCAGGCGCGCATCTGCCACTCGACCACGGTCGCCGGCGTCGCGAACACCTGGGGCTACGGCGCCATGACGAATTCCTACAACGACATCAGGAATTCGAAGACCGTCATCTTCATGGGATCGAACGCGGCGGAAGCGCATCCCGTCTCGATGCAGCACATCATCGAGGGCAAGGAAATCCAGCGCGCCAACGTCATCGTCTTCGACCCGCGCCTGACCCGCACCGCGGCCCACGCCACCGACTATGTCCGCTTCCGCTCCGGCACCGACATCGCGGTGATCTGGGGGATGATGTGGCACATCTTCAAGAATGGCTGGGAGGACAAGGCGTTCCTCGCCGCGCGCGTCCACGGCATGGACGATGTCCGCAAGGAGGTCGAGAAATACGACCCCAAGACGGTCGAGGACATCACCGGCGTGCCCGAGGCACAGATGAAGCGCGCGGCCGAGACCTTCGCCAAGGTCAAGCCGGCCACCTTCGTCTGGTGCATGGGCGTGACCCAGCATTCGGTCGGGACGGCCAATGTGCGGGCGATCTGCAACCTCCTGCTCGCCACCGGCAATGTCGGTTCGATGGGCACCGGCGCCAACATCTTCCGCGGCCACTGCAACGTGCAGGGTGCGACCGATTTCGGCCTCGATATCTCGAACCTGCCTTGCTATTACGGGCTGGTCGAGGGTGCCTGGCGTCACTGGGCCCGCGTCTGGAATGTCAACTACGACTATTTCCAGTCGCGCTTCGATGAGGTTCCGGCCAAGGGCGGCCGTGCGGCGCGGACCCGCAAGCAGAATATGGAAACCTCGGGCCACACCTCGACCCGCTGGTTCGACGCCGCCAATCTGCCGGCCGAACAGGTCGACCAGAAGGACAACCTCAAGGCCATGTTCGTCATGGGCCATGGCGGCAACACCATCCCGCGCATGCCCGATGCCGTGAAGGGTCTGGAGAAGCTCGAGCTGCTGGTCGTCGCCGATCCGCACCCGACCAATTTCGTCTCGCTCGGCCAGCGCAAGAACGGCACTTATCTGCTGCCGGCCTGCACGCAGTTCGAGACATCGGGATCACGCACCTGCTCGAACCGCTCCATCCAGTGGGGCGAGAAGGTCGTCGAGCCGATCTTCGAGTCGGCCAGCGACTACGCGATCATCTACAGGCTCTCGCAGAAGCTCGGTTTCGCCGAGGAGATGTTCAAGCCCTACGAGATGGTGCAGGGCAAGCTCGGCGCCGAGCCGAGCCCTGAGTCGATCCTGCGCGAGATCAACAGGGGCGGCTGGTCGACCGGCTATACCGGCCAGTCGCCGGAGCGCCTGAAGCTCCACATGGCCAACCAGGACAAGTTCGACCTGGTCACGCTTCGCGGCGCGGCTGGCTCGCCCGTCGCCAACGACTTCTACGGCCTGCCCTGGCCGTGCTGGGGCACGCCGGAACTCAAGCATCCGGGCACCCACATCCTCTACAACACCTCGCTCGAGGCCAAGAACGGCGGCGGCACTTTCCGTCCGCGCTTCGGTCTGACCCGCGAGCGCACGCTTCCCGACGGCAGCAAGGTCAACGACACGCTGCTGGCGGAGAACGGCTCCTATTCGCTGAACTCGGAGATCAAGGACGGGTATCCCGAGTTCACCATGGGCTCTCTCAAGAAGCTCGGCTGGGACAAGGACCTGACGCCGGCCGAGATCGCGACCATTTCCTGGATCGGCGGCAACAATATCGACGCCGTGAACTGGGCGAACGACCTCTCGGGCGGCATTCAGCGCGTCGCGCTGGAGCATGGCTGCGTGCCCTATGGCAACGGCAAGGCCCGGGCGAACGCCTGGAACCTGCCCGACCCGGTGCCGACGCATCGCGAGCCGATCTACAGCCCCCGCGTCGATCTCGTCGCCAAATGGCCGGCGCGTCCCGACGAGCGCACCTTGCGCATCCCCAACCTCCACACCTCGGTCCAGAAGGCCGCGGTCGAGAAGGGCATCGCCAAATCCTTCCCGATCGTCCTCACCTCCGGCCGACTGGTCGAATATGAGGGCGGCGGCGAGGAGACCCG
>JBKJSB010000292.1:0-3803 GCA_046593015.1 Allobosea sp.
TCAACTTCGGCTGCCCGCACGGCATGAGCGAGCGCGGCATGGGCGCGGCGGTGGGCCAGGTGCCCGAATACATCGAGATGGTGACGCGCTGGTGCAAGGCGCAGACCCGCATGCCGGTCTTCGTCAAGCTGACGCCCAACATCACCGACATCCGCTTTCCCGCCCGCGCCGCGAAGCAGGGCGGGGCCGACGCGGTCACGCTGATCAACACCATCACCTCGGTGATGGGCGTCGATCTCGACGCGATGACGCCCTGGCCGCCGGTCGACGGGCAGGCGAGCCATGGCGGCTATTGCGGCCCCTCGGTCAAGCCGATCGCGCTCAACATGGTCGGCCAGATCGCGCGCGACCCCGCCACAGCCGGCCTGCCGATCTCCGGCATCGGCGGCATCACCACCTGGCGCGACGCGGCCGAATACATGGCGCTCGGCTGCGGCACGGTGCAGGTTTGCACGGCGGCGATGGTCTACGGCTTCAAGATCATCGACGAGCTGACCAGCGGCCTTTCGGCCTGGATGGACGAGAAGGGCTACGCTTCGGTCGATGATTTCGTCGGGCTGGCCGTGCCGCGCTTCACCGAATGGCAGCACCTCAACCTCGACTATGTCGCCAAGGCCAGGATCGACCAGGATCTCTGCATCAAATGCGGCCGCTGCCACATCGCCTGCGAGGATACCTCGCATCAGGCGATCACCCGCGAGAAGGACGGCAAGCGCCATTTCGAGGTGATCGACGCCGAATGCGTCGGCTGCAACCTCTGCACCATCGTCTGCCCGGTCGAGGACTGCATCACGCTGGTGCCGCTGACCGAAGGCGTCGATCCGCGCACGGGGACGCCGGTCGGCGGCCACCGGACCTGGATGGAGCATCCCAACAATCCGGGTGTGGCGGCGGAGGAGTAACCACGCACCTCTCGTTGTCGTCCCGGACAAGCGGCAAAGCCGCGCCGATCCGGGATCCATTCCGGACCATCTCCGTGAAGCGTTCCGGAATGGATCCCGGGTCTTCGCTTCGCTGCGCCCGGGATGACAGCGCGTGTTGTGGCGGCAGGGCGCCTACGAGCGCACCAGCACCCCACGCAAAATCGTGCCCGTCACGGCCTCGCAGCTCTGGGCGAAGAAGGCCTCGTCGTCGAGCCCGCTGCCGGTCAGGGTCCGGATCTGCACGGCGAAATCGGCATAGTGCTGCGTCGTCGCCCAGATCATGAACAGCAGATGGCGCGGCTCCATCCTGACCAGCGCGCCTTGATCCATCCAGCGCTCCAGCACCGCGACGGTGCGCGTCACCAGCTCCGCCAGTTCCGTCTCGAGGATGTTGGAGACGAGTTGCGCGCCCTGCATGATCTCCATCGCCCAGAGCCGCGAGGCGTCGGGATGGTCGCGCGACGCCTCCAGCTTCCGGGTAATGTAGTCCGACAACGCCTGCTCGGGGTCGAGCGCCGCATCGAGGTCGCGCAAGGGCGCGAGCCACATCATCAGCGTGCGCGACAGCACCGCGCGATAGAGCGCATCCTTGCTGCCGACATAGTAGAGCAGGTTGGTCTTGGAGAGGTCGGCTGCGGCCGCGATCTGCTCGACGCGCGTGCCGCGCAGGCCGTAGCGCGCAAACAGCGCCAGCGCGGCGTCGAGGATGCGCTCCATATTCGCCGCGCCGGCTTTCGAGGAGCCTGCGCGCGCCGTCGGCTGGGCGCTTGTGGTATCGGCGTTGTCCAGCATGTCCCCGTCGCATCAGCCCGGCTCACGCCTGCCTCCGGTGGAGGCCGATCCGCGCCGCGCGTGTGTCAGCCGATAGGCCGATCGCGACGGCCCTGCAAGCCGGCTGCCGGCGTGGGCCGGGTTCCTTCCACGTCGGTGGGGATGTCGGATTCAGCATCAATTCGATAAAACCGGAAATATGGGTTGACGGCCCGGGCGGCGTCGGCCATCGTGGCGTCATGGACACGAACGACGCAGCTTCACGGCTCGAGGCGCTGGGCAATCCGACCCGGCTTTCGCTCTTCCGCGCGCTGGTCAAGGCCGGGCATGGCGGCCTTTCGGTCGGCGAGTGCCAGCAGCGCCTCGCCATCGCCCAGTCGACCCTCTCCTTTCATCTGAAGGCGCTGATCCATGCAGGCCTCGTCACGCAGGAGCGGCAGAGCCGCACGCTGATCTGTCGCGCCAATTTCGACCTGATGAACGCGCTGGTCGGCTTCCTCGTCGACGAGTGCTGCGTCGAGGAGCGCTGCCGGACGGCGGCTTCGGACGCCGCCTGAATTTGCCCGATGTTTCGATGCTTCCGGATATGCAGGACTTTCCCATGAGCAGGACTTTCCCATGAGCAAGACTTCCCCATGAGCAAGACGATCGCGATCATCGGAGCCGGGCCGGTGGGCCTCGCGGCCGCCGCACACGCCATCGAACGCGGCCTGACGCCGCTGGTCCTCGAGCGTGGCCCGTCCGTCGGCCATGCCGTGCGGCAATGGGCGCATGTGCCGATGTTCTCGCCCTGGGCGTTCAACATCGATGCTGCCGCCGGGCGACTGCTCGCCGCAACCGGCTGGAATCGGCCGACTCCGGAAGTCTATCCGACCGGGGGCGACCTCGTCGGGCAGTATTTGGCGCCGCTGGCCGAGCGGACTGCGTTGCGTGCGGCGATCCGTCTCGATGCCGAGGTCGTCGCGGTTTCGCGGGTGGGCGTGGACAAGGTCCGCACGGCCGGGCGCGAGCGCGCGCCCTTCGCGCTGCGCTATCGCAATGGCGCAGGCGACAGGACGGTCATGGCCGACGCGGTGATCGATACCTCCGGCACCTGGTTCTCGCCCAATCCGGCAGGCTCAGGCGGGTTGCCGGCGATCGGGGAGGCGCAAGCCGCAGCCAGAATCAGCCATGGCATGCCCGATGTGCTGGGCGCGGCCCGCAGCCGCTATGCCGGGCGCGGCATCGCCGTTCTGGGCGGCGGGCATTCGGCGATCGGCACGCTGATCGCGCTGACGGAATTGCAGGACACAGCGCCCGACACCAGCATCATCTGGCTCTATCGCGGGGCGAACCTCGCCAAAGCCTTCGGCGGCGGCGCGGCCGACCAGCTTTCGGCGCGGGGCGAACTCGGGACGCGGGTTGGCCGTCTGGTCGAAAGCGGACGCATCGCCGTCGAGACGGATTATCGGCTGGGGCGGATAGAGACGCAGCCGGCCGGGCTGCGCCTCATCTCGGATGACGGCCGCGCCGTCGCCGCAGACGAACTCGTGGTCGCCACCGGCTTCCGGCCGGAACTCGGTTTCCTGCGCGAATTGCGCATCCAGCTCGATCCGGCGCTGGAATGCACGCCGGCGCTCGCGCCGCTGATCGACCCCAACGAGCACTCCTGCGGCACGGTGCGCCCGCATGGCGCAGCCGAACTCAGCCATCCCGAACCGGGCTTCTACATCGCCGGCATGAAATCCTATGGCCGCGCGCCGACCTTCCTCCTTGCCACCGGGCATGAGCAGGTCCGTTCGATCGTGGCGGAGATCGCCGGCGATCACGAGGCGGCAAGGCGCGTCGAACTCGTCCTGCCCGAGACGGGCGTGTGCAGTGCGACGCCGGGCGGCGCGACGACGGTGGCATCGAGCTGCTGCGGCGGTCCGGCTCCGGTTGCGTCCGGGGCCTGCTGCGCCGACGACGCCAGCGCCAAGGCGGCCGGCAAGGCCGGCTGCGGCTGCGGGACGGCCGCCCGCATTGACGAGGGCGTGACCGGCTGATGACGACCTCGCCTCCGCTTCCCACGGCCGTCCCGCCCGGCGGCCTGGCTCTCATCGTCGCGCTCGGCGTCACCCAGGTCGCCGG
>JBKJSB010000283.1:0-8321 GCA_046593015.1 Allobosea sp.
CGTCGCGCCTCGTCGAAGGCGGGGTGGTTGTAGGCTGCGTTGAAGCGCGTGGTCATCGCTGATCTTCCAGAAGCGCGGCCCGTCACCGAGGGCGTCGCGGAGGTGGAAGAGTCCGACATCGCGGCAGGGACGAATGGCTGCCGCCAGAGGGGCCCGGACCCGGCTTCTTATGAGATCGCGATGATGAGCGGGAAATTCAAGATGCGGGCGCCCCTTGAACCCTCATCCTGAGGAGCGATCGAAGATCGCGTCTCGAAGGATGCTCCAGATTTCTCCGGAGGGAGCTGGAGCATCCTTCGAGACGCCGCTTCGCGGCTCCTCAGGATGAGGGCGTTGGAATTCCGAATGTGGGGGGATGGCGCATCCGCGCCGCGGCGGGGAAAGCCCGCCTTGTGTTTCGACCGCCGCCTCTTGGCGACGGGCATGCCGGGAATCGTCTTCCAGTCCGTCACAGATCGTAGAGATTCGCAGTGGCTCGGGAGGCGTCGCCGCCGATCGGCCTCCCGTCTGGGGCTCATATCAAGCGGTCTTGAGGTTCACCGCCGAAGACTTGCCGGTCTTGCGGTCGGCCTCGAGATCGTAGCTGATCTTCTGACCTTCGTTCAGGCCGCGCATACCCGAGCGCTCGACCGCGCTGATATGCACGAAGACATCGCTGCCGCCCTGATCGGGGGTGATGAATCCGTAGCCCTTGGTTTCATTGAACCATTTCACGGTACCCGTGCTCACGTTCTGTTCCTTCAGTCTCTGTTCAGGTCGGCACATGCCGACCCGGAATACAGTGTGATGGCATTCCGCTCCGGTTGCAACGACGCACCGCAACACAGCCCGAAGGCGGACTTTTCGACCGATGCCGCAAGCGCAAGGCCGCCCCCGCCGGCTAAGCCCTTGCCCGATGCGCCCGGCTCCCGCATGAACGGCTGCGAAACCTGTTTCCAGAGAGGCCAGTCCCATGACGCAGTATGTGATCGAACCGCCGGCCGTCACAGCCGTGCCTGTCCACGGCGGCGGGCTGTTCCCGGTCCGGCGCGTCTTCTGCGTCGGCCGCAACTACGCCGAACACACCCGCGAGATGGGCGGCGATCCCGATCGCGAGGAGCCGTTCTTCTTCATGAAGCCGGCCGATGCGCTGGTGATCAACGGGGCCGACATCCCCTACCCGGTCAAGACCGCCGACTTCCACCACGAGATGGAGCTGGTCGTCGCCATCGGCACCGGCGGCAAGGACATCTCCGAAGCCGAGGCGCTCGCCCATGTCTTCGGCTATGCGGCCGGGCTCGACATGACGCGGCGCGACCTGCAGGGGCAGGCCAAGAAGGCCGGCCGGCCCTGGGATATGGGCAAGGGCTTCGACCAGTCCGGGCCGGTCGGCGAGATCGCGCCCGCCAGCCATATCGGCCACCCGTCCGCCGGCAAGATCGAACTCGTCGTCAACGGCGCGCCCCGGCAGAGTTCGGACCTCTCCAAGCAGATCTGGAACGTCCAGGAGACGATCTCCTATCTGTCCGGCCTCGTCGAGCTCAAGGCCGGCGACCTGATCTTCACCGGCACGCCCGAGGGCGTCGCGGCGGTGGTCTCGGGCGATACGCTGGAAGGCGAGATCGCCGGCGTCGGCACGGTGCGGACGCGGATCGTCTGATCTCACACCCCTCCGCGTCATCCCGGACAAGCGGCGCAGCCGCGCCGATCCGGGATCCATCATAGGGCATCGTCGCTGCTCTAGGATGGATCCCGGGGCAAGCCCGGGATGACGGTGGAGGGTGACGCTCTCAACTCAACCCTAAGCCCGAGCCGAAAGCCCTCCCCATGACTCTGACCGCCTCCGCCAACGGCGTCTTCCCGATCGCGCCGACGCCGTTCAATCCCGACGGGACGCTCGACCAGGCCTCGACCGACCGGCTGTTTGCCTTCTATGACGGCATCGGCGCGGACGGCACGACCGTGCTCGGCATCATGGGCGAGGCGCCCAAGCTCGAGCCGGAGGAATCGCTCGGCATCGTCAAAAGCGCCGTCCGCAACATGCCGGGCAAGCCGGTGATCGTCGGCGTCTCGGCCCCGGGTTTCGCCGCCATGCGCTCGCTGGCGCGCCAGTCGATGGAGCTCGGCGCGGCGGCCGTGATGATCGCGCCGCCGCCCTCGCTTCGCACCGACGACCAGATCACCGGCTACTATGCGCAGGCCGTCGAGGCGATCGGCGGCGACATCCCCTTCGTGATCCAGGATTACCCGCTGACGCTGCAGGTGGTGATGACGCCCGCGGTGATCCGGAAAATCGTCATGGACAACCCCTCCTGCGTGATGCTGAAGCACGAGGACTGGCCGGGGCTGGAGAAGATCTCGACCCTGCGCAGGTTCCAGAAGGAGGGCTCGCTGCGCGAACTCTCGATCCTGACGGGCAATGGCGGGCTCTTCCTCGATTTCGAGATGGAGCGCGGCGCGGACGGCGCGATGACGGGCTATGCCTTCCCGGAACTGCTGATCGACGTGGTGCGCCTGCAGAAGGCCGGGCAGCGCGACGCGGCCCACGACATCTTCGACGCGCATCTGCCGCTGCTGCGCTACGAGCAGCAGCAGGGCGCGGGGCTGGCGGTGCGCAAATACACGATGATGAAGCGCGGCATCCTCGCAAGCGACGCCCAGCGCAAGCCGGGCTCCGCGATCAGCGCCACGGCCAAGGCCGAGGTGGATTACCTGCTGGCGCGGGTGGCGAAGGTGGATGCAAGGGCGAAGGTTTGAGGGGGGTGTTCCCCTCCCCCTTGTGGGGAGGGGTTAGGGGTGGGGGGCAAAAAAGTCGAAGCGATCGGTTTGCCGCCCAACGAGACGCCGATACCAGCTTTCAACCAAAATTACTGCTCGCCCGGTCGTTCGCCCCCCATCCCCATACCCTTCCCCACGAGGGGGAAGGGAGGAGCAACCCTGGCCTTGCGTAGAGCGAGGCGTAAAGGCAATCCCCGCCTCAATGCCCGGCGTGCTCGCCCGCCGCCGGCTTCGACCCCACCGCCTCGACCTTGAACTCAACATCGACGGAGCCGGCCTTCTCGAAGGTCAGCGTGCCTTTTAGCCGCTCGTCCTGCTTCAGCGGCTGCTTCAGCTCCATGAACATGATGTGGAAGCCGCCGGGCTTGAGCTCGACCTTGCCGCCGGGCGGGATGGCGATGCCGGCCTCGAGCGGGCGCATCGTCATGACGCCGTTGGTCACCGCCATTTCGTGGACCTCGACGCGGCCGGAGAACGACGCCGAGATCGAGACCAGCCGGTCGGCCTCAGCCCCGGTGTTCTCGATCGAGAGATAGCCGCCGCCGACCTTGGCGCCGGCCGGCGTGGCGCGCGACCAGGGGTGGCCGATCTTGAGCGCGCCCAGTTTGTAGTCATGGGCGAGCGCGTCGTGAGCGAGCGACAGGGCGCTGGTCGCGGTCAGAGCGATGGCGGCGAGATAATGCGTGAGCGTATTCATGGGACATCCTGAAAGACTATGGCGGCCGCGCGGATACGGGTTGCCATAAGCGGATCGGGCCTATGGGGCCGCGCGATCCGGAGGAAAGGGCTGGTGGTCTCAGGCGTCCGCGCGCGGCGGCGCATGCGAGGGCGGCAGCCGCCAGGCCGGCGTCGCATTGACGCCGGCGGGGACGGCGGCGGCAAGCGTGACAGGCCTCGCCTGCCGGGGAATCGCTGCGATCTCCGGCGCGGACGGGCTCGCCAGAACCGGATTGACCGGGCAGCCCTTGCAATGGCTGGCCTCGCCGGCCGGCGCGGGCGCGTCCGGCAGCGGCGCGGACAGGCCCGAGCAGAGTTGCGCGCCATCCACAGCCGCATGGGCGGGAGCAGGCGCGAGGCCGGCCGCCAGCGCCGCCAGGCCATAGGCGACCGCGAGCCAGGCTCCGAGCAGGGAGCGGCGCAGATGCGGGAGGATGGGGCTGCCGGCCGACATGGAGCGCAGATGCCGCCGCTCGGGGCTCGTCGTCAAGCCGCGCACTGTCGCAGGCGGCGGAACGAGCGTCAGGCGGTGACGCTGGCGGGCTCGAAGCGGGTCGACCGCTTCAACCCGATCACCTCCAGTTCCGTCACCACCGCGACCGCTGCGGCCTGGCCCAGCACGAAGGCGATGCCGAGCCCGCTCGGCTGGAACCAGCCCATCAGCAGGATCGCGAGGCTGTCGACGATCCAGACGAGGTTGACGCCGATCACGGCGTAGACGGCGAGACGCGGCAGGGTTTCACGCGAGGCGAGAAAGGCGAGCAGCGCGGCGCAGGGCAGCAGCACGAGCCCTGCGCCGCGCAGGAAACCCGCCGGGAATCCGAACGGAGCGGCGAGCGCGCCGGCTCCGAAAGCCAGCAGCAGGCCCGTGCCGGCGCAGGCGGCGGCGTCGAGGGCCAGCGCGTTCTTCAGGAAGCGCGAGGACTGGATGGACGACTGGATCATGGACATCGGTGGTCTCCCGTGATTGTGGCCGCCGCGCCCTTTGCCCGGCTGGCCGTGGTCGATGGAGACGATGCTGACGCAAACCGCAGGGGCGCGCGATTAAGCGGGAGGTAATTGAACGCCGCCGCGAGAGCCGGCAGAGTCTTACGATCAACCAGGTCTCGTCATGAACACGCACACACACCCTTTCGTCGGCACGTTGATCCGCGACTGGCGGCAGATGCGCCGGCTGTCCCAGCTCGATCTCGCGCTCGACGCCGAGATCTCCCAGAAGCATCTCAGCTTCATCGAAAGCGGCCGCTCGCAGCCGAGCCGAGACATGGTGCTGCTGCTGGCGGAGACGCTCTGCGTGCCGCTGCGCGAGCGAAACGCGCTCCTGCTGGCGGCGGGTTTCGCGCCGGTCTATGGCGAGCGGCCGCTCGACGATCCGGGGCTGCGGGCGGCGCGCGCCGCGATCGACCTCGTGCTGAAGGGTCACGAGCCCTACCCGGCGCTGGCGGTCGACCGGCACTGGACCTTGCTGGCCGCCAACGCCGCCGTGCCGCCGCTGCTCGGGCTGGCGAGCGACCCCGCGCTGCTGCGCGGGCCGGTCAACGTGCTGCGACTCAGCCTCCATCCGGGCGGGCTCGCGCCGGCTATCGTCAATCTCGGCGAATGGCGACATCACATCCTGGCGCGGCTGCGCCAGCAAATCCGGGCCACCGCCGATCCGGTTCTGGCGGCGCTGCTGGAGGAACTGTCGGGCTATCCAGCCCCCGATGCGCCAACCCCGCGCAAGAGCAGCGGCAAAAGCAAGGCCCCCGAACCCGAACAGGAGCCCGGCATCGTCGTGCCGCTGCAGTTGCGGCTCGGCGAGGCAGTGCTGTCCTTCTTCTCGACGACGACGGTGTTCGGCACGCCGGTCGACATCACCTTGTCGGAGCTGGCGATCGAGGCTTTCTTCCCGGCTGACGAGGCGACGCGGGTCGCGCTCGGCGGGCGGGGCTGAAGCCGGTAGCGACAAGGCATCGCTGCCATTTTCTGCGAGGCGCTGCGCTCTCTCAACTCCCTCCCCCCGCTTGCGGTGGGGAGGGTTGGGGTGGGGGGCGGTTAGACTGGGCACGGCGTCGATCGCTTCGGCTCACCCGGTCGCTCGGCCCCCCATCCCTAACCCTTCCCCACCGCAAGCGGGGGGAAGGGGATGCGCTTCGTCTTGAAGCGAATGCGCGGCGCTCAGGGCGCGATTTTGCCGAAGGCGAAGAACTGCGTCTCGCCCGAGGAATCGTCGACGCCGTCATTGTAGGTGACGACGAAGAGGTTGCCCGCGCTGTCGACGCTCATGCCCTCGACCTTGTCGAGCCCGTAGCCGCCGAGCTTCATCAGGTCCGGCGTCAGGTCGCGCAGGAGCGTCTTATTGACCGTCGGGATGTTTGCCGCCCCGATCGCCGCCGGCGTCAGGCCCTTGAGCGAAAAGGTCGCGAGCGTCTTCACCGCGCCAGCGCCAAAACGGTTGTCGCGCTCGATCACGGCGAAGCGGTCGTCGCCGAGCGCGGTCAATTCCGACAGGCCCATCCAGGCTCCGGCGGCAGGCGCGCTCAGCGGGTAGTGCAGCACGCCCCAGCTCTTCGTCGCCGGCTTGTAGGACAAAAGCTTCGCCTTGCCCTTCGGATCGTCCTTCCATTCGCGCTGCACGGCGATCCACAGCGTCTCGTCTGCGCCCTGCCCCGTGACCGCGACGCCCTCGAAACCGAAACGGGTCGCCTGCGCGGCGAGCGCCTCCGGGAGGGCGATCTCCTCCTCGACCGCGCCTGTCGCGGAGACGCGCAGGAGCAGATTTCCGGTCGGCTTGTCCTTGCGCTCCGGATTGCCTTCCGAGGCGAGCCAGAAACCGCCGGCGGGCCGCGTCGCGATGCCTTCCAGATCGAAGGCGGCGGGCTTGCCGTCCTTCGTCACGGTCAGCGCCCCGGTGATCCGGGCCGGCATCTGCGTGGCGTCGATCTCGAGGATGCGCGAGGGCTGATAGGCGCCGTCGGTGACGGCGAAGAGCCGGCCGGGCGTCGTCGCATGCGCCGCGAGCCCCGACAAAGCGCCCCAGCCGAGGGGTGCGCCGTCGAGATCGACGGAGACGATGGTCGGATAGGCGGCCGGGGCCTCGCTGCGCTGATAGAGGGTCACCACCGAGCGCGGCCCGTCCTTCGCGACCAGATCGGCCTCCGAGGCCGTGACGAACAGATTGCGCTGCGGGATCGCGACCAGACCCTCGGGCGCGATGCCGCCTGCCAGCGCCTGCAGATAGCGCGGCGGGCGACCCGGCCCCTCGTCCCTGTAGACCAGCACCAGCGAGGCGCGCTCGAGCCCGACGAAGATCAGCCGGTCAGCACCATAGATCCCGACCTCGATGCCCTCGGGCTCGCTGCCCTTGGCGGCCGAACGGCGCTCGGGATAATGCCCGAGCCGCATCGCGACATGGTCGGTCGCCGCGCCTGAATCGAACTCGACCGCGCCGTCCTTGCGGAAGATGGTGAAACCGCGCGAGCCGCCCTTCCAGTCGCCCTCATTGGCGGTGACGAAGCGGTCATTGTCGAGCCAGCGCACCGAATCGGGCTCGCTGGCGACGCCCTTCAGTTCCTCGACCGGATTGATCCTGCCGTCGCGGGTCTTGTCGATGCCCTTGAGATCGACGCTGCCGGCGGAAAAATGCCCCGCGACCTTGCCGGTCCTGGTGTCGACCAGAACGATGTGGTTGTTTTCCTGCAGCGTCACCACCGCGAGCCCGTCGGCGTTGACGTCGACGAATTCGGGCTCCGGATCGGTCGGCTCGACCGCCGCCAGACCGGTGAGATCGACGACCTGCCGCGAGGCGCAGTCGGCCTGCCCATCCTTTACGCCGATCAGCGTCAGGTTCCCGGCGGGAAGTTGCGGCAGCGCGCCCTTGTCGAGCTTCTCGTCGCGCTCGTTCTCGATGACGATGACGAGCCTGCTCTTGTCCTTGCTCAGCGTGATCGAATCCGGCTGGCCGCCGAGATCGCAGGTGGCGACGACCTGCTTCGTCGCGAGGTCGATGGTGGCGAGACGGCCGGCGGGCTCCTTGAAGTTGTCGCCCGAGGTGACGACCGCCACGAAAGCGCGCTGACCCAGAATGACCAGCGAGGTGGTCTCGCCGCCGACCGGCACGAAGCCGGCGGGCTTGGGCGCGGCCGCGTCCGTGATGTCGATCAGGCCGACGCCCTTCTGTTCGCCGTCGGTATAGGCCAGCAGCGTGCCGGCCTCGTTGGCGGCAATGATCTCGGCGACCGACTTGGTTTTCGGATCGCGGCCCGCCGGCAGGTTCAGCGGCACGGAGAAGGTGCCGATCCGGTTGAACATCGGCTCGGCCGAGGCCGCCCCGGTCAAGACCAGCGAGGCGAGGCCGGCCAGAGCGAGCGGCGTGACGAGGGCTTTGCGCATGGGAGACTCCCGAACCGCCGATGGCGGGGTTCAAGCCTCTTCGGCTAGCCAGCCTGCATGACGGTTATGCGACAAGGCTGCGCCTCAGCCTGCCGGCAGGTCAACCGTGCTCGCGGCGGACTGGCTCAGGCGGAGATGTCGACGGCCTGACCCTGCCCGGCCGGCAGCGACGCCTTCAACTGTTCGGCGCTCTGCTGGAGCAGTTCGACCAACGCCTGCTCGGCCCCGGCCTGCTGGCGCACGATCTCGGTCTGCAGCGCCTGCCGCGTCGAGGCGGCCTGCGACGCGGCAAAACCCTGCGCGATGGCGACTGAATCACTCATGACGGCACTCCCTCCCCGACAGAGGTGCCAGGCAAACTCTTGCCAAACCCTGAATCGGCCGGCTGGTCTGCGTCAGTTCTGGATGATGGACGGGACGCCGCGCGGCATCGGCGGGGCGCGGCCGGGCTCGGGCGTCGCGTTGCGCTGGGCCTG
>JBKJSB010000141.1:0-3736 GCA_046593015.1 Allobosea sp.
ATGATGCGGCCTTGGTCAAGGTCGATCAGCAGCATCTTGCCGGGCTGCAGCCGCCACTTCTGGACGATCTTCTCCTCCGGGATCGGCAGCACGCCGAACTCGGACGCCAGCACGACGATGCCGTCCTCGGTGACGAGATAGCGCGCGGGCCGCAGGCCGTTGCGGTCGAGCGTCGCGCCGATCTGGCGGCCGTCGGTGAAGGCGATCGCGGCCGGCCCGTCCCAGGGCTCCATCAGCGCCGCGTGATACTCGTAGAAGGCGCGCCGCTCCTCATCCATCAGCGGGTTGCCGTTCCAGGCCTCGGGCACCAGCATCATCATGGCATGCGCCAGCGAATAGCCGCCCTGGACCAGGAATTCGAGCGCGTTGTCGAAGCAGGCCGTGTCGGACTGGCCTTCATAGGAGATAGGCCAGAGCTTCGAGATATCGGCCCCGAACAGCTCGGAATCGACCGAAGCCTGTCGCGCCGCCATCCAATTGACGTTGCCGCGCAGGGTGTTGATCTCGCCGTTATGGGCGACCATCCGGTAGGGATGGGCCAGCCGCCAGGACGGGAAGGTGTTGGTGGCGAAGCGCTGGTGGACGAGCGCGATCGCGCTCTCGAAGCGCTCGTCGGTCAGGTCCTTGAAGTAGGAGCCGAGCTGCGTGACCAGCACCATGCCCTTGTAGACGATGGTGCGCGCCGACATCGAGACCGGGTAATACGTCGCGGTCGAGCGATCCTGCTGCTTGTAGACCTTGTTGGAGACGGACTTGCGCAGAACGAAGACCTTGCGCTCGAAATCGTCGGCGTCGGTGACGCCCGGCCCGCGCCCGATGAAGATCTGGCGATGCCGCGGCTCGCTTTCGCGCACCGCCTCGCCGAGATCAGACGAATCGACCGGCACGTCGCGCCAGCCGAGGAAAATCTGGCCCTCCTCCTCGATCGTCTGGGCGACGATGTCCTCGCAGACGGCGCGCGCGCCTGCGTCCTGCGGCATGAAGAACTGGCCGATGGCGTAGTCGCCGGGCTCCGGCAGCGTGATGCCGATCTTCGCGCATTCCTCGGTGAAGAAGCGATGCGGGATCTGGGTGAGGATGCCGCAGCCGTCGCCGAGCTTGGGATCTGCCCCGACCGCGCCGCGATGGTCGAGATTGTGCAGGATCTGCAGGCCTTGCGCGACGATGGCGTGGGTCTTGCGGTTCTTCATGTCGGCAATGAAGCCGACGCCGCAGGAATCCTTCTCGTAGGACGGGTCGTAGAGGCCCTGCCGCTCCGGCATCGCCGGGTCGCGCACCGCAGGAAACGCCGCCGCGGCGGCCGCCACGCTCGCCTTGCTGATCTCGCTCATCGTCAAACCCCGCTTGCAGGTCCGCGCCAGCTTCCGCCAATTCGGGCCATCGAGTCCACTTCGTCCAGCGCAGGCTCGTCCGCAATCGACCCGGTCAGGATCGACAGCAAGGATGAGGCCAACCCGGCCGTATCGTCTTCATGTCGGAAGGTGGCTTGCGCTGTCTGGAGGGCGCCCGCGTCTTCCGCAGGCGCCTGGGCTCGCTGCCCGTCGCGCCTGTCTTAAGCCGCCGCTTTGCGGGCGGCGCGCGTGCGATTGGTTTTGGCGTTGTCGGCCGTCCCCCTCGTCATCCGTCCGCTCCGTTGCAGGCATCCGGCGCAGAGCTTGAAGCCTCGCAGCCGGCGCGGTGAAAATGGGACAGCAACACTGTCCTATTGCGATGAATTTGCCAGAATTCCAATCTGCGCACAAGAGGCGATTTCGGCGCATTTTGAAATAATGTTGCGATGTCATGCTTCATCCCGACACTTCAGGCATGCTCCGGCCGGCCACGCGCATACATCTTGCCGCCGGCCTCTGGTCCGGCGAACGCCTGACCTACCTCGGCAGCGCCGCCAATCGGAGCAACCTCAGATGTCGATCGCCATCGTACCGGTCTATGCCGCGCTTCTCGCTTTGCTGTTCGTTGCCCTGTCGCTGCGCGTGACCGGCGCGCGGCGCAGCGGCAAGGTCGCCATCGGTGCAGGCGGCGATGCGGGGCTGGAGCGGCGTATGCGGGTCCACGCCAACTTCGCCGAATATGCCCCCTTTCGCGTTGCTGCTTCTGGCGCTGGCCGAGCTGCGCGGCGCGCCCGCGCTGTTGCTTCACGGTCTCTGCCTCGCTCTGCTCATCGGCCGCGCAGCTCACGCCTGGGGCGTTTCCGATCCGAGCGAGGATTTCCGCTTCCGCGTCTTCGGCATGGCGGCGACGTTCACGGTGATCCTGATTACAGCGCTCGTCCTGCTGGTCGGGGCTGTCCTGCGCTGAGGCGCTTGGCGCGGCCGCGGCCGACCGCTATCGCTGCGTCCATGAACTTCATCAGCGACAACACGGCCGGCGCGAGCGCTCCGGTCATGGCGGCGATCGCAGCCGCCAATGACGGCGCGGCCTCGGCTTACGGAACCGACGCCTGGACGAAGCGGGTCGAGGCGCTGTTTGCCGACATCTTCGAGCGCGAGGTCGCGGTCTTCCTCGTCGCCAGCGGCACGGCGGCCAATGCGCTGGCGCTCGCCAGCATCACGCGGCCATGGGGGGCGGTGATCACCCATGAGGAAAGCCATGTCGCCGATGACGAATGCGGCGCGCCGGAATTTTTCAGCGACGGAGCCAAGCTGATCGGGCTGCCGGGAACCGGCAACAAGATTACCCCCGGCAGCGTGGCGCAGGTTCTCGCCCGTTTTCGCGAGGGCGCGCTGCATCAGGTCCAGCCACAGGCTCTGGCGATCACGCAGGCGACCGAATGCGGCATGATCTACACGCCGGCCGAGATCCGGGCGCTCAGGGACGCGGTGACCGCGCGCGGCCTGAAACTCCACATGGACGGGGCGCGCTTCGCCAACGCGCTCGTCACGCTTGGCTGCACGCCGGCCGAGATCACCTGGAAGGCCGGCCTCGACGTGCTCTCCTTCGGGGGCACCAAAAATGGGGCCTGGGCGGCGGAAGCCGTGATCTTTTTCGATCCCGCGCAGGCGGGCGAGTTGAAATGGCGGCGAAAGCGCGCCGGCCATACCCTCTCCAAGGGCCGGCTGATCGGCGCGCAGTTCGAAGGCCTGCTCGGCGGCGGTCACTGGCTGGAGCTCGCCCGCCACGCCAATGCGATGGCGCGCAGGCTGGCCGATTCGGTTGCCGCCAGCGGGGCCGTCCGCCTCGCCTGGCCCTGCCAGGCCAATGAAGTGTTTCTGGTCTTGTCACCGGACCTTCAGGCGAGGCTGGCGCAGGCCGGCGTCGGCTATATCGCCTGGTCCGACAGGGCGCTTCCCGCCGATGCGCCGCTTGCGGCAGGCGAGATCGTCGGCCGCTTCGTGATGTCGTTTGCGACGCAGGCTGAGATGGTGGATCGGTTGGCTTCACTGCTGAACCGCTGACGACGCTCAATCCGCACGGATTTGCGCCCCACGCGCGCCGCAATCCCTAAGGAAGACTGAAACCTTCGGATCAGTCACCCTGGGGATGACGACATGCAGCTTGTTTCGATTCGCGGGACTCTCGCGAAACGCCCGACGCGCGGCGCGCTTATCGGCCTGGCCTTCGCCGGGGCGCTTGGGACTGCCGGCCCTGCCGCCGCGCAATACTATGTCTACGAGGAAGTCGAGAACTACGGATCCTACGGCCCGGTCTATGGCCGCGGCTACGGCTATCGCGACTCTTACGAGGCGCCGCGCCCGCCCCGGCGGGTCGCCCGCGTCTCGGCGCGCGACTACGGTCT
>JBKJSB010000231.1:0-10149 GCA_046593015.1 Allobosea sp.
TTCGCGGCGCTACGCGTCGGATCGCTCATGGCCGTCTGGATCAGCTCGGAGGCGCCGCGCGCGCCCAGCACATGGGCCATGTAGAGCTCGCCGGCATTGGGCTGCCGGCCCAGACTCGCGTTGAGCTGGTCGCGGTTCTTCTGCGTCAGCGCTCCGGCCATCACGGCCGAGACCTGGGGATCGTTGCGCAGCTGCAGGATCTTTTCGCGGGCTGCGGGGTCGCTCACCGTCAGGCGGCCGTTCTCGCCTTCGCTGATCGCGCTTGCATAGGAGGCAAGCCCCTGTTTCGGCCCCTCCTGCTTGACCATCGAGAGCCAGGTCTGTTCGATGAACTGGAACAGCCCGGTCGCGCTCGAGGTCTTGGCCTTGGCATCGGGCGCCAGCGCCGATTCCCGCTGCGCTGTCTTGAGCAGATAGTCGAAACCCGCACCGGTCCTCTCCGCTCCCTCGCGGATGGCGGAGACCACCGGGTTCGGCGTCTGCGTCTCGGTGGTCTGCGGGGTGGAGAACAGGAACATCGAAACTCTCGGGCGCAAGCCTGCCGCCGGGTGCCTGCCGCCAGATGCTTGGCGTCATGTCGCGGAAGCGCCTGTGGAGAGTGGACCGATTATGGTAAGCGAACCGTTAAGCACAGGAACCGGCAGGCCTTTTGCCATGCCGCCCACAATCCGGGAGATGCATCACATGACCGAACTCAAGCGGCACAAGCGCGGCGGCATCTATTTCGACGATTTCCAGGTCGGCGCGCTGATCGAGCACGGCATCACCCGGACCGTCACCCAGATGGACAACATGCTGTTCTCCAACATGACGCTGAACCCGCAACCGCTTCATATCGATGCACATTTCTGCGCGACCGAGACCGAATGGGGCAAACCGCTGATGAACTCGATGTTCACGCTCGGCCTGATGATCGGCATCTCGGTCAACGACACCACGATCGGCACCACGATCGGCAATCTCGGCATGACCGACGTCACCTTCCCGGCCCCGCTCTTCGAGGGCGACACGATCAACTGCACCACCGAGATCGTCGCCAAGCGCGAGTCGCGCTCGCGTCCCGATGCCGGCATCGTCGAGTTCCAGCACAAGGCCTACAAGCAGGATGGCACGCTGGTCGCGCAGTGCCGCCGGCAGGCCTTCATGCGCAAGCACCCCGCTCCCGCCACGATCGCGGTCTGAACGGCATGCGTTCCCTCCTGTTCGTGCCGGGCGACAGCCCCAGGAAGCAACAGAAGGGTCTGGAGTGCGGCGCTGACGCGCTGATCCTCGACCTTGAGGATTCGGTCGCGCTCGACGCCAAGCCCCACGCCCGCGCGACCACGCTCGAGTTCCTGATGAGCGTGCGCGCACAGGCCAAACGACCGTTGCTGATCGTGCGCATCAACGCGCTCTCGACCGGACTGACCGAGGCCGATCTCGACGCGGTCATGCCGGGCGCTCCCGACGCCATCATGCTGCCCAAGGCCGAGGGCGGCGTCGATGCCGGCCATCTCGCCGCCAAGATCGCCGTGCGCGAGGCGGAAGGGAACCTGCCCGATGGCGGCACGCGCATCATCCCGATCGCGACCGAGACCGGGCGCGGCATTTTTGGCCTCGCCAGCTATGCCGGCGCGACGCATCGGCTCGCTGCCCTGACCTGGGGCGCGGAGGACCTGTCTGCCGATCTCGGCGCCGAGACCAACCGCCTGACCGACGGCAGCTATACCGACCCTTATCGCCTGGCCCGCTCGCTGACGCTGTTTGCGGCCGCCTCGGCTCAGGTCGACGCGATCGACACCGTCTTCACCAATTTCCGCGACGACGAGGGTTTCAGGGCGGAATGCGTCGCCGCACGACGCGACGGCTTCACCGGCAAGATGGCGATCCATCCGGCGCAGGTCCCGATAGCCAACGCGGTCTTCGCGCCGTCGCCTGCCGAACTCGCCAAGGCCGAGGCGATCATCGCATTGTTCGCCGCCAATCCCGGAATGGGCGTGATCGGGCTCGATGGCGAAATGCTCGATCGTCCCCATCTGATCAGGGCGCAGCGCCTCAAGGCCCGCGCCGAGAAACTGGCTGAATAGATCTCCGGAGGTGATTCCGATGACTCAGGTTTTCGCGATCGAAGGCATGCATTGCGGCGGCTGCGCCTCCCGCGCCCAGAAGGCCGTGGCGGCGCTCGCGCCGGGCGCGGTGGTGACGCTTGATCCGCCACGCCTAACCCTCCCGGCAGGCGTGTCCATGGATGCGGCGACGATCAATGCGGCGCTTGAAAAGATGGGCGACTACAAAGCGAGCGGGCCGCTTTAGGTCCTTATTTGCCGGCAGGCGCGCATGGTCGACGACAGGCAGTCCTGCGCTTTCCGCGCCCGGTCGAGTTCGAAGATCAGCCACACCCCCGCGCCGAGCACGAGCAGGGCTGCGATCACCGCCAGCAGGTTGACGGTCATCCTCCAGTCGTCGTCAGGCTCGTAGGGCTGCCGCAAATCGCCTCTCCTCACCCTCCGGGCGGGCGGATGATCGAGAAGAGCTTATCGACCTCGGCATAGTCGGCATAGCCGCAGCGCGCGATCGGGTTGGCGGCGGCGGTGTCGAAACGGCCGTCGCGGATGCAGGCATCGTCCATGTAGATGCCGACCACCTGGCCCAGCACCATCCAGCGCGGCAGCGCCTTGCCGTCGAGGTCGCTGAGCTGCTGGACCGAGAGCAGCTTGCATTCGAGCGCGGCCGGGCTGGCCGCCACGCGCGGCGGCTTGACGTATCTGGACGGAGCCATCTCCAGCCCGGCATGAGCGTATTCGCTTGTCCCCCGCGGCAGCGGCGCCGATGTCATGTTCATCTGCTGCGCCAGCGCCTTGCTGACGATCGAGCAGGTGAATTCGCCGGTCTCCTCGACGAAGGCGACGGCGTCCTTCTTGTCCTCGGACGAGAACATCACGATGTGCGGGCGCGAAGAGACCGCATTGAAGAAGCTGTAGGGCGAGAGATTGACCTCGCCCTTGGCCGAAAGCGCCGTGATCCAGCCGATCGGACGCGGCGTCACGATCGCCTTGAACGGATCATGCGGCAGGCCGTGATCCTGCAAGGCAGTGGAGTAGATCATGGCTCTCAGGCTCCGAACCGGCTGACGATGTCGGCAAGCGCGGGCCGTTCCCGGTCGGCCGGCACGGTCTCGGCCGTGCCGATATGGATGAAACCCGCGATACGCTCCTCCGCGCCGAGCCCAAAGGCCGCGAGCACGGCCGTGTCGAACGAGAACCAGTTGGTCAGCCAGCACGCGCCAAAACCCATCGCCTGCGCCGCGACCAGCATCGTCATGCAGACCGCGCCGGCCGACAATTCCTGTTCCCAGACCGGGATCTTGGGATGGGTCGCCGCCTTCGAGACCACCGCGACGATCACCGGGGCCTGCCTCAGGCGATTGCGCTCGAAGGCGATCTTCTCGGAGTCGGCGTCGGGATTGCGCGCCTTGAAGGCCGCCGCCACGATGTCGCCGGCCTTGTCGCGCGCCTCGCCCTCGAAGACGATGAAGCGCCAGGGCGCGAGTTTGCCATGGTCGGGCACGCGCGCGGCGATGGTCAGGAGTTGGTCGAGTTGGGCGGCGTCGGGGGCCGGCGCGGAGAGGAATTGCGGCGGCACAGAACGGCGCAGCTTGAGCAGGGCGAGCGTATCGGTCATGAAGCGTCCGGGTTGGAGAACATGTCGAGACCTAGTGCTTCGCCATGATGAGGACAAGCGAACCTGCTCAGAGCCTGGCGCAGGGGCGTCGCGAGGCACGCTCATGTTTGAACTGGACGCATTCGCAATGACGGCAAGGATCGCCAGCGGGTCTGGCCTGGCGGCGGTGTTCGCAGCCGTGCTGCTGACCACACTACCAGCGTCGGCGCAGGCCCCGGTGCTGCAGCCCCCTCCGGCCGCGATCGTGCCGGGAGCCCCGCAAGGCTCGGTGACCGCCACCGTCCCGCTGACGCTCAGCGCGCAGTTCGCCAACGACCGCAAGCCGATCCGCTCAGGGCTGGTCTGGCGCGTGCTGGCTGAGACCGCCGATGGCTCGCCGCCGCGCATCGTCGCCCGCTCCAACGACGCCGAGCCCGTTTTTGCGCTGGAGCCGGGCTCCTACCTGCTTCACGCCGCCTATGGCTTCGCCAGCGGCACCAAGCGCGTCACGCTGGGGCCGCAAGGCGGGCGCGACCAGATCGCGATCAGCGCCGGCGCTCTCTCTCTGGCCGGCTCGATCGGCGACAATCCGATCTCGGCGGCGCTGCTGAATTTTTCGGTGTTCGTGCCGCTGCAGGGCAATTCCGAAGGCCGGCTCGTCGTCGGCAACGCCAGGGCCGGCGAGATCATTCGCCTGCCCGAGGGCACCTATCACGTCGTTTCGACCTATGGCGATTCGAACGCGATCCAGCGCGCCGACGTCAAGATCGAAGCCGGCAAGGTCACCGATGCCACACTGCATCACCGCGCCGCGCGCGTGACCCTGAAGCTCGTCGCGGCCGCCGGCGGCGAGGCCTTCGCTGGCACGGCCTTCAGCGTGCTAACGCCGGGCGGCGACGTCATCCGCGAGGCGATCGGCGCGTTTCCGCAGGTCATCCTGGCAGAGGGTGACTATGTCCTGATCGCACGGCAGGAAGGCCGCGTCTTTTCCCGCGACTTCAAGGTCGAGACGGGCTCGGATCGCGATATCGAGGTGCTGGCGCGGTGAAGCCGTCCCGGTTCGCCGGCTCGTCTCAGTTGATCGGCTTGGGCGCTTCTGCGAATTCGGGCTTGGCGCCGGTCAGCGCGCTGACGATGCCGTCGGCGACGCGTACGGCAAGGCAGCGATAGCTCGCATCGACCATGTGCAGCCCGTCCATGCCGACCAGTTCGGCATCGGTGAACTGCTTCGAGCGCGCCCAGTTCTTCATCATCGCATAGCGCGGGAAGATCGAGACGCCATGCTCGTCGGCGGTCCTGGTCAGAACCTTGCGGTAATCATCGTATTTTGGATAACGGTCCTCGCGCGGAAGCCATTGCAGGTCCATCATGACCATGTCGATGCCGGCGTCCTGAACTTTCTTGATGCCCTTGGTCAGGATTTTGGCGAGTTTGTCCTCGCCGACATGGCGGATTGCGTCGTTGACGACGGTCTGCCAGATCACGATCGAAGGCTTGGTCTCGATCACGTCGGCTTCCATGCGCAACAGCATGTCATAGGCCGACTGGCCGCCGATACCCTTGTTGACGACCTTGATCTCGCGGTCAGGCAGGCGGCGCTTGAGTTCGGCTTCCAGCACGGCCGGATAGCTCTTGTCGGTGGAGCTTGCGCCGGAGCCCTCGGTGGTCGAGGAGCCGAGCGCGACGATGGTCAGAGCGCCGGTATCCCGCAGCGTCCGGGAAGCGGCCGGCAACATCGGCTGGAAGGGTTGCTGGGTCGCGCCGAAGCGGCAGCGCAGATCGCTCTTGTCGGCAAGTGTCATTGGCCCGGCCAAAGACTCGCCGGCCAGTAGGCCTGCGATCAGGAGCGCTGCGGCGACAGGTCGGATGCCTGCAGGCCAGCATCGACCTTGCGTGTTTTGCTTGACGCCTTGAACCAAGACAGAAATGCCCCGAGACCCAGCAGCATCATAGCGCCGACCAGTGAAATCAGCAACTGCACGCGGAGCGCGAAACCGGTCTCGGCCATCACGATCTGTCCGGCGATCGAGAGCACGATGCCGACGCAGAAGACCTCAAGCGAGTGGCGGCCTGCATGGGCGAGCAATCGGCCCGCTCCGCTGGCGAGCAACGCACCGCCCGCCGGCAGATAGCGGATCGCCAGCCATGCCAGCGCCAGTACATGCGCAACCCGTGCGAAGGCGAGATTGGTCTTGTCGGTGCCGAGCTGCACCTGATCGATCCAGTCGTTCAGCACGGCGATGCCGAACGGATTGCCCGACGATGTCTTGATCGCCAGCGCAAACAGCAGGAAGGCGAGCGCGACCGCATCGACGAGGCGCAGGCGCGGCGCGCTCAGACCAAGCTGCGCTGCGCGGCCGATCAGCATGCCGAGGACGAAGACGAGCTGCCAGGCGAAGGGATTGAAAAACCAGCCGCCCGCGCCGGCATTGGGCAGATTCAGGCCGAAGGTTCCGGCGCAGAACCAGAGCGTAAAGGAGGCGGCAAGCGTCAGCAGCGGGCTGAAACGCAGGCCCACATAGATCGCCGGAAACAATCCGAGCAGAACGATGTAGAGCGGGAGGATGTCGAGATAATAGGGCTGGTAGCGCAGCGTCAGCGCATCAAAAATCGCCTGCACCGGCTGGCTGAACAACGAATGGATGTTGATCGCTTCGAGATAGAGGGGGTTCTTGGTCTGCACGACAGCGGTCGCGACGATGGCGCAGACCAGCAGGAAGACGGCGGCATGCGCGACATAGAGCGTCCACAGCCGAGCGCCGATCTTGCGCGCGCCCGCCAGCACCCCGTCGCGGTCGATCACCCCGCCATAGGCCAGCGTCGCCGACACGCCGGCCAGCAGCACGAAGGTGTCGGCGGCGTCGGAGAAGCCGAAATTATGCGGCATGAAGCCGGCGACGACGTGGCCCGGCATGTGGTTGATAAAGATGAACAGCAGGGCGAGACCACGGATCACGTCGATCCGGGCGTCGCGGGCAGGACGCGTCGCGGCGGCGGCCTGCGAGCCGCCGAACGCGAGAAACTGGCCGAATGAGACCGCCTGCGTCACGAACCGAGCCTTGTGTCGGGCGGAAACCGCCAATGACCAACATGAACGAAAACCGACAGTACCGTTCATCTGGCGTTCATATAAGGCGGAATGTTGACGAGGCCATAAACACTTGATCACGAGAGATTCAACGCGCGATCACAAGCGCGTGTTCCTCTGGGTCAGGGAGGCGGGCGCCGAAACCATGGTCGTCAGTAGGGCGGCTCGGCATGGACCAGCTTGCCGTCGATCAGGAGCCGCTTGATCGCGGCCTCCCCCGAGGACGACACGGCGGCGACGATCTCGATGCGCTTGCGCTCGGTGCGCTCGATCACGCGCCCGCTGCCCTGGGGCACGAAATAGCTTTCGAGCCCGTAGCTGACGGTCAGCCGCATCGCACTCGCCGTCCGGACCTGGCCAGCAATGATGGGGCCAGTGCCGGCCGGTTTGCCCTTGAACACGCCCGCGACGCGCGAAAAGCCTTCGCCGTCCTGCGCGAGCTGGACATGGATCGCATCTCCGCGGCTGAAATCGCGGTCGCCGGCAACCGTCGCGAGGTCGATAGTGCCGATCTCGTAGCCGAGCACGACATAGTCGCCGCGAAACAGGTCGCGCGGATCGACCGGCGCGGTCTTCAAGCGGATCTCGACGCCCGAGCGCAGGATGCGCGCCCGGCTCTCGACCACGAGCAGGATCAGCGCGCAGAGCACAAACATGGCGGCGATCGCGCGCCACAGAACAGGCACGCGGGCGGTCACGCCGTCGAGCGAGGGAACTGCGATCATGCCGGCTCTCTCGGTGGTTTTCCGAAGCGCGCGACGAGCCGCCGCGTCAGCGACGCCATCCCCAGAAGGGCCGCGCCGCCCACGAGGAAGAACAGCGACTGGTCGAGCAGAGTGCCGATGGTCTGCCACAGCAGGATGATGACGGCGATGAAGAACAGGGCCGACCCCGCTCCCGTCAGACGGCGCATGCCGCCGGCCGCGCCGGCGGCGACCTTGGCGATGGCGATCAGCAGGATCAGGCTCGCGACGACCACCTTGCCGGGCAAGGTCACGACGCCGCCGCTCCAGAACACGAGCGGGATCAGCAGCGCGAGCAGCAGCGCCCCGGCCAGCGCCCAGGCGAAGCGCCTTTCGCGCACCAGCAGCGCAAGGCCCGCGCTCGCCGGAACGGCCACGAGGTAGGCGAGGTAGATCGCCACGCCGCCCTTGCCCGCGCCCGACAGGCTGGTGTCGAGAATGCGGACGAGTTCGATGCAGAGCGCGACCGAGAGGCCAACCAGCCCCCACGGCAGCAAGGCGGTGAGGAGCGGCGGCAGTCCCCGGTCGAGCGCCAGCGCGCCGACGGCGATGAAGACGACGGAGACGGCGAGCCCATAGGCGATCAGACCGTAATCGAAATTGCCGTTGATCCAGTCGCCGGGAACCAGCGCGAGCCAGCCCGCCAACACCAGCACGGCGATGTGATGGACGAGGCGGCTCGGCCGGCCGAGCGCCAGCCAGAAAGCGGGCAGGAACAGGACGAAGAACGGCCAGTGCGGCGCGCCCTGCTGCTCGATCCAGCGCCCGCCGCTCCAGCTCGCGAGCGCGATGAAGGCGACGATCAGCGCGCCGTCCGAGCGCAGCAGCACCGCGACCGCAAGCGCGCCGAGCGCGATCAGGAAGGCCCCGGCCGGCCAGTCGGTCGGCAGATGATACATCTGCCCGACCAGCGCGACGCCGGCAGCAAAAATCAGCACGGCGCAGGTCGAGGCCGCGTTGGCGCCCATCGTCGAGCCCTTCGCCTCGAGCCTTGCCGCGATGACGAGCGCACCGACGATCCCGACGAGGATCATCCCGAGCTTCACCAGTCGCGGCATCTCCTCCCAGTTCGCCGCGACGAAGGCCGCGACGCTGGAGGCGATCAACAGACCGCCGAACAGGCCAAGCAGGCCGGGCAGCCTGAAACCGCCATCGCGCGCCAGCGATTGCCGGATCGTGGTCGCGCTCGTGGCTGAGACCAGCCCCTCCCCGACCCAGCGGCTCAGGTCGGCTTCGAGTCGCTTGTGATAGGAACCGGTCAGCATGTGCGGCAATCTGGCATGCGGAATGGGGATTCGGCGAGAGGCGGCCGCACCGCCCTAACCGTCTTTGCGAGCGTAGCGAAGCAATCCAGAGTCGCGCGCTCTACGCCCTCTGGATTGCTTCGGCGCCTACGCTCCTCGCAATGACGGAGGAGGTCAGCCGGCCCGCGCCGCCTTCGCCCGCTTCAGATCAGGCGGCGTCGCCTCGTCCGTCATCGCCGCGATCATCTCCGTCAGCGACATCACCGTCTGCGCCTGGCTGCCGAGCCGGCGCACGGTAACCGTGCGCTCCTCGGCCTCGCGCTTGCCGACCGCCAGGATCACCGGGACCTTGGCCAGCGAATGCTCGCGCACCTTATAGCTGATTTTCTCGTTGCGAAGATCGGCGCGCGCCCTCAGGCCGGCGTTCATGCAGGCGATCGTGACGTCCTCAGCGTAAGCATCGGCCTCCGAGGTGATCGGGCAGACCAGAATCTGCTCGGGCGCGAGCCAGAGCGGAAAATGGCCGGCGAAGTTCTCGATCAGGATGCCGGTGAAGCGCTCCAGCGAGCCGCAGATGGCGCGGTGGACCATGCTCGGCGTCTTCTTCTCGCCATCGGAGCCGATATAGAACGCGCCGAAGCGTTCCGGCAGGTTGAAATCGACCTGCGTCGTGCCGCATTGCCAGTCGCGCCCGATGGCGTCGCGCAGGACGTATTCGAACTTCGGCCCGTAGAAGGCCCCCTCGCCGGGGTTGATCTCGGTCTTGATGCGGCCGCCCGACTGTTCGGCGATCTCGACCAGAACGCGGTTCATCACGTCCTCGGCATGGTCCCACATGGCGTCGGTGCCGACGCGCTTGTCGGGCCGTGTCGAGAGCTTGATGACGAGATCGTCGGTAAAGCCGAAATCGGCATAGACCGAGAGGATCAACTCGTTGATCTTCAGGCACTCGGCCGCGAGATGCTCCTCTGCGCAGAAGATATGCGCGTCGTCCTGCGTGAAGCCGCGTACGCGCATCAGCCCGTGCAGCGCGCCCGATGGCTCGTAGCGGTGGACATTGCCGAATTCGGCAAGCCGGATCGGCAGGTCGCGGTAGCTCTTCAGCCCATGCTTGAAGATCTGGACATGGCCGGGACAGTTCATGGGCTTCAGCGCAAAGACCTTCTGGTCGCGCGTCGGGTCGTTGGGGTTCTCGAAGGCCGAGGCCGACTTCACCGCGAACATGTTGTCCTGGTACCAGCCCCAGTGGCCCGAGGTTTCCCAGAGCGACTTGTCGAGGATCTGCGGCGCGTTGACCTCCTCGTAGTCGGCGGCGAGCCGCCGGCGCATATAGGTCAGGATCTCCTGGAACAGCCGCCAGCCCTTGGAATGCCAGAACACGACGCCCGGCCCCTCCTCCTGGAAGTGGAACAGGTTCATCTCGCGGCCGAGCTTG
>JBKJSB010000305.1:0-6599 GCA_046593015.1 Allobosea sp.
CCAAGGCCTTCGACATGGACGTTGTCGCCTGGAGCCAGAACCTGACCGACGAGACGGCGGCTGGCGCAGGCGTCAGGCGCGTCTCGAAAGAGGAGCTGTTTGCGACCTCGGACGTGATTTCGCTGCACCTCGTCCTGTCCGACCGGACGCGCGGCCTCGTCGGCGATGCCGAGCTTGCGGCAATGAAGCCGGGCGCCTGCCTGGTCAATACGGCGCGCGGGCCGCTGGTCGATGAGGCGGCTTTGCTGGCTCGCTTGCAGGACGGCGCGATAAGGGCTGCGCTCGACGTCTACGGCCAGGAGCCGCTGCCGGCCGATCATCCGCTGCGTAGCCTGCCCAACGCCGTGCTGACGCCGCATCTGGGGTATGCGGCCGCGCCGGTTTTCGCCGAGTATTACGGCGAAAGCATCGAGAACGTGCTGGCCTTCCTCGACGGCAAGCCGATCCGGGTGATGAACCCGGAGGTGTTGGACAAGCTCGCGGGCTGAACCCTACAGCCCTCATCCTGAGGAGCGCCGCAGGCGTGTCTCGAAGGATGCTCCAGAAGGTGCTGTCCTCGCCAACTGGAGCATCCTTCGAGACGCCGCTTCGCGGCTCCTCAGGATGAGGGCTGATGTTTGATCGCCGCCGCCAGCAGTCTCTGCGTATAGTCCTGTTGCGGCGCGGCGAACAGCGTCTCGCTCGGCCCTTCCTCGACCACGCGGCCGTCCTTCATCACCATGATCCAGTCGGCCATGGCGCGCACCACGGCGAGGTCGTGGCTGATGAAGAGATAGGACAGCGCGTGCCGCGCCTGTAGCTCCTTCAGCAGCGCGACGATGCTGGCCTGCACCGTACGGTCGAGCGCCGATGTCGGCTCGTCGAGCACAACCAGTGCCGGATGCAGGATCATCGCGCGGGCGATCGCGATGCGCTGGCGCTGGCCGCCGGAGAACTCGTGCGGATAGCGGTTGCGCAAGGTGGGATCGAGCGAGACGTCGGCCAGCGCCTCGCAGGAGCGCCGGTCACGTTCGGCCCGGTTGAGCTGCGGCGCATGGACCAGCAAACCCTCGCTGACGATCTCGCCGACCGTCATGCGCGGCGAGAGCGAGCCGTAAGGGTCCTGGAACACCGCCTGCAGGCTGTTCCGCAAGGGCCGCATAGCGGCGCGGTCGAGCGGCTGGAGGGCGCGATCCTCGAAGCGGATGCTGCCCGAGCAGGGCAGGAGCCGCAGCACCGCCTTGCCGAGCGTCGACTTGCCGGAACCGGATTCGCCGACGATGCCGATGGTCTGGCCGCGCCGGAGCGTCAGCTCGACGCCGTCGACGGCGTGGAGAATGGTCCTCTCGCGCCGGAACAGGCCGCGCGAGAGATCGTAGCTGACGCGCAGACCGCGTGCCTCCAGTAGCACCGGCGCGCCGTCCGGCGGCGGGGCCTTGGTCCCATGCGGCTCGGCCGCCAGCAGCGCGCAGGTATAGGGATGCGTCGGGGCCTGGAAGATCGCCTGCGTCGGCCCGCCCTCGACGATCTCGCCGTCCTTCATCACATGGACATGGCCGGCATAGCGCCGCACCAGCCCGAGATCATGGCTGATCAGGATCACCGCCATGCCCAGCCGCTGCCGCAGCTCCGCAATCAGGCTCAGGATTTCGGCCTCGATCGTGACGTCGAGCGCGGTCGTCGGCTCGTCGGCGATCAGGATGTCGGGGTCGTTGGCCAGCGCCATCGCGATCATGACGCGCTGGCGCTGCCCGCCGGAAAGCTCGTGCGGATAGGCGTCGAGCCGGGCCTCGGGATGCGGCATGCGGACGAGCTTGAACAGGTCGAGCGCTCTAGCGCGTGCGGCCTTTCGCGACAGGTTCTGGTGACGGCGCAGGGGCGCGGCGATCTGATGGCCGATCGAAAACAGCGGATCGAGCGAGGTCATCGGCTCCTGAAAGATCATCGCGAGCTTCTTGCCGCGATAGGTGTTGAGCTTGCGGGGCGGCAGGCCGAGCAGTTCCGCGCCGCGATAGGAGACCGAGCCCGTCGCCTCGCCATTGCTCGCGAGCAGCCCCATCACGGCCATCGCGGTCTGGCTCTTGCCGGAGCCGGATTCGCCGACAATGGCGACGAAATCTCCCTGCGCCACGTCGATGTCGATCCCGCGCACGGCTTCGACGATGCCGTCATTGGTGCGGAAGCGGACATGCAGGTCGCGGATGGAGAGGATGACGGGCGTCACCTCACCGATCCTTCGGATCAAGCGCGTCGCGCAGGCCGTCGCCGAGGAAGTTGAGGGCAAACAGCGTCGTCACCAGGAAGGCGGCGGGGAAGGCGAGCAGCCACCATGCGCCTTGGATCGAGCGTGCGCCGTCAGAGATCAGCACGCCCCAACTCGTCATCGGCTCCTGCACGCCCAGACCCAAAAAGGACAGGAAGCTCTCCAGCAGGATCACTTTCGGCACCAGCAGCGTGACATAGACGATGACCGGCCCCAGCGTGTTGGGGACGATGTGCCGCCTGATGATGCCGCCAGACGAGACGCCGAGCGCCTGCGCCGCCAGCACATAGTCCTGCCGCTTGATCGAGAGCGTCTGGCCCCTGACGATGCGGGCCATGTCGAGCCATTCGATCGCGCCGACGGCCAGAAACATCAGGATGAAGTTCCGGCCGAAAAACACCACCAGCAGGATGACGAAGAAGATGAAGGGCAGGGCGTAGAGCACATCGACGATGCGCATCATCAGCATGTCGATGCGCCCGCCGAGATAGCCCGCCGTCGCGCCATAGGCCACGCCGATGACGAGCGCCACGCCCGTCGCCAGCAGGCCGATGGCGAGCGAGACGCGGCCGGCGACGAGCGTGCGGGTCAGCAGGTCGCGGCCGTTGCCGTCCGTGCCGAACAGGAAGCGCAGTCGCTTGAGCGGAACCTCGACCTGGATCTTGCGGCCATCGGGCGCGGTCGCGGCGACTCTCGCCGGCCCGAAGGCGTCGGAGCGTTCGAAATAGACCAGCAGCCGCGTGTCGACGGGGCGCGAGGCCGACAGCGTCAGGGTCACGCGATCGCCGGTGACGACGATGTCGGCCGCCACCACGCGCATCCGCGCCGCGACGCGCTGGATCGCGGCGGGGATCGCTTCCGCCCGAGGATGGGCCTGAAGGCTAGCCGGGGCGCGGACATGGTCGGGGTAGACGCGGTCGTAAGGATGACCGGTCAGATAGGGGCCGATCAGGCAGGCGAGGCCGATCAGGCCGAGCAGGACGAGGCTCGTCATGGCGGCGCGGTTGCGACGGAGCCGCAGTGCAGCATCCTGCCAGAGCGAGCGGGCGGGGCTAAGCGGCGTGAGGGCGGTGTCGCTCATCGCTCACTCCAGCCTGACGCGCGGATCGAGCAGGGCATAGAGCAGATCGACGACGAGATTGAAGATGAGGACGAAGACGGCGACGACGACGACCGTCCCCATCACCAGCGTGTAGTCGCGGTTGAGCGCGCCCTCGACGAAATAGCGCCCGATGCCGGGTATGGCGAAGATCGTCTCGACCACGACGGAGCCGGTCAGCAGGGCAGCCGCCGCCGGGCCGAGATAGGAGACGACGGGTAGTGCAGCCCCGCGCGCCGCGTGCAGCGCGATCGTCGCACCCGACAGCCCCTGCGCCCGCAAGGTGCGGATGTGGTTGGCGCGCAGCGTCTCGATCATCGCCGCCCGGGTCATCCGCGCGATTACGGCGATCTGCGGCAGCGCCAGCGTCAGCACCGGCAGCACCATGTTGCGCGCCGCCCCGCCATTCCAGCCGCCGACCGGCAGCCAGGCGAGCATCAACCCGAAGACGATCTGCAGCACCGGCGCGACGACGAAATTGGGGATGGTGATGCCGGCGGTCGTGAAGCCCATCACGGCATGGTCGGCCGCGCCGTTCTGGCGGAAGGCGGCAAGCGCCCCGAGCGGCCCGCCGATCGCGATGGCCAAACCCAGCGCCGAGGCTCCAAGCTGCATCGAGACCGGCAGACCCTGCGCGAAAAGCTCTCCGATGGTGAAGTCGCGAAAATAGAAGGACGGGCCGAAATCGCCGCGCAGCAACGCGCCGAGATAGGTCAGGTACTGGCGATGGAGCGGCTGGTCGAGCTGGTAGATCCGGCGCAGATTGGCCATCACGCTGGCTTCCAGCGGCTGTTCGAGATCGAACGGCCCGCCCGGCGCCAGCCGCATCAGCACGAAGGACAGGCTGACGACGATAAACAGCGTCGGGATCGCTGTGGCGAGACGGCGCAGGATGAAGGGGAGCAAGGGCTCGCCCTCACGTCATTGCGAGCGCAGCGAAGCAATCCAGAGGATTGCGTGAGCCCTCCTGGATTGCTTCGCTGAGCTCGCAATGACGGTGAACTCGTGCCTCAAGGCCTCAGGCTCATGAACCGCGTCGGCAGCGCTCCGCGCAGGTTCTGCTCGAAACCGGCAAGCTTCGGCGAGACCAGGTTCTTCGACGAATAATACAGGATCGGGATCCACGGCACATCCGCCACGACGATGCTGTCGGCCTCGCGCAGGATCGCGGCGCGCCGGGCGAGGTCGGTCTCTTCGGCCGCGGCTTTCATCAGCGCGTCGAACTGCGGATTATTGTACTTGCCGGAGTTGAAGCCGGTGTTGTCGCTCAGGAACAGGAACAGGAAGTTCTGCGGGTCGGAATAATCGCCGATCCAGCCATAGCGGGCGACATCGAAATCGCCGCCGTCGCGCAGGAAGGCGAAATGCGTCTTGCCGTCGGTGTTGATGAAGGAGGTCTCGACGCCGATCGCCTTCCACTGCTCGGCGATGGCAATCACCGTGCGGCGGTTGTTGTCGGTGGTGTTGTAGCGAAGCTGCAGCCGCAGCGGCGCGCCGGGACCGAAGCCTGCCGCCGCCAGCAACCTCTTCGCTTCGTCCTCGCGGTCGAGCGGCGAGGCGAGCTTGAAATCGGCCTCGGCGCGCTCGCCGTAATTGCCGATATTGGGCGGGATCACGCCATAGGCCGGCAGCATCGTCCCGGCCCAGATCTCGTCGGCGACGAATTCCCGGTCGATCGCCAGCGAAAGCGCCCGGCGCACGCGGACATCGTCGAAGGGCTTCTTGGCCGAGTTGATGATCAGGAAATAGGTCCCGAGATAGGGCGCGACCTTGACCTGGTCGCCGAGTTTTTGGCGCAGCTGCTTGATCTGGTCTGCTGGAATGTCGGTCGTCATATGAAGTTCGCCGGCCTGGAAGCGGCGTGCGGCGGCGGCAAGGTCAGACGCCGGGTAGTAGATCACCGTGTCGATCCTGACGTTGCCTGCGTCATGGAAGGCCGGGTTCCGGTCGAGCCTGATATGGGAGTTAGGCACGCTCTCCTTGAGCAAATACGCCCCGTTCGAGACCCAGTTCTCAGGCTTGATGAAGTCTCTCCCGGATTTGGCGATGGAGGGCGGATGCACCGGCAACCCGGTCTGGTGCGTCAGCAGTTCGAGGAAATAGGGCGTCGGCCGCTCCAGCATGATTTCCAGCGTGCGCTCGTTGAGCGCCCTGACGCCGAGATCCTCGAGCTTCGCGCCGGGGCCGGCCTTGTTGATCGTCTCGGCATTGAGGATCGGATAGAGGATGTTGGCGTATTTCGCGCCCGTTTCGGGATTGATCATCCGGCGCAGCGAGAACACGAAGTCCGACGCCCTGACCGGGTCGCCATTCGACCATTTCGCGGTGGCGCGCAGCGCGAAGGTGTAGGTCTTGCCGTCGGCGCTCGTCGTCCAGCTCTCGGCTGCGCCGGGGATCACCTCGCCCTTCATCGAGTGGATGACGAGTCCCTCGAACAGGTCGCGCATCAGATGCGCCTCGGTCACCGTCGAGGTCTTGTGCGGGTCCAGCGTCTCCGGGTCGCCGTCATTGCCGCGATGGAAGACGATCTGGGCGAGGGCGGCGCTGGCGGTCGTGGCGGCAAGCGCCAGCGCGAGAAGCAGCGGCAGGACGCGGCGGCTGAGCTCGATCATCGAAACCTCCCCCAACGGCAGCCAAAAATCAGGCTGAGTCGACGATTCCAGACGAGTAGAGCGCGGCCTTTCGCCCAAGCCAAGATGAAACTGGCAGCAGGTATCAGCCGCCCCGGAGGCGGCCTTAGCCGGTCGCAGCCGCGCGCTCCTGCGCCTCCACCACCGCGACCGCCGTCATGTTGACGACGCCGCGCGCCGTCACCGAGCCGGTCAGGATATGCGCCGGCTTTGCCGCGCCGATCAGGATCGGACCCACCGGCAGCGCGTCGGCCAGCACCTTGGCGAACTGGTAGGCGATGTTGGCCGCATCGAGATTGGGGAAGATCAGCACGTTGGCCACGCCCTTCAGCCGCGAGGAGGGCAGCACCCGCTCGCGCACCATTGCGACCAGAGCCGTGTCCGCCTCCATCTCGCCGTCGCATTCCAGTTCCGGCGCGCGCTCGCGGATCAGCCCGAGCGCCTTGCGCATCTTCAGCGAGGAGGGCGTGAGGCCGCGCCGAAGTCCGAATGCGAGAGCAGCGCGATCTTGGGCTCGATGCCGAAGCGCGAGACGTGGCTGGCGGCGAGGATCGTCATGTCGGCGGGCTGTTCCGCGCTCGGCAGTTCGTTGATGTACGTATCGCAGATGAACAGATTGCGTCCCGGC
>JBKJSB010000319.1:0-2684 GCA_046593015.1 Allobosea sp.
CGGCGCGCTCTCGACCTCGCCCGACCACATGGTCTGGATCGAATCGATCACAACCAGCGCCGGGCGCTCGCCCTGGCTTAGCGTCGCGATGATGTCCTCGACATTGGTCTCGGCGGCGAGATCGACCGGCGCATGGGCCAGCCCCATGCGCTCGGCCCGCAGCCGGACCTGGCCTGTCGATTCCTCGCCCGACACATAGACGACACGGCGTCCCGCCAGCGCGAGCGAGGCGCAGGCCTGCATCAGCAGCGTCGATTTGCCGATGCCGGGATCGCCGCCGATCAGCAGCACCGAGCCCGGCACGAAGCCGCCGCCGGTGACTCGGTCGAGCTCACCGATGCCGGCCCTGATCCGGGGCGCGTCCTGCGTCTCGCCCTTCAGCGTCTCCAGCGCGAAGATGCGGCCCCGCGGCTTCCCACCGGATGCGCCGCGCGCGCCGGGGACCGGGGCGGCCTGCGCCTCCTCCGACAGCGAGGACCAGGTGCCGCAGGAATCGCATTTGCCCTGCCAGCGGTGATAGACCGCGCCGCAGGCCTGGCAGATATAGGTGGGACCGCGTTTAGCCATGTCTTCTCCCTCCCCCCGCTTCCCCAAGTCGGCTGTTGCCGACTTGGGCAGACGTTGCTGGAAGTCGGGTAGACCCGACTTCCAGTGGGGAGGGTCGGGGTGGGGGGGAGAGTCCAGGCCGTGTCAGCCAAGCGTCGGCGTCGAACCTCTTCCTGCACGCCCCCCCATCCCTAACCCTTCCCCACCGCAAGCGGGGGGAAGGGGACCTGTCGCGGCGCACTGACGTCACCGCGTCACAACCCGACATAACGTCTCGCGTAACGCCGGCCGAGGCTGGTCAGGATCTCGTAGCCGCTGGTTTTTGCGCCCGCGCCGACCGCTTCCAGATCGAGCGGGCCGCCGATCAGGGTGACGGCCGCGCCGCGAACCGCCGCATGTGCCGGCGCGTCGCTGACATCGACGATGATGAGGTCCATCGAGACGGTGCCGACGAAGGGACAGACCACGCCGCCGACGACGGCCGAGCCGCCGGTCTGCGCATCCGTCCAGCTCGCATTGCGCGGATAGCCGTCGGCATAGCCGAGGCAGATCGTCGCGAGCCGGCGCTTGCCCCTGGCGGTCCAGCGGCCGTTATAGCCGACCTGCGTGCCGGCCTCGACCTCGCGCAACTGGATGATGCGCGCTTCCAGTCCGATCACGGCTTTCATCGGGTTCGGCTTGCCCGGCGTCGGATTGCCGCCATACAGCGCATAGCCCGGCCGGGTCAGCGCGTAGGACGGGCAGTCTTTCAGGAAATGGCCCGACGAGTTCTTGAGCGAGGCCGGCACGCCGGGGAGCGCGGCCGCGATCTCGGCGAAGGCCGCGACCTGGCGGGCATTGGCCGGGTCGGCGTCGTCTTCGGACGAAGCAAAATGGCTCATCAGCAGGCCGATGCCGGCGGCGGCTACGACGCTGCCGCGCTCGCGGGCGAGGCTCAGGCCTTCGCCCGGCCAGAGGCCCAGCCGGTTCATCGCGGTATCGACATGCAGAGCGGCCGGCCTGACCTGCGCGCCGCTCTGGCGAAAGGCAGCCCAGTCGAGCAGTTCCTCATGCGAGCCGAGCACCGGCGAGAGGCCGTGCTGCGCATAGAGGCCGCAAGTGCCCGGCAGAAGGCCGTTGAGGACGTAGATCGTGGCGTCGGGAGCAACCGTGCGGGCGCGGATCGCCTCCGAGAAATGGGCGACGAAGAAGCTCTTGCAACCGGCCGCTTTCAACGCGGTGACGGCGGGCTCGATGCCGACGCCATAAGCGTTCGCCTTGACCACGGCTGCGGCCTCCGTCCCGGCGCGCGCGCCGAGCATCCGCCAGTTGGCGACGAGCGCGCCGAGGTCGACGCTGAGCGCAGCCCCGGCGGTGTCCAGATCGGGCGTGTCGAACGTGTTCACAGATGCTCCGGCAGACGCGACTCGTCGGCACGGTCGGAGAAGCGGGTCACCTCGGCGTCGAACTGGAGCTGCACCGTGCCGGTCGGGCCGTGGCGCTGCTTGCCGATGATGAGTTCAGCGAGGCCGTGCGCCGCCTCCATCTCGATCTGCCACTTGTTGTGCTCTTCGGTGCCGGGCCGCGGCTCCTTGCCCTTGAGATAGTACTCCTCGCGATAGACGAACATCACCACGTCGGCGTCCTGCTCGATCGAGCCGGATTCGCGCAGGTCGGACAGCTGCGGGCGCTTGTCGTCGCGGCTCTCCACCTGACGCGAGAGCTGGGACAGCGCCACGATCGGCACGACCAGCTCCTTGGCCAGCGCTTTCAGGCTGGTGGTGATCTCGGTCAGCTCCTGGACGCGGTTCTGGCCGTTCTTGGCCGAGCCCGAGAGCAGCTGGAGATAGTCGATGAACAGGATGTCGAGGCCCTTCTGGCGCTTCAGCCGGCGCGCGCGCGCCATGAGCTGCGCAATCGAGATGCCGCCGGTCTGGTCGATGTAGAGCGGAAGCTTCTCGATCTGGGCCGCGACATCGGTCAGCTTGGCGAAATCGCCCTCGGTGATGCGGCCCTGCCTGATCTTGTAGGACGAGATGCCCGACTGCTCGGCGACGATGCGGGTCGCGAGCTGGTCTGACGACATTTCGAGCGAGAAGAAGCCGACGATGCCGCCATCGACGCTCTTGATCGAGCCGTCCTCCTGCCGCTCGCCGCGC
>JBKJSB010000028.1:0-3185 GCA_046593015.1 Allobosea sp.
ATAGGCGCCGATATGCTGGGTGATGCCGCCGGCCTCGCCGGTGACGACATGGGTCTGGCGGATCGCGTCGAGCAGCGAGGTCTTGCCGTGGTCGACATGGCCCATGATGGTGACGACGGCCGGGCGCGAAACCAGCGTGTCATCGGCATCGGCATCGTCGAACAGGCCGGTCTCGATGTCGGAATCGGCGACGCGCTTGACGGTGTGGCCCATTTCCTCGGCGACGAGCTGGGCGGTGTCGGCGTCGATCACATCGGTGATCTTGTGCATCGCGCCCTGCTTCATCAGCAGGCGGATGACGTCGACGCCGCGCTCGGTCATGCGGTTGGCGAGTTCCTGGATGGTGATCGTCTCAGGGACGATCACCTCGCGCATCACGCGCTCCTTCGCGACGTCCGAGGCGCGATGCCCGGTCATGCGCTGGACGCGACGACGGAAGGCGGCGACCGAACGCGTGCGCTCGTCGTCGCCGCCGGTCGCGGTCGACAGCGTCAGGCGGCCGCGCGGCTTCTCGCCGACCTTCGGAACCTTGGGCGCGGGCACTGGCGCACGCGCCGGGCCGCCGGCAAAGCCGCCGGGACGCCGGAAGGCTGGCCTCGCCTCACCATCGTCGGGACGGCTGCGCGGCGCCGCGGTCGACGGCGCCTGGCGCGTCGGGCGCGCCACGGCGGGCTCGCCGGGAGCGGTCGCGTCGAGCGGGCGCGGCGGACGCGGCGGTTCGGCGCGCGGCGGACGGGGCGGGTCGATCCGGGGCGGACGGGCGCCGACATCGCGCATCGGGGTGCGCGGCGCGAATTCGGGGCGCGGACCGGAGGGGACCGGACGCGGCGACGGCTGATAGGACGGATCGGGCGCGGGCTGAGCATCGCCCTGCGGCGCGGGCGCAACCTCGCGCGGCGGCAGGGGAGCACGGGGAGCCTGCGGCTCGTCGCTGCGCTGGCGTGCGGCGCTTTCGGCGCGGCGCTTGCGGTCGTCTTCCTGGCGGCGACGCTCTTCTTCCTCGCGCTGGCGGGCAAGGGCGGCTTCGCGCTCCTGACGCTCGCGCTCGACAACCGCCGCGCGCTGGCGCGCTTCGGCTTCGGCGGCGGCGCGGGCATCGGCCTCGCGGCTGCGGGAATCGGAGAGGGCGCGCTGACGCGCATCCTTTTCGTCCTCGGACAGGGTCCGCAGCAGCATGCCGCCAGCGGGACGCGGCGGAGCGACGGGAGCCGGCGGCGGCGCGGCGCGGGTCTGCGCCGGCTGCACGGGAGCCGGGGTAACCCGGGCGGGGGCCGTTTCCTTGACATCGGAGCCGGCGACGCGGCGCTTGACCTCGACAACGACCTGTTTCGAGCGCCCATGCGAGAAGCTCTGCCGAACAGTGCTCTGCTCGGGGCGCTTCAACGTCAGGGTCTTCGGGGGACTCACAGTCAAGGTCTTGTCGCCCGGGGTCTTGGTATCACTCATTATTCGTTCGGTCCTGCCGCTTTCGGTCTCGCCGCGTCTGGCGTTGCTGCTTCCGGATTTGCCGCGTCCGGAACCGCTATGCGCGTCGTCACGTCATCTGTTTCTACGGGGTCGGCCAGATCATCCGGCTCGATCGCACCGGCATCGTCCGTCCGGTAGCGGACGAGCCGACGCCAGCGGGAGAGGAAACCCTCGGCCGCCGGTCCCGGAGCAAGCGCCGCATGTATCACATGTGCCCGCCCCAACGCCAATTCCAAATCAGCCGCTGCGAAAATACCCACGACCGGGACCTTGCGCGGCTTCAGACCATCGTCCTGGCGGGCGATTTCGACGCGCCGCAGGGCCTGGCCAATCTTGCGCTGCCCGTCCTCCGCCCCGTCGCTGGCCGCGATCACGGCCGCGCAGCGGCCCGAGCCGACCATCGCCTCGACCTTGGCGAAGCCGGCCTGCACGAGCCCGGCCTTGTTGGCCATGGCCAGCGCCTGCAGCGCGTCGCGCTGCATCAGCCCGTCGATCAGCGCCACGAGATCGACCGGCACCGAGACCTTGGCCTTGAGCGAGCGCTCGAAGGCCTTGCGCTTGATCGCTTCCGCCACGGCTTTCGCGCTGAGGCTCGCCCAGACGCCACGGCCCGGCAGCTTGCGCCTGAGGTCCGGCGTCAGCACGCCATCGGGACCGACGACGAAGCGGATCAGGTCGTCGGGCGGCTTCACCGCCCGGCTGACGACGCAGCTTCGCTCCGGCCCGTCCCTGCGGTCCGAGCGCATCGCTGCGGCGGGCTTCATCGCGGCGATCCGCCTCAGGCCTCGGTAACCTCGTCTTCCGCCGGCTCGGCGTCCTCGGCGACCGGCGCCTCGATCCAGCCCGCCTTGACGCGCGCGGCCATGACCATGGCCTCCGCGTCGTGCCGCGACAGGTCGAAGCCGTCCAGATAGCCGGCATGGCGGGTGCTCTCGCCATCCTTGCGCTCGGTCCAGCCGACGAGGTCGTCGGTGGCGCAACCGGCGAGGTCCTCGACGGTCTTCACCTCGTTTTCGCCGAGCGCCACCATCATCGCGGTGGTGACGCCCTCGACTTCGCGCAGTTCGTCCTCGACGCCGAGCGCAACGCGCTTCTCGTCGAACTCGGCCTCGATGGCGGCGAGATACTCCTGCGCGCGCGACTGGATCTCGGCGGCGGTGTCCTCATCAAAGCCCTCGATCGAAGCAAGCTCGGTGGGTTCGACATAGGCGACCTCCTCGACCGTGCGGAAGCCTTCGGAGGCGAGCAACTGGCCGACGGTCTCGTCGACGTTGAGCGCGTTCATGAAGATCTCGGTGCGGCTCAGGAACTCCTTCTGGCGGCGCTCCGATTCCTCGGCCTCGGTCAGGATGTCGATGTCCCAGCCGGTGAGCTGCGAGGCGAGGCGCACATTCTGGCCACGGCGGCCGATGGCGAGCGAGAGCTGCTCGTCGGGCACCACGACCTCGATCTTGTCGGCCTCCTCGTCGAGCACGACCTTGGCGACCTCGGCCGGCTGCAACGCGTTGACGACGAAGGTCGCGATGTCGGGCGACCACGGGATGATGTCGATCTTCTCGCCCTGCAATTCGCCGACGACGGCCAGCACGCGCGAGCCGCGCACGCCGACGCAGGCGCCGACCGGATCGATCGAGGAATCGCGGCTGATCACGGCGATCTTGGCGCGCGAGCCCGGATCGCGGGCGACCGCCTTGACCTCGACGATGCCGTCATAGATC
>JBKJSB010000042.1:0-11605 GCA_046593015.1 Allobosea sp.
GTAGAGCGGCCCAAAATCCCAACTATCGACAAACTCGAAGCAGAAGGCGGCGTGGCCCGGGCGGCGATCCGCTTGCCGCTGGATCTTCTCGAAGACGAAGAGCTGATTGAGCGCTACGGCGCGCGCGGCTATTCCTGCGCCGACGGCCTTGTGAGAATTTGTGGCGTGCTGTCGGGACCGATTGGTTGGGCTTGCTACACTCGAGCTATGACGTGACGATCGAGATACAGCGTACGAGGTCAATAGCCCTGCGTACAGTCGAAGGCACACGTCCGGCGCAGCGTAGCAAACCCATCCACAACGTGCGTCTATCCCGACACTGGCGCGATTACCCCAAGATGAATAGAAACAACGCAACGTATGTTAAAGGGCCCCGATAGGGGCCCTTTAAATATCGTTGTCCCGCGCCGCCACTGATCTGATTTTACTTCGCCCCGATGGCCCGGAAGCCGAACGCCATTAACTTGGTGCGGAATGCGATGAACCTACCCGCACCACTGCGTTCCCGCCGCCTCAGCGAAGCGGCGGGGCGTATTGCAGCCCACCCTTTGACCAGAGATTATTCAGGCCGCGTGGAATCGCGAGTAACGATTTGGGGCCGAAATGGGCGTCGTAGGACTCGCCGTAATTGCCAACGTGTTTGACGATCCGATAGGCCCAATCCTTCGACAGGCCGAGGCCCTCCCCGAGATTGCCGTCGACGCCGAGGAAGCGCTTGATCTCAGGGCTGGCGGATTTCAACATCTCGTCGGCGTTATTAGAAGTAATGCCGAGCTCCTCGGCGTTGACCATCGCGAAATGCACCCATTTCACCAGATCGGACCATTGCTCGTCGCCCTTGCGCGTTGCCGGGCCGAGCGGCTCCTTCGAGATGATCTCGGGCAGGACGACGAAGGCCGCCGGGTCGGCGAGCTTGAGGCGATAGGCAAAGAGTGCCGAGGCGTCGGTCGAGAACACGTCGCAGCGGCCTGATTCGAAGGCCTTGATTGCCTCGTCGCCCGCGTTGAAGGCGACAGGCTCGTATTTGATGGTGTTGGCGCGGAAATAGTCGGCGAGATTGAGTTCGCTCGTGCTGCCGGTCTGGACGCAGACAGAGGCGCCATCGAGTTGCTTGGCCGAGGCGACGTTGAGCGCCTTGCGGACCAGCAGACCCTGGCCGTCATAGAAGTTGATCGCCCCGAAATCGAGCCCGACTGTTGTCTCGCGCGACAGCGTCCAGGTTGTTTGCCGGGAGAGGATATCGATCTGCTTCGACGACAGCGCGGCGAAACGATCTTTTGGATTCAGCGGGGTGAACTGGACCTTGGAGGGGTCGCCGAAGAGTGCGGCCGAGACGGCACGGCAGACATCGACGTCGAGCCCGTTCCATTTGCCCTGGGCGTCCGGCAGGGAGAAGCCCGGCACGCCGGGGCTGACGCCGCAATTGACGGAGCCGCGCGCTTTGGTGTCATCCAACGTTCCCGCGCCGGCGACCAAGGCCGGCAGCGTTGTTGCGAACGCGGCCAGCGCGATCCTAGTTTTTGATCTCATGGCGTTCTCCCGTTTTTTCGTTGAAGTGTTTCGCGATCGCGGTCTGAAGCAGGCCGACGATCGCCTTTCACGTTTCGAGCGTGATTCTTGCGTAAAGCGGCTGTATCATCACCGTCTCGAATGCGAGCAGGGCCGGATCGAAATTCGGCAGTGCAGCACATCCTTGGTGTCTTCAGGCATCTTCTTCAGCGCCCGCTCGACGAGCCGCGCCGCGACGGATTTCACAAGCTCGTAGGTGATCTCCGATACCAACCCTGCGATGGCGACCGCAATTCGTGTGGCGGGCCTTGGCTCGGTCATCGTCATGATCTGAATACCGGCTTGCGTTTCTCAGCGAAGGCGCTCTGGGCTTCCTTAGTGTCGTCGCTACCGGCCAGCGCCACGGTCTGCGACTGCTCGAAGCGGTAGCCACCATGCAGCGGCATGTCCTCGGTGACGTTGAAGGAGCGCTTGGCGGCCCGCACCGCCGAGGGGCTCTTTTCGGCGATCTCGCGGGCAATACCGAGCGCGGTCGCCATCAGCGTATCGCCCGGCACGCTCGCGGAGACGACGCCCATGCGCAGCAGCTCGCGCCCTGCGATGCGTCGCGCCGTATAGATCAGCAGGCGCGCATCGGATTCGCGGAAGAAGCGCCGGACATGGCTCACCCCGCCGGCTAGTCCCACGTTGACCTCGGTCATGGCGAGATATGCCTCGTCGGCGGCGACCAGGATGTCGCAGCAGAGCGCGAGCACGCAGCCCGCCCCGATCGCGGCGCCATTGATCGCGCAGATCACCGGCTTCTCGCATTCCATCACGGCGTTGAAGGATTCGCGCACGATCCGGTTGTGGCCCGGATAGGCACCGGGATTATCCGCCAAGCCAGGCCGTTCCTTCAGATCGGCGCCGGCCGAGAAGGTCTTGCCAGCTCCGGTCAGAACCACGGCGCGGACGTCGGCGCGGTCGCTGAGCATGTCGAAGATCGCCATGACCTCTTCGCGGAAGCGGCGGTTCTGCGCATTGACCGGCGGCCGGTTGATGGTGACGACGGCGACGAAATTACAGACGGCGACGTCGAAGCACTCCCAGGATTTTTGCATGGTCATTCTCCGGCCGCGACCATGGTGGCTTTGCGGGCAAGTTGCCCCGCGGTTGCCTGCGGCAGCTCTGTCAGCCCGTCGCCGGCAACGGGTTTCAGCGGCGGTTCGCCTTCGTCGGGCAAGGGGATTTCGTGGACGTTGAGCGTCATCGATACCATGGTGTAGTAGCCGACTAGGGCCGTGAGCTCGACCACGCCCTGGTCGCCCCAGCGCCGCCTGACCGCCGCGTATACGTCGTCAGCGACCGTTCCGGTCTGCTGGAGCTGGCGAGAGAACTCGAAGACCTCCGCCTGTTCCGGCTCGCGAAACGCCGGTGCGCGGCCCAGCCGCAGTGCCTCGATAACGTCCGCATCGAGGCCGGCCGCCAGCGCGGCGTCGCGATGGATGTGGAACTCGAGCTGGCTGTTCCAGCGCCGCGCCGTCACGAGGATGGCGAGTTCCTTCAGCGCCGGCGGAATGCAGATGTCGTAGCGCAGATACTCGCCCAGCCGCGACCAGCGCCGCGCCAGATCGGGGCTGTGGATCACGGCCCGCAACGGACCGATGAGCCGGCCGCGCGGACCCGCGACGACCTCGTCATGGACGGCGCGCTGCTCCTGCGTCATCTCGGCGGCGGTGGGGAGCGGAATGCGCTGCATCGGGCGGTCCTGGGCCATCAGCTCTGCGGGGGCTCGAGCCCAAGTTCGCGAAGGATCTCGTCGGTGTGCTGGCCGAGAAGCGGCGGAGGCCGGTCGAAGGCAAGGGGGGCTTCGCGAAAATTCAGGGGGCTGACGACCTGCGGCACGATGCCCGCCGTCGGGTGGGCTAAGTCGCGCAGCATTCTGCGATGCCTGATCTGAGGATCGTCGAAGACCTCGGGGATGGTGTTGATCGGGCTGCAGGGCACGCCGGCTGCGTCTAGCGCGACGGTGAGATCGTCGCGCAACCAAATCGCGAAGGCCTCGCGCAGCAGCGGGTCGAGCAAAGCATGGTTGCGGACGCGCTGCGGATTTGTCTTGAACCTCTCGTCGCTCGCCCAGTCGGCATGGCCGAGCAGTTGCGCGAGCTTCTCGAACTGGCCGTCATTGCCGACCGCGAGCACGATATGGCCGTCGGCGCAGGGAAAGATATCCTGCGGCTGGATGTTGGGATGGCGGTTGCCGTTGCGCTTAGGTGCGGCGCCCGAGACAAGCCAGTTCATCGCCTGGTTGGAGAGGAAGGCGGCCTGCACGTCGAGCATTGCGAGGTCGACATAGTCGCCCTCGCCAGTCTCGGCCCGGCGCGCCAGCGCCGCCAAAACGCCGACTGTGGCGTACATGCCCGTCATGATATCGACGATCGGCACGCCGACCTTCTGCGGGCCCGCGCCCGGCATGCCTTCGCGCTCGCCCGTGACGCTCATCAGCCCGCCCATGGCCTGGATCGCGAAATCGTAAGCCGCCGACTGGGCGCGCGGCCCGTCCTGGCCGTAGCCGGTGATCGAGGCGTAGATCAGGCGCGGGTTGAGCGCCTTCAGCGCGGCGTAGTCGAGGCCGTATTTCGTCAGCGCGCCGACCTTGTAGTTCTCAAGCACGATGTCGCTCGTTCTGGCGAGCGCGCGCACCACGTCCTGTCCCTCGGGCGTCGCGATATCGAGCGCGATCGAGCGCTTGCCGCGGTTGACCGAGAGATAGTAGCCGGCCTCGCTCGTCGGCTTGCCGTCGCGGTCCTTCAGAAAGGGCGGTCCCCAGGAGCGGGTGTCGTCGCCGGTACCGGGACGCTCGACCTTGATCACGTCTGCCCCTAGATCGGCGAGAATCTGGCTCGCCCAGGGCCCGGCCATGATGCGGCCGAGATCGAGCACGCGGACATGGCTGAGCGGGCCCTGCCGGGGCGCGGGCGCTTCAGAGGTCATCGACCACCTCCGTGGCGCGGGCGGAGGCGCGGGCGCTGAAACCGGCGTGCCATTCGGCGAGCCGGGGGTGCGTGGCGCGCCAGTCGAAGGCCGCGAAACGGAAACCGAGATAGGACAGCGCGACGCCAAGCGCGATCTGCGCGATGCCGAAGGGGCGAGCGGCAATCTCGCCGATATCGCGTTCGAACTGCGCCAGAGTGGCGTCGAGCTTGACCTGGAAGGCCGCCAGCCAGGCTACGGTGCGCGCGGCTTCGGGTTTTTCGCGCTCGTTGCGATAGAGGATCAGCGTGTCGAGCAGGCCGTTGGCGACGGCGTGGCGGCTCAGTTCGAGCCAGCGTTCGCGCCCGGCGCGCGGGACGATCCGGGCGCCGCCAGCGAGTTCGTCGAAATAGTCGCAGATCACGAGGGAGTCATAGAGCATCGCGCCATCAGCCAGCACCAGTGTCGGGATCTTGCTCAGCGGGTTGACCGGGAGCAGCGCGCTATTGGGGGTTGTCATGGCGACTACCGTGCGGACGCAATCGAGCCGCCCAGCCAGTCCCAGCTCATGCGCCGCGATCATCACCTTGCGGACGAATGGCGAGCGGGGCGACCAGTGCAACGTCATCCGCTCGGCCGTCTTGTCGCTCTGCACCGCGTCCTCCGCAAAATTAGTCTATCAGCTAGTCTTATGTCCTTTCTAGAGACCGCAGCGTCCCTTGTCCAGAGCCTGATGGTCTCGTCTCACTCGGTCGGAGCGGCGAAGGCTTCGTTCAGCTTGACGTCGATCCGCACGACATCACCGCGATAGATGCCTGCTGCCACGAGGATCAGCGTGCCTGCGGCGTCGACCGCCGAGCGATCGACGAACGCGACGGGCGCGTTCAGCGGCAGGCTGAGCTGGCCGGCGACCTCGACATCGGCCATGCCGATGGTCAGCGTCTGCCGGACTTCCGCGATCGTCACGCCGGGCAGGCTTGCGACCAGGTTAAGCGCGGTAAGTTCGGCAAGATTCTTGTTGCTGACCATCGGCCAGAGGCGTTCGTCGAGATAGACGTCCGCCAGCAGGAAGGCCTGCCCGTCGCGCCAGTGGCGACGCCGGAAATGGCGATAGGACGGAGCCGGTTCGCCCGTCATCTCCTTCAATGAGGGTGGCATCCGGTCAGCCTCGACCGAGAGGATCTCGATCGTTGCGCCGGGTCGCGAGCGCAGCAGGCCGGACCAGTCGGTCTTGACCTCGCACCACAGGCGCTTGTCGGCCCTGTGGCGCACGAAAGTACCCTTTGCCCGGTAGCGGTCGATCAGGCCATCGGCCTCGATCTGGTCGAGCGCCTGCCGGATGGTGGCGCGCGCCACCCCGTAATCCGACGCCAGATCATCCACGGTGGGAATCTGCGCGCCAGCGGCCCAGATCCCGGTCTCGATCCGGCGGCGAAACAGCGTCGCGAGCTGGATATAGCGCGAAACCGTGCTCTGGTTCAGGTCGATGGCGGCGTGAGCGGGCCTCGTGCCCGGTCCCGGCTTCGGCGGCGGTGTCTTGAATGCCACTAGCTGCGCTCCAGAAACGCTTTGAGCACTGTGTTGAAGGCGTCCGGCCTCTCCAGGTTGGGCAGATGTCCGGCGTCGGCGATTTCCACGAATTTTGCGTTCGGCAAGACCTCGCTCATCGCTTTCATGGTTGCCGGCATCGCGCCGTCGCGCGCGCCGGCTACCAGAAGCGCCGGCTGGCGGATGCCAGACAGCTTGCCAGAGATGTCGTAGTGCTGCAGCGCCTGCGCGCAGGCAGCGTAGCCCTCGATCCGTGTGCCCCGCATCATCTTGAGCGCGCGATCGCGATCAGCATTCTCCGCACTCAGGAATTCTGGGCCGAACCAGCGCGGCAGCGTCGCTTGCACGACTGCCTCCATGCCTTGGGCGCGGGCGAAGTCGATCCGTTCCTGCCAGGCTTCGCGGCCGCCCGGCGCAGTTTTGGCCTGTCCGTCCGACGCGATAACGCGACGCACCAGCGCGGGGTGCGACGCCGCCAGGCCCAGCGCGGTCGCGGCCCCCATCGACACGCCGGCGACAGTCGCGTCGCGAACGCCGAGCCTCTCGCACAGTGCATGCAAGTCCTTGACCAGAAGGTCGAGCGTCGCGGGTTCGCTTCCGACGCCACTGCCGCCATGGCCGCGCTGGTCGTAGCGCAGGATGCGGAACTCGCGCGCGAACGCCGCGACCTGCGCCTCCCAGAGCGAGAGATCGGTCAATAGCGAATTGCTCAGGACAAGCCAGGGCCCGCCGTCTCGCCCGTCGAGACGGTAGCGGAAATCGACGCCGTTATGGCTGATGGTTTCGTCCTGGCTGGGCTGCATTCGCGGCTCTCTCCATCCTGTGCGCCACCTGCCGTCTACGCGGACGGCTCGAGCGAAAAGCCACTTCATCTAGGATATAGGGTTTTAGCGCCAGCGAATGCAACAGACGGCGCTCGATTGGGTGTCTCGAAAGATCATATCCAGCCTTTTTGACTCAAGACATCCAGCGGCTGGCGACGTGATCGCCGGTCTTCTGAAGCGCTTACGAGCGCTCGCGACATCTTTGACGCTGCGATTGACCATTAAAGGACATATAGCTAGCCTAACAAATGTTGCGCTTGGCGATAGCCGGAGACCCGGCCGGCGCGCGGTGCGCGGACGGGTTGCACAAAGAGGGAGACGATCATGGGAATTCGCAGATTGCGGCTGGTCGCGGTCGCCCTTGCGGTCGCCGCTATGGGCATCGGCGGCGCGCTGGCGCAAAGCTATCCGTCCAAGCCGGTCAGGATGATCGTGCCGTTTGCGCCCGGCGGGCGGGTCGAGGCGGTGGCGCGCATCATCGCCGATGCGCTGAGCAAGGATCTGGGCCAGCCCTTCCTGGTCGAGAGCCGGGCCGGCGCTGGCGGCGCAGTTGGGGCTGACTTCGTCGCCAAGGCCTCCAATGACGGGCACACGCTGCTGCTGTGCTCGGCCGGCGTGCTGGCGATTCTGCCCAATGTCGATAAGAAGCTGCCCTACGACTCCGTCAAGGACTTCACCCCGGTCTCCCGCCTGATCGAAGGATTCACCTTTATCGGCGCCTATCCAGGCCTTCCGATCAAGTCGATCGCCGAACTTGTCGCCGCGGCCAAGCAGAAGCCCAACACACTGGGCTACGCCTCGTCCGGTATCGGCACCTACAGCCATCTCGCCGGCGAACTCGTTGCCATCGCATCAGGCGCGCCGATCAAGCACATCCCCTACCGCGGCAGCGGGCCGGCGCTGAACGACATCGTCGCCGGCCATGTCGCGCTGATGATCGGCGGCGAGCTCGGCGATCTCGCCAAGGCCGGCAAGATCCGCATCCTGGCGACGACCAACGAGAAGCGCTCGCCGGAATTCCCGGACGTGCCGACGATGAAGGAGAGCGGCTTTCCACAGTTCACTGCCCATTCCTGGATCGGGCTGGTCGGACCCGCCGGCATGTCGGGCGCGATTGCCGACAAGCTCAACGTGACGCTAGCGCGGTTGATGGCCGATCCTGCGACGCAGGAGAAGCTGCGCGGGCTGGGCGGCGAGCCGGCCTATCTCGCGGCCGCGCCGTTCGGCCAGCAGATCGCGGCCGATATCGGCATCTACGCCGACATCATCGCCAAGGCGGGCCTCAAATTCGAGTGACCGTCGAGGCGATTATTCCGCCAACGTCGGTTACTCCGCCAGCGTCATGCCCGTACCAACTCCATTGGGTACGGCGATCTCGCCCTTCTCCAGCGTCAGGCCGGAGAAGCGGTCGTCTGTGAGCAGCGCCATCTCCGAGAACTCATGCGGGAAGCGCGGCGGTGGCAGGCTTGCGGCAAGATGGATGGTGTGGGCCTGCACGATGCTAGACCCGAAGACCGCGCCGAAGCGTACGGCGAGGCCAGCGGCCTGGCAGATCGCGATCGCCTGTAGGGTCCGGCGCGGTCCACCGAGGTTAAGGATCCGCAGGTTGATCGATTCGACGCAGCCGGCTTCCGCGATCCGCAAGATCGACGGCAGGTCCTGCGCGCTCTCGTCAGCCTCGACCGGGACATCAAGCGCGCGCGCAACTGCGATGAAGCTTTTGAAGTCGGTTGCGCTGGTGGGCTGCTCGATGAGATCGAGCCCGTAACGCGCCATGGCGTTGATCGTCGCCACCGCGAGCTTTGGCGGATAGGATTCGTTGGCGTCGATCATCAGCCGGACATCCGCGCCGACCGCATCGCGGACGCAGCGGACACGGTCGAGATCGAGCTTCGACTCGCCAGAGACCTTGACCTTTAGATGGCGCATGCCCGAGGTCACCAGTCCTTCGGCGACCTTGGCCATTGCGGCAGGCGTCTTCAGCGGAATTATGCGGGTGTTGGCGAAGCGGTCCTGCCGCTTGCCGCCATAGAGATCGTGCAGCGGAACGCCGAGCATGCGGGCGCGCAGGTCGAGCAAGGCGCATTCGATGCCACCCTTGACCGTCGGCGCGCCATGCAGGCGACGGTCGAGCAGGTCCATGATCGCGCCGATCGCCGTCTCGTCTTGGCCCGGCAGCGCCTCGGCGAGATAGTCGAAGTTCGCCTTCACCGCCGCCAGCGGCTCGGTCCAGGGCGGCATCGCCCGGAAATAGCCGTATCCTGACAGCCCGTCCGCATTCTCGATGATGATCGCATGACCCTGGATCCGGGTCAGCGGGCCCTGCGCGAAGCGCCAGTCCGGATCGGACAACGTTTGGTCGATGGGAACGGTGCGCAGCTTCGTAATCGTCATCGGATCCGCCTCCGGGTTAGCCGTGTCTGCGTTCTCCAGCCATGCCACCACGCTTGCGCAACCGTCAATAGTATATAAAGCTGACCTTTTGATCGTAGAGAGGCGAAGTCAGCGCGATGCAGGATCGGGACGCAGGGCTTTTACCCAAATCGGGCGAGCCGTCGCAGGCCGACGAGGCCACGGACGCGTCCGGCGACATCCTCGCCGGCCTGGTCTTTTCGGGCGTCGGGCTGCTCGTGCTGTATCTCGGCCGCGCCTACCCGACCGGGAGCGCGCTCGACATGGGGCCCGGCTACCTGCCGCGCATCGTGGCAGGCGCGCTGGTGCTGATCGGCCTTGTGATAATCGCGCGCGCCGTGCGCCGCCGCCTCTGGGCGCTGCCGCCCTTCCCGGTCTGGTCGATGGTCTGGATCGGCGTCTCCATCCTGCTCTTCGCCGTCCTGATCGAACGGGCGGGGCTGTTCCTGGCCTGCCTCGCCTGCGTCGGGGTCGCGGCCGCCGCCGACGCGCAGGTGCGCTGGCGCGAGGTGCCGGTGGTGTCGATCCTGTTCTCCGGCTTCTGCGCCGTGCTGTTCGGCTATGTCCTGAGGCTCTCGGTCCAGGTCTGGCCGCTGTGAGCGACGTGCTGCAATCCATCGGGCTGGGGCTCTCGGTCGCCGCCACGCCGATGAACCTCTGGTACTGCTTTCTCGGCGCGCTGATCGGCACCCTGATCGGCGTGCTGCCGGGCCTGGGTCCGATCGCCACCATGGCGATGCTGCTGCCGCTGACCTATTACCTCGAGCCAACCGGCGCATTGATCATGCTGGCGGGCATCTATTACGGCGCGCAATATGGCGGCTCGACCACCGCGATCCTCATGCGCCTGCCGGGCGAATCCTCCTCGGTCGTGACCTGCCTCGACGGCTACGAGATGGCCCGGCAGGGGCGGGCCGGCACGGCGCTGGCGACGGCTGCGCTCTCCTCCTTCTTCGCCGGCACGGTGACGACGCTGCTGATCGCTTTCTTTAGCCCGCCCCTGACAGCGGTCGCGCAGAAATTCGGCCCGGCGGAGTATTTCTGCCTGATGGTGCTCGGGTTGATCGCGGCCATCGTTTTCGCGCAAGGCTCGCTGCTGAAGTCGATCGCGATGATCCTGCTCGGCCTCCTGCTCGGGCTGGTCGGTGCCGACGTCAACACCGGGCTCGACCGCTTCACCTTCGGCGTGCCCGAACTGCGCGACGGCATCGGCATCGCGGCGCTCTCGATGGGCGTCTTCGGTATCGCCGAAATTGCGCTCAACCTCGGCAAGCCCGACGAGGCCGGAGGAAAGCTCCACTCCGTCTCGGCCTTGCGCCTGACGCGGGCGGATTTTCGCGCCGCCTGGCCAGCCGCCTTGCGCGGCACCGGCATCGGTGCGCTCCTCGGCATCCTGCCCGGCGGCAGCGCGATGATGGGCTCGTTTGCCTCCTACTCGATCGAGAAGAGGGTCTCCGGCACGCCGGAGCGCTTCGGCCAGGGCGCGATCGAGGGGGTTGCGGGGCCCGAGGCCGCCAACAATGCAGGCGCGCAGGCCTCCTTCATTCCGATGCTGGCTCTCGGCATCCCGAGCAATTCGGTCATGGCGATGATGGCCGGCGCAATGCTGATCCACGGTATCGCGCCGAGCCCCAACCTCGCCACAGCACAGCCCAGCCTATTCTGGGGGCTGATCGCCTCGATGTGGCTCGGCAATCTGATGCTGCTTGTGATCAACCTGCCGCTGATTGGGCTCTGGGTGAAGCTGCTGCAGGTGCCCTACCGGCTGCTGTTTCCCGCCATCCTGCTGTTTTGCTGCATCGGCATCTATTCGGTGAACAGCAGCGTCTTCGAGGTCGCGCTGCTCGCCGTCTTCGGACTGGCCGGCATCGTCTTTTCGCTGCTGAAATGCCCTCTTGCCCCGCTCGTACTCGCCTTCATCCTCGGTCCGGCCATGGAGGAGAATCTGCGCCGCGCCACGCTGATCTCGAACGGCAGTATCGATATCTTCCTGAGTCCGATCTGCCTGTCACTGCTCGTCATGGCGGGGGTGTTTCTGGCGCTTATCCTGCTGCCGTCCTTCCGGCGGATCAGGACGGTCGCCGTCGAGGAATGAGGCGCGGGCCCGACATTTTCCGCCGGAAGTGCGGATTCCGCTGAAGTGAGCGTGTATTCCGAAGCTGCGATGACAGGTGGCAACGCCGCACCAATACCGATAACGGTCGCCGGCCGAAACGCGCCATGTGTGGACGGCTCTCCGTTGGCAAGGGTTTCCTTGGACTGCGGCAGCGTTGGTCGGTGCGGCCATGGGTCGTGTCCCATGGCGTGGTGTAGCTGAGGGTGGTCACCGGCGATTGCCGGTTAGGTTTGGGTTGCGAACG
>JBKJSB010000118.1:0-6130 GCA_046593015.1 Allobosea sp.
GTTCGGCTCAGGGCTGCCGATCGGCGTGCAGGTGATCGCCGCGCCCTGGCGCGAGGATCTGTGCCTGCGCGCGGCGTTCGCGCTGGAACAGGCGGGCGTATGCGTGGCGAGGCCGCCGGCCATTGGGTGAGCGCTCACCGTCTTTGCGAGCGCAGCGAAGCGATCCAGAATCGCACGCTACGTCCCTGGATCGCTTCGCTGCGCTCGCGAAGACGAAGAATGCCCGGTCCTGCGACCGGGCATTCTTGCAATCACGCGCGTGGCAATCGGGTCAGACCGTCAGCTTGCCGGCCTTGGCGGCGGCGTAGCGCTCGTTGACCTTGGCCCAGTTGACCGTGTTCCACCAGCCCTTGAGATAGTCGGCGCGGCGGTTCTGGTACTTCAGGTAGTAGGCGTGCTCCCAGACGTCATTGCCGAAGAGCGGCATCTGCTTGTCCATCAGCGGGTTGTCCTGGCCGGCCTTGGAGACCAGAGCGAGCTTGCCGTCGGCGGCGACCGTGACGAAGACCCAGCCGGAGCCGAAGACGCGCAGGCCGGCGGCCTCGAAATCGGTCTTGAACTTGTCGAAGCCGCCGAGATCCTTGGTGATCGCAGCCGCGACGTCGCCGGTCGGCGCACCGCCGGCGTTCGGGCCCATGACCTCCCAGAACATGGTGTGGTTGGCGTGGCCGCCGCCGGCGTTGCGGACAGGGGTGCGCACGGCTTCCGGCACCGACATCAGGTCGCCGAGCAACTTGTGCAGCGGGGTCGAGGCGACGACGCCATGGTCCTTGGCGACGCCGTTCAGGCCGGCGACGAAGGCTGCGTGATGGCGGGTGTAGTGGATGTCCATCGTCATCGCGTCGATATGGGGTTCGAGGGCCGCCGCCTCATAGGCGCGCTTGGGCAGCGAGAACGGACCGGCGGCGGGAGCGGGAGCGGCAGCCTGGGCCCAGACCTTCGGCGGGGCCGGGACGGCGATGGCGGCAGCGCCAAAGCCGATCAGCGAGCGGCGGGAAAACGAAGTCGCGTTCGTCATGACATCCTCCATGGGGCGACGGCGTGAGCGCCGGCGTTACCGTTGCGTTAATCGCATGGTCGGTCTGCGGATGCAGCGGGCCAAACGAGGCGTGATGTTTTTTCGTCAACGGAGCCGCAGTCGATGCGGCACAAGCGCAGAACCGCGCCGTGTTTCGCATGACGGTGCGGCGCGTCGGTTTGCCATACTCACCCCATGACACAATCGCGCACGCTCTTCCTTGTTCCGCTGCTCGGACTGCTCTGGGGCTTCAACTGGCCTGCGGTCCGCATCGCGCTTGGCGAGATCGCGCCCTGGACGTTGCGCTCCGGCGGCATGGCGTTCGCCGGGCTGGCGCTGGTCGTAATCGCGCTTCTGCGCCGGGAATCGCTGTCCGTGCCGCGCGCCTGCTGGCTGCGTCTGCTGGTGGCGGGCTTTCTCTCGATCGCGGCCTTCAACGTGCTGCTCGCCTTCGCGCAATTAATGGCGCCGACCTCGCGGGCCGCTATCCTGACCTTCACCATGCCGCTCTGGTCGACGCTGATGGCCTGGCTCTGGCTGGCTGAGCGGCTCGACCGGCGCAGGCTTCTCGGGCTGGGGCTGGGTGCGGCCGGCCTGGCCGCGCTCGGTCTGCCGCTCTGGCGGGACGGCGGGCTGACGCTGGGGCTGATCCTGGCGCTGGTCGCCAGCCTGAGCTGGGCGCTCGGCACCATCGTGACCAAGCGCTGGCCGATCCCGGTCCCGGCGATCACGGTCGCGGCCTGGCAGTTGCTGATCGGCGGCCTCATCGCCGGAATCGGCATGCTGGTCTTCGAGGGGCCGCCCCGCATCGGGCCACTTCAGCCGCGCACGATCGCGGCCCTCACCTTCCACATCCTCGGCGCGCAGGCGCTGGCCTATTTCATCTGGTTCACGGTGATCGCGCGGCTGCCGGCGGGGCTCGCCAGCATCGGCACGCTGATGGTGCCGGCGGTTGGCACGTTCGGCTCGGTCCTGCTGCTGGGCGAAAGACCGCTGCCAGGCGATTGGCTCGGTCTGGTGCTGATCGTTGCGGCGTCGGGCGCGATCCTGCTGCCAGCCGGCCGCGCCGAACCGATGGTTGCGCGCTGATCGCGCCATTAACGCCGAATTTACCGCGTTTTGGTTAAGGTCCGACTGGAAACCGACCGGCCCGAAAGCGGATGATCATGCAAGCGCACGCCCTGAAGGCGCCCGAGCCCGCCAACGTCAATGAGGACGCGCCGTCCCATGCGGGCGCGGCGCGCGCGGTGCGCGAGATCGCCGAGCGCTTCGGCAAGCTCGGGGCCGAGATCACCGACATCTCCGGCAGCATCGGCGACGTGACGCGCCAGCTCGAAGGCCAGACCGACGGTTTGCACCGGCTCGTCGTCGCCGTCGAGCAGGTCTCGCGCGCCAACCGCTCGATCGAGCAGGCGGCCGACGGCGCGCAGGCGACGGCATCGGTCGTCCGCAGCGGGCTCGCCCGCGTCACCGAATCGGTCAAGGCCGGGCTCAATGTCGCCCAGTCCGATATCGAGGCGCTGACGCTGGGAGCCAGCACGCTGGCCTCGGCGCTGGCCGATGCCGTCGGCGAGGCGCACAAGGCGCGCGCCTCGAGCGACGCGATCCAGTCGATCACCCGGGAGATCCAACTCCTTTCGATCAATGCCGGCGTCGAGGCGGCCCGCAGCGGCACGGCCGGGCGCGGGTTCGCGGTGATCGCAGCCGCCGTCAAGCAACTGGCCGAGCAAACCCGCGAGGCGACGACGACTGGCGCCAGGCAACTTGACGCGCTGGTCAAGGCGGTCGATCTCCTGGCCCATAAGAGCCAGGAGAATGCCGAGACGGCGCGGCGCGCCAGCGAGCAGAGCCAGGGCATCGCGCTGCAGCTCGGCGAACTCGACAGCTTCGGCAAGTCGGTCGTCGGGCTGATCGGCAATATCGACGCGATCTCGGTTCCGACGCGCGAGAACGCCATCGCCTTCGCCGATGTCGGCAAGGATCTGCGCAATCTTGTCTCCGGCGTCGATGCGTCCAGCGCCAATCTGGAGCGCGCCTCGCAGCGCACCGACCAGCTCGTCTCGATCAGCGAGGCGATCCTGGGCTCGATCGCTGCGTCCGGCGTGCGCACAGCCCAGTCCGAACTGATCGCCACCGCCATGGAAACCGCAGCCACGATCGGCGGGCTGTTCGAGCAGGCGCTGGCGCGTGGCGAGGTCACGATGGCCGACCTGTTCGACGAGGCCTACCGGCCGGTCGAAGGGTCCGACCCGCTTCAGCACATGACCCGCTTCGTTGCACTGACCGACCGGCTGCTGCCGCCGATTCAGGAAGAGCTGCTGGCGACCAGCGCGCGCATCGTGTTCTGCGCGGCGGTGGACCGCAACGGCTTCCTGCCGACGCATAACCGCAAATATTCGCAGCCGCAGGGTCGCGACTCGGTCTGGAACAACGCCAATTGCCGCAACCGGCGCATCTTCAACGATCGCACGGGCCTGGCGGCCGCGCGCAACCGCAAGCCGTTCCTGTTGCAGACTTATCGCCGCGACATGGGCGGGGGCGAATTCCTCGTGATGGAGGATCTGTCGGCTCCGATCATGGTCAAGGGCCGGCACTGGGGCGGGTTTCGCTTCGGATTGAAGACCTGAACGTGGATGGGGCGGCCGGGAGGCCGTGTGCCTCGCGCGTTGCGAATTTTTGTGTGTCGTCGTGTTGAGTGAGCTGGGCGGTCAAGCGTCATGCATATCGCGCCATCCTTCCCGAACCTCTCGGTGCTGCTGATCGATCCCAGCCCGCATTACCGGCGGATCATCCGCACGATGCTGTATCAGGCGCAGCTCCACCGCATCTTCGAGGCGTCGGATCTGGCCTCGGCCGCGACGATGTTCATCCAGAAGCAGCCCAACATCGTCATGCTCGACTGGGATCTGCCGGATTCCGGCAGCATGAAGTGCCTCGCCTCGATGCGCTCCTTCAAGACCTCGCCCTTCGCCAAGGCGCCGGTGCTGGTGATGATGGAGCGGCCCGACCGGCGCTCGGTCGTCCATGCCGCCAAGCTCGGTGCGCACGAGATCATCACCAAGCCGATCTCGCCGAACAATCTCTGGGTTCATCTGTCGGGCGTCATCAACGTCCCGCGCAAATACAAGGATGTCGGCGGCAGCATTTCGCTGGTTCCGCGCGCGATCAGCAACAACATGTTCTGAGCGGCCTGCGCCTGACTTGTGACACAAGGCGAAGGCAGCGTCCGATCGACGCAATTCAGCTGCTGAAACGCCCAAAAGGTTGACGAGACGCTGCCGGATTAGCAAAATTTTTACCATTTTGGCGCGATCCTCTGCGAAGCATTCATGGGTCGCGCCGCCGTGGTCATCACAGTCTCCCTACCGCCTTTCCTGGGCCGCTCCGAGGCCGCAGCCTTCCGCAACCAGTTGCTCGTCGCGCTGGAGCAGAAGGAAAGCGTCAGCGTCGAATGCGCCGAGGCGGGGCCGCTGCCCAGCCTCTGGATCCAGCTCCTCCATTCCGCAGCCGCCAGCGCGAAGGCCAAGGGCCTCAGCGTGTCGCTCAAGGCGGCCTCCGCGGAATGCCGCCAATCCCTGCAGGCGATCGGGTTCGATCCCGCTCAAAGCGCTCTCGTTCTGGAGTGATACGGATGAAAATCCTCGCCATCGACGACACCAAGACCCTGCTGAGCCTGCTCTGCCTGACGTTGAAGAACGCCGGCCACGAGGTCGCTTCCGCCGAGAACGGCGAGGAGGGGCTGGCCCAGTTCGACGCGTTCAAGCCCGATGTCGTCATCACCGACCTCAACATGCCGATCATGGACGGCATCCAGTTCACCCGCGCCTGCCGCGCCAGGCCTGCCGGCCAGAACACGCCGATCATCGTGCTGACCACGGAGAACGGTGCTGAAATCAAGGCCGAGGGCCGCCGCGCCGGCGCCAGCGCCTGGATGGTCAAGCCGTTCGAGCCCAATACCCTGCTCGGCCTCGTCGCCCGCTACCAGAACTGAGGCGGCCAGATGGATCCGTTGGCGGAACTCAAACAGACCTTCTTCCAGGAGTGCGAGGAGCTCCTCGGCGCGCTGGAGATCAAGCTCCAGGCGCTCGACGAGGGCTCGATCGATTCCGAGGACGTCAACGCCGCCTTCCGGGCGATCCACTCGATCAAGGGTGGCGCGGGCGCATTCGGCTGCACCGAACTCGTCGCCTTCGCGCATGTCTTCGAAGCCTCGCTCGATCATCTCCGCTCCGGTCGCGTCGCCCTCGAGGATGCGCCCTTCGCCCTGTTCCTGCGCTGCTCGGACGCTGTCGCCGATCTCGTTTCGGCCGCGCGCAATGACGAGCCGGCCCGGCCGCGTCCCGATCTTCTGGCTGCGCTCGAGCTGGTCGGCCAGGCGCCCAAGCCGGCGGCAGCGCCGGCCCCGGTCGCCGCGCCCGCCGCTCCGGCGGCAGCGGCTCCGGCCGCTCCCGCCAGCGACGCGCCTCCCGGCATCGCCGCGCTCGGCAATCTTCTCGCCATGGTCGAGGCCAAGACGGCGGCTCCGGCCGCGAAGGCCGATTCCGGCTGGGACGACGAGCCGGTCGCAGCCAAGGCGGCCCCGGTCGCCGCCGCGCCCGCCAAGGCAGGTCAGGATATCTGCCTGAAGATCCGGCCCGAGAGCGACCTGTTCCGCCGCGTGATCGAGCCGCGCGTCGTGCTCGGCTCGCTGCCGGCCGACGACATCGTCTCGGTGACCTGCGATCTCAGCCAGGTGCCCGCACTGGAGACGCTCGACGTCAGCGACTGCTACATGCGCTTCACCGTGATGCTGCGCACCGAGCTGTCGGTCGAGGAGATCTACAGCCGCTTCGACTTCACGCTGGCGGCCGAGGAATTCGAGATCGAGACGGTCGCGGCCAATGCCGCCAACGACGATGCGCCAGCCGCCGGCGCGCCGGTCGCGTCGCCGGAGGTCTCGGCCAATGTCGCCGCCGATCTGTCGGCGATCCTGGCCAGGCTCGGCCCTGCATTGGACGCCGCGCCCGAGCCCGATATCGCGCCGCCCAAGCCGGTCGCGCTTGCGGCCATGCCGACGCCGGTCGCTCCGGTCGAGCAAGCGCCTGCGGCGCGGACTCCGGCCCGTGCGCCCGC
>JBKJSB010000317.1:0-7305 GCA_046593015.1 Allobosea sp.
CGCGAGGTGCATTTCCGCATCTCCTCGCCGCCGATCACTCATCCCGACTATTACGGCATCGACACGCCCGACCGCGAAAAGCTGCTCGCCGCGACCCATACGCTCGAGGAGATGCGCCAGTTCGTCGGCGCGGATTCGCTGGCCTTCCTCTCGGTCGACGGGCTCTACCGCGCCATGGGCCATGCCGGCCGCGACAACGCCCGGCCGCAATTCACCGACCACTGCTTCACCGGCGACTACCCGACCTCGCTGACCGACGTGATCGGCGAGAGCGCCAAGCAGCAGCTCTCGCTGCTCGCGGAAGCCGGCTGACCCTGACCACCCTGGACCTGTCATGACCAAGCCTCTCGAAGGGCGCGTCGCGCTCGTCACCGGCGCATCGCGCGGCATCGGGCGCGCTGCGGCGCTCGCCTATGCCCAGGCCGGCGCCCATGTCGTCGCGCTCGCCCGCACCACCGGCGCGCTGGAGGAACTGGACGACGAGATCCGGGCGGCAGGCGGGCAGGCGACGCTCGTCCCGGTCGATCTGAGCGACGCGGCCGCGATCGAGAAGCTCGGCCCGGCGCTGCTGCAGCGCTGGGGCAAGCTCGACATCCTGCTGGCGAATGCCGGCATGCTCGGGCCGCTGACGCCCCTGACCCATGCCTCCACCAAGGAATGGAACCGGGTCTTCGACACCAACGTCACGGCGAACTGGCGGCTGCTGAAATCGGTCGAGCCGGCGCTGCAGGCCTCTGATGCCGCGCGCGTCATCCTGATGAGTTCTGGCGCGGCGCATAAATGCCTCGCCTATTGGGGGCCGTATTCGATCTCGAAGGCCGCCGTCGAGGCGATGGCGCGCACCTATGCCGCCGAGACCGCGACCACGCCGCTCAAGGTGATGCTCGTCAATCCCGGCCCGCTGCGCACCCGGATGCGGGCAGAGGCGATGCCCGGCGAGGACCCCTCGAGCCTGCGCACGCCGGAGGAGCTGGCGCCGCATCTGGTCAGGCTCGCCTCGCCTGACTGGAGCGAGACCGGCAAGATCTTCGACTTCCCGCAGGGCAAGGTGCTGACGCCGCAGATGCCGGCCTGAGAGGCCGCCTCGAACCGCGCCGCCCCCTACCGCCTTCTGCCCCTCGGCCCGCTCACGACCGGCGTCTTCGCCCTATTCTCCGCGTCGAGCTTGCGCCAGCGCGCCAGCCGCTCGGGATCGACCGCGCCGCTCGCGACGGCCGCCTGCACCGCGCAGCCCGGCTCATGCTCATGGGTGCAGTCGCGGAACCGGCAATTAGGCGCGTGCTCGGTGATCTCGGCGAACAGCGTCTCCAGCCCTGACGCCGCATCGCTGACATGGAGCGTGCGCATGCCCGGCGTGTCGATCACCCAGCCGCCGCCCGCGATGGCGTGGAGCGATCGCGAGGTTGTGGTGTGGCGGCCCTTGTCGTCGTTCGCCCGGATGTCGCCCGTCTCCTGCGCGTCCTCGCCTGCGCCGGTCAGCGCGTTGACCAGGCTGGACTTGCCGACGCCCGACGAGCCGACCAGCGCGACCGTCCGGCCGGCCAAGCACCAGGGCGCGAGCACGGCGGCGGCCTCACCCGAGAGCGGATTGACGATCGCAACCGGCAGTCCGCGCTGGAGCGCGGCGGCCTCGTCGACAAAGGCCTGAGCATCGTCGATCAGATCTGCCTTGGTCAGCAGGATCACCGGCTCGGCCCCGCTTTCGTTGACCAGCGCCAGATAGCGCTCCAGCCGGGCGGCGTTGAAATCGCCATTGCAGGAGGTGACGATGAACAGCGTATCGACATTGGCGCCGGCGAGTTGCGGCGACTTGGCCCCCTCGACGCGGCGCGCCAGCACGGTGCGGCGTTCCAGACGGCGCATCAGCAGGTCCGTCCCCGGCTCGACCAGCACCCAGTCGCCGACGGTGTAGTCGCCCGTGCTGGCATGGACCGGCAGCACCAGCCGGATCGGCCCGGCCGTGGAGATCGCCGACATGCGCGCTCGATGGACGGTCGCGACGCGCGCCGGAATCAGCGCAGCCTCGTCAGGCCCGCATTGCGCGCTGAAGAACGCCGACCAGCCGAGCGCGGCCAGCGACGCTGCCTCGTCCGGCTCCCTCACGATCCCGTCCCCGCCATGCGCTGTCGTCGCCATCCCCGATGCTAGAGCGGGGTTTGCGCCAAGAGGCAAGCGCAAGCATCCGACGACGACTGGACGCGCCGCCTCTCCGGCGGCAGAGAGGAAGCTCTGCCTCGCGACAAACAACAGGAAAGCGCCCACCATGATCGCTCCCCTCTCCATCGGCATCATCGGGGCCGGCATCATGGGCGAGCGGCTGCTGCGCGCCATTCTCGACCAGCCGGCAGGCGTGGTCGGCGTCTCCGGTATCTGGGACCCGTCGGAGGCGGCGCTGGCGCGGGTCACGACCGCCCTGCCCGCGATTCGCGCCCTGCCCGACGCGGCGTCCCTGATCGCAGCCAGCGACTGCGTGTATATCGCCTCGCCGCCGGCCTCGCATCTCGGCCATGCCCGCGCCGCGCTCGCCGCCGGAAAGTCCGTGTTCTGCGAGAAGCCGCTGGCGGTCGATGTCGAGGACGCCCGCACTTTCGTGGCGGAAGCCGGCGCGCGCGGCGCGGTCAACTTCCCCTTCGCCTCCTCCCCGGCGGTGGCGGCGCTGAGCGGCTGGATCGCCGAAGATGCGGTCGGCGCGATCACGGGTGTGACGATCGAGGTCGGATTCAGGGCGTGGCCGCGCCCGTGGCAGGCCGATGCAGCCGCCTGGCTGGACGCGACCGCGCAAGGCGGCTTCACCCGAGAGGTCGTCTCGCATTTCCTGTTCCTGACGCGCCGCGTGGTCGGCCCGCTGCACGGGCTCGCAGCCAGCGCCTCGTTCCCCGAGCACGGCCGCTCCGAGCGCTCGATCGCGGCGACGCTCCATGCCGGCGAGGCGCCGGTCACATTGACCGGCGGCGTCGGGAGCACGGAGAAAGACGACCACAATCTCTGGACGCTGCAGGGCGAGAACGGCGCTGTCCGCCTCCGCGACTGGTCGATCGCGGAGCGCAGGCAGCCGGACGGCTCCTGGCAGGCCGCGCCTGACGCATTGCCCAACGAGAAGGCCCGCCCGCTTGCGCTCAAACGCCAGTTGGAGGGCGTCGTCGCCCTGGCGCGGGGGCAGCCGCACAATCTGGCGACGCTTCGGGAGGCGTTCGACGTGCAGGAGATCGTCGAGGCGATCCTGCAAAGCCGCTGAGCGCTCTTGTGGTCGCATCGCAGCCGCGCGAGACTTTGATCGTCCGAACCGGAGCCCGCCGATGATCCGTCCCGCCATGCTGCTGCTCGCCTTCGCCTGCGCAATGGGCCTGTCCCAGCCCGCACGTGCCGAGACCTGCGACGACCTCTGGTACGCCCGCAACGAGATCTACAAGGCGCAGGGCTACTGCTTCCGGACGCAGCGCGGCATCAGCGCCTTCGGCAATGCCGGCTGCCAGTACGACGCCGTCGAGGACGTGCCGCTCTCGGCGAACCAGCGCCGGACGGTCGCAGAGATCGCCCGCGAGGAGCGCGCCCGGCGCTGCCCGCGCTGAGCTGGCAGCAGGCGGATTTGCTGTGGAAGGCGGCGGGCTCCTGCCGCGTCATGCCGGCCGCGCATGCTAGAAGAGCCGGCTTGAACGGGTGAAGCAGGGCGACGCAAAGCACCGCATGACCAGCGCCATCGATATGGGCCTGACCACGGCCGGCCAGCCGGCATGGCTCGACCTCGCCGAACTGCTGGCGACGCGGCTTCTGGTGCAGGGCAATTCCGGCTCGGGCAAATCGCATCTGCTGCGCCGCCTGCTGGAGCAGAGCGCGCCTTTGGTACAGCAGGCGGTGATCGACCCGGAAGGCGATTTCGTCTCGCTCGCCGAGCAGTTCGGCCATGTCGTGGTCGATGCGGAATGCGGCGAGGCCGAACTTCAGCGCGTCGCGCTGCGGGTGCGTCAGCACCGCGTCTCCGTGGTGCTCAACCTCGAGAACCTCGACGCCGACGAGCAGTTGCGCGCCACGGCCGCTTTCCTCGGCGGGCTCTTCGACGTCGAACGCAGCCTCTGGTTCCCGATGCTGGTGGTGGTCGACGAGGCGCAGCTCTTCGCCCCCGTGATGGCGGGCGAGGCCTCCGACGAGGCGCGCCGGCTGTCGCTGGGCGCCATGACCAACCTGATGTGCCGGGGCCGCAAGCGCGGTCTGGCGGGCGTCATCGCGACGCAACGCCTGGCCAAGCTCGCCAAGAATGTCGCAGCCGAAGCCTCCAACTTCCTGATGGGGCGCACTTTTCTCGACATCGACATGGCCCGCGCCGCCGATCTGCTCGGCATGGAGCGCCGGCAGGCCGAGATGTTCCGCGATCTGGAGCGCGGCCAGTTCGTCGCGCTGGGGCCAGCCCTGTCGAAGCGCCCGCTGCCGCTGCGCATCGGCCCCGCGACCTCGGTCGATCGCGGCGGCGCGCCGGGTCTGCTGCCGATGCCGGAGCAGGGCCCGGAGGAAGCAGGCAAGCTGATCTTCACCGCCGGCCCGGGCGAGCCTGCGCCAATTGCCCGCATTCCCCGCCCCGCCCCGCGCCCGCGCCCGCCTGCCAACGACGTGCTGCGGCAGATCGAAAGCTGGCGGCCCACACCCGCGCCCGAGCCGGAGCCCGAAGCGCCGATGGACCCTGCCGAGCGCGAGGCCGGAATGGCCGCGATCCTGTCGGAACTCATGGCCGATCCGGAAACGCGCACGCGGCAGGTCGCGGTGCTCTATCAGGATTTCACGGTGCGCTGCCGGATGCGCAGGCTCGGTTCAGGCGGCATGAGCCTCGACGAGTTCCGCCGCAGGCTCGCCGTGGCGCGGGCCGGCGCGAGCGGCGAGGTCACGGGCCAGCCGGTCTGGCGGCAGGCGCTGGATGCGGCGGTCACGCTGCCGGAAGACCTGCAGTCGCTGTTCCTGGCGATCGTGCGGATCGCGATCGAGGGCGCACCCTGCCCCAGCGACTCAGAACTCGCGGCGATCTATGGCAGCCATTCGCCCAGCCGCGCGCGCCGGCTGCTCGGCTATATCGAGGAGCGCGGGCTTCTCGTAGCGCATGTCGATTTCAGGGGGCAGCGCACGCTGGCGCTGCCGACGCTGGGGCTGGAGACAGCGCCGGGGCTGGCCCAGCCGCGCGTGGCGGGCGTACCGAGGGGGTTGCGGGGGTAATGCGCGATATTCGCTTCAACACGCATCGTCATCCCGGACGCAGCGAAGCGGAGATCCGGGATCCATCATAGAGTTCAGTCAATGCTCCATGATGGATCCCGGCTCTGCGCGGCTGCGCCGCTTGTCCGGGATGACGACGTCCATATACGGCCGAAGATCGCGAAATTCCGACGTGCCCGAAGCCTTAATGCCCCTTGCCGTTGGTCGTCAGCGTCATCTTGTCCACCCAGGCGATGCCGATCGCCGAGATGATGAAGACCGTGTGGATGATCGTCTGCAGGATGATGCCGGTCTCGGTATAGCTCGTCTTGCCGGCGATGCCGATATTGCCGGCCTCGATGAAGGTCCGCAGCAGATGGATCGACGAGATGCCGATGATCGCCATGGCGAGCTTGATCTTCAGGATCGAGGCGTTGACGTGGCTGAGCCATTCCGGCTGGTCGGGATGGCCCTGCAGCCTTAAGCGAGAGACGAAGGTCTCGTAGCCGCCGACGATGACCATGATCAGCAGGTTCGAGATCATCACCACGTCGATCAGCCCGAGCACGACGAGCATGATCTGCTGCTCGGTGAAGGAGAAGGCGTGGGTCACGAGGTGGACCAGCTCCTTCAGGAACAGGAAGACATAGACGCATTGCGCCACGATCAGGCCGAGATAGAGCGGCACCTGCAGCCAGCGCGAGCCGAAAATGATCATCGGGAGCGGCTTGAGGGGACCGGCGACGGGGCCCTGCGACGGTTCGGCCGGGTGCGACATTGATAAGGTTCCAGGACTGTCGGATGAATGCTGCAATGCGGTAGACGCCGCTGCTAGATGGGACGCGCGCCTTGTGAACGCAAGCGCGAACATGAGACAGGCTTCGCGCCAAGGCTTGTCGCGCGCCGACGCAGCGGCAGCCAACATTAAATTTTGTCCATCCTCGACGATAGGCGCTTTCAAGCCACAATCGGCGTGGATAAACTCTGCAACAATCGGGGGAACCGTTTATGGTCCTCTCGCGATCTGGAGAGGAAAGGATTTTCGCATGACCAAGACCCTGACCATTGCTGCCGCTCTCGTCGGCGCGACGCTTCTCGCGGCCCCTGCCCCGGCCTCGGCTGCTCCGCTCTCTGCGACCTCGAGCGCGGCGCTCGCGCTGGCTGATGGCGGCAAGGACCTCGTGCAGACCGTGCAGTATCGCCGCTATGGCGGCTATCGCGGCGGCCCGCGCTACGGCTATCGCGGCGGCTACTATCGCGGCGGTCGCGGCGCGGCGATCGGAGCCGGCGTCGCGGCGGGGGCTATAGGCGCGCTCGCGGCCGGCGCCCTTGTGGCCCAGCCGCGCTATTACGAGCCGGCTCCGGTCTATGTCGCGCCGGGCTATGCTCCGTCCGACGTTGATGCGGTCGCCTATTGCTCGCGCAAGTTCCGCAGCTACGACCCCGAGACCGGCACCTATATCGCCACCGGCGGCGTGGTTCGCGCCTGCCCCTGAGCCCGGCGATAGCTGACATCGCCTGACGGGCGATCAATGCAACCTCCCTGCAGCGATGCAGGGAGGTTTTTTGTGGTTCTGTGGCTGGTGATTTTGTGTCTCGGCATGGTGCGGCGGCGCTAGACTGTGCCCGACCTCGATCGACCGGGACACGCCATGATCGCCGCACTGACCCTTCTGCTGGCCTGCCAGCTCGCCGGCGAGGCGCTGGCGCGCCTGTTTTCTCTGCCGATCCCAGGCCCGGTGATCGGGCTGGCTTTGCTCTTCCTCGGCCTGCAATTGCGAGCGACATGGCGGCCTGACGCCACGCCGGTCGACGAACTGCCGCTCGGCGCGGTCTGCGGCGTGCTGCTGGCGCATCTCTCGCTGCTCTTCGTCCCGGCCGGAGCCGGGATCGTGCGGCATGCCGGCGCGCTCGTCGCGCATGGGCCTGGTCTGGTCGCGGCGCTCGTGATCTCGACCGCGCTGACGCTCGTCGTCACCGCCTTCGTCTTCGTGAAGGTGGCTGCGCTGGTCGACAGCGCGCCGGAGAACTGAGACCGTGACGCCGCTCGATCTCGCCCGCGTCGAGACGCTCTGGGTCTATCTCGCCGCCGACCCGCTGCTCTGGCTCACCGTGACGCTGATCGCCTAT
>JBKJSB010000201.1:0-5563 GCA_046593015.1 Allobosea sp.
CGCTGTTGTTCAGCACGGTGTGCTGGAAGCCGCTAGCTCAGTGGGCGGGCGGCGGCGTCACGTCGCCATTGCGCTTGTCGGCCATGAACTGGTCGAACTCGGCCTTGTCGCGGGCCATGCGCAAACGGCCCAGGAAGTCGCTGAACTCGCGCTGCTCGTCTTCGAGACGGCGCAGCGTCTCCTGGCGATATTCGTCGAAGGCGCGGTTGCCGCTCGACGGGCCGCGATGCCAGCCGCCGCCGCCAAAACCGCGCTCGCCGCTTTCGCCGCCGCCCATGCGCTGGCGCAGACGGTCCATCTTCTCCTGCAGGCGGCTCATCTTGTATTCATGGCGCCCTGCGCCGGCATATCCGCATCCCATGCGTCCGCTCCAGATGACAAAGCCAAGGGTCGCCAGACCCAGAGGCCACCACACGATGAAGCCGAGGACCGCGAACGCGATCCAGGCCCCTCTCCCAAACTCGTCCAGCTTCGCGACGATCGGCATTGATCCCTCTCCAGAGTGAATGTAAATCACATTTACATAGATGGATGCGGTGGGGCCGGTTGTCAAGATCGGTAGCGCCTTGCCCATAAAGATGCTGCGACCTCCCACCCACCTCATCCTGAGGAGCGCCCGCAGGGCGCGTCTCGAAGGATCGTCCAGATGCTTCCGGATATCGCTGGAGCATCCTTCAAGACGCCGCTGCGCGGCTCCTCGGGATGAGGGCAGAGGCGCTCAACCGCGCTTGTCGTTGCCCAGCCCCAACCCTTGCAGATAGACCAGCATCCCGGCCTCGAGCAGCTCCGCCGCCGACATCGGCAGCGGCCGCCGGCCGCCATCGGCCCGGCCGAACAACGCGGCGACGCCATGCGACATCGCCCAGACATGCAGCGCCATCATCAAAGCGGGCGGGCGCTTTCCCGCCGGCAGCAGCGCGATCAGCGCCTCCGAAGCCGAGCGCAGGCCCTGGAAAGCGCGGTCGGCGGCCGCGCGCAATTCGGGGCTGGCGTCGAGCGGAACCCCGGCCTCGAACATCGCCGAATAATAGGCCGGCTCGTCATGGGCGAAGGCGAGATAGGCCCGACCGAGCCGGTGGAACGCCGTCTCCGGATCGGGCCTGCCCTGGTCCCAGGCACGGGCGAGCGCCGTCTCGAACGCCTGGAAGCCGCGCGTCGCAACGTCCGCGATCAGCGCATCCTTGTCGCGATAATGCCGGTAGGGCGCGGCCGGGCTGACGCCGGCGACGCGGGCCGCTTCGGCGAAGGTGAAGCCGTTCGGCCCCTTCTCGCCGATCAGCCCGAGCGCCGCGCGGACAAGCTCTTCCTTGAGGTTGCCATGGTGATAGCCGCGGGAGGGATCGGGAGGGGTGCGCTTCCAGCTCATGTAAGGAGCGCTAACATGGTCGGGCGCGGCCGTCGATGCGTCAATCCGGCAGCATCAGCCGTTGCCGCAACCCGTCGGGAATGCGCCGCGCCCGCCCGCCGCCAACGCAGGCGACCAGCACCTGCGCCGTGATCAGCACCTCTTCGCCGCGCAGGATGCGCTGCTCGACATCCATGGTCGCGCCCCGCGCCGCGACCGAGCGCGTCTCGACTGTCAGGAGGTCGTCCATCACGGCGGGGCGAATGAACTCGATCGTCATCCTGCGGACCGCAAAGCCGAGCGCCGTGTCACCGTCGAACAATTCGCGCTGCCCGACGCCGAGCGACCGGATCAGCTCGGTGCGCCCGCGCTCCATGAAGCGCAGATAGGAGGCGTGATAGACCACGCCCGAGAAATCGGTGTCCTCGTAATAGACGCGGACGGGGAGGAGGTGAGTGCTCATTGCTCGATACTTAATGTGACTGGCGGCTATCGAGTCTCATGGTATTGCGATCACCTTGCATTCAATGATTTTCGATGGTGCCAAAGCAGAAATATTCCCCAGATGACATAAAAAACTCCATAAATCTGCCATAAGAGCGACCACCCCAACCAAGCGACATCTGCTTCTACTCTTTTGATCCCAAGTGCCGGTTCAATCCAAATCTCGATCATCTCTCCCACTAAGGCTGGATCGACTGAAGTCACAACCAACACGAATTTGTTTATTCCCTTGGTCAACGTAATTTTGGGCTTCGGCAGCTGTCCGTCCGGCCCAATCGGGCCGAGAGCGCGCGCGGTGCGATCACTTGTAAAGCCGCTCGCGGGCGCAGCCTTGTAGCGCACTGGACCTTGCAATGATGGTCTGACTTCCACCTCAAGGCGCGCAATCCCTTCAGGCGAATGGTTTCCAGGTCTTCCTTCCTTAAACGCAGAAAAGTCGATACCTCCCAGTTCCTTGCGGTTTTTCCCTCGGAACCAAGCATCCATTCTCATTTCGCCGGGATTGAACCGGAAAATAGAAACCTCGGTTCTCCCGCCGGGCTGTAAAGCAAGGGGAATCATGGTCGTCTTGCTCGCGACAAGTCCCAAAGCCGTATAGATCGAAAGTGCCATCCCTACGGCGAGATAAACGCCCCAACTCCACCGCATCAGGCGCTACCTTCTGCCTCACCGTCCCCGAACAGCCCAAACTGCGCCGCATCGCGGCTCGGCTCGGGCATCCCCAGATGCCGGAACGCATGCGGCGTCAAAAGCCTGCCGCGCGGGGTGCGCTGGATGAAGCCCTGCTGCAGCAGGAAGGGCTCGATGATCTCCTCGATCGCGTCGCGCGGCTCCGACAAGGAGGCGGCGATGGTCTCGATCCCGACCGGCCCACCGCCGAAATTGATCGCCAGGGTGGTCAGGTAGCGCCGGTCCATGGTGTCGAGGCCGATCGCGTCGACATCGAGCAGCGACAAGGCCTTGTCCGCGACGCTGCGCGTCACCACCGGATCGCCGTCGACGATGGCGAAGTCGCGCACCCGCCGCAGCAGACGGCCCGCGATGCGGGGCGTGCCGCGCGAGCGCTTGGCGATCTCGTTGGCCCCGTCCTCGGACATGCCGACGCCGAGCACGCGCGCGCCGCGCGCCACGATGCTCTGCAACTCCTCGACCGTGTAGAACTGCAGCCGGATCGGGATGCCGAAGCGATCGCGCAGCGGCGTCGTCAGCAGACCCTGCCGCGTGGTCGCACCGACCAGAGTGAACTTCGGCAGGTCGATCTTGACCGAGCGCGCGGCCGGCCCCTCGCCGATGATCAGATCGAGCTGGTAGTCCTCCATCGCCGGATAGAGGATTTCCTCCACCGCCGGGTTGAGCCGGTGGATCTCGTCGATAAAGAGCACGTCGCGCTCTTCGAGGTTGGTGAGCTGCGCCGCGAGGTCGCCCGCCTTGGCGATCACCGGCCCCGAGGTCGAGCGGAAATTGACGCCGAGTTCGCGCGCCACGATCTGCGCCAGCGTCGTTTTCCCTAAGCCCGGCGGGCCGACGAACAGCACGTGGTCGAGCGCGTCGCCACGTGTCTTGGCGGCGTTGATGAAGACCTGCAGATTGGCGCGCGCCGCCGCCTGACCGGTGAAGTCGGCAAGCGAGAGCGGCCGCAGCGAGGTCTCGCTGTCGTCGTCGCGGCGGTCGGCCGAGAGCAGGCCGGGGCGGGGATTCGGCGTGGTCATCGCAGCCGGTCCTAGCCTGTGCTAGGCTGCAAGTCACGAAGGGAGACAGAGGCGATGAGCTTCGTCCAACGACCCGGCTTCGAATACATGGACCTCGACGATTTCGAGGAATACCTCGCCGACAAGCCCGAGCACGAGAAATGGGAGCTGATCGGCGGACGCGTCGTCAAGCTGATGGTCGGGGCGCAGATGCAACACCATCGCATCGTGCGAAACCTCGCCTTCGAGCTGGAAGCCAAATTGAGAGCGCGCGGTTCCGATTGCGATGTCTTCAGCGAAACCTTTTGGCTCAAAGAGCGCTTTCTCAGCCTCGCGGTATTTCCAGACATCATGGTCCAGTCCGGCTTGCCGGAGGACAGCGACGACACCGCGCTGAATGCGCCAGTCGTCCTGGTGGAAGTCATTTCGCCCGGCAGTCGCAACCGCGATTTCGGCGACAAATGGGACCTGTACCGCCGCCTGCCGAGTTTGCAGCATTATCTCATGATCGATCGTGACCGCCCGGTTGTCGATGTGTTCGATCGGGTCGATGCGGCATCCTGGACCGGACCGAGACGCGTTGCCGGAATGAACGGCGTCATTGCGTTGCCCGCATTGGCGATCGATATACCGATGTCGGCAATCTATCGTCGGACAGCGGCTGCCAGACGAGAAGACTGAGGTCGGTTCCTTGCACGACCCGCGTCACAGCCCGATCTCCAGCTCGAGCGCGTCGCGAACCGGGATGTCCTGATGGCCCGTTCTGATGATGGTCGGGATCACCGAACGATAATGGTCGATCGCCTCGACATAGAGCCCGGAAAAGCGAAAACCCTGCTTCTGGTAGAAGCCCATCGCCGGCAGATTGTCGTTGGTCACCATGGCGCGCAGTCTGACCGCGCCCCTTGCCTTCGCGGCCGCCTTGACGGCCTCAAGCAACCGGATAGCCACGCCTTGGCCGGGCTTGAGCGCATGCAGCGCGCACAGCAGTCCGGCGTCGCCGCGCATCGTCCAACTCGCCAGACCAAGCGTCTCGCCCTCTGGGGAAAACAGCCCAACGGCATCGATCTCTGCGCAGTCATATGTGTTGAGGCCGATCATCATCTTATGCGAGCCCCAATGCGCCAGCACCAGCGCCAGGAGCTCGGACTTGTCGTGAAGTTCGCGGATCAAAGGCTGGTCGGTGCTCGTCATTCACCATGTCCTGCCAGCATCGGCGTTTGCGATTGGCGTAGCCGCAAACCGCGCATCCATTTTGTCATCAAGAGCGCTACGACACCGCCTGTCGCCGCGAAAATCAGGACTCCGCCGAGCGGCAGACTCATCGGCCGACCATCATCCGATGAGAGAGAACTGAACTCAGTATAGGTAGTTGGCGAGAGCATAGCTCCAGCGACCATTGCTATTGCCAAAAGGCGTTTTTCGTCAGCGACCCAGCTTGAAGCAAATCCGACCATCAGGCCTGTCAAGGCGGCCGGCACAACTCCCATGCAATACGATGCCATGACTCCGACCGGAGCCATAACAACTATACCGGCAAGGGCGTAAAATAGGGAGTTGAGGCTGAAGTGCGGCTTAAGCAATGCGTCCCCAACCAGCCCAAAGCTCGTGAAAAACGCAGCGACGGGATACGCAACCAGAGGCCCTAGTCCGGCGAAGGCGATGCCGTTCAAAAGCAGTCCCGCAAAATAGTGCGGCCATCCTCGACCATGCGGCGCACTCACTTCGCCAGTTCCTTCAAGCCCAGCTTGATCAGTTGCGCGGTCCCGGCTCCTTCGCCCGCCGCGCGCGAGGCGGCCGCGACCGCCGCCACAGCCTGCGCCTGCGGATAACCAAGATTGGCCAGCGCCGAGACTGCGTCAGCCACCGGCTGCGGCAGGCTGCGCGCCTCCAGCGCGCCGAGCTGCGCGACGCCGGGGTCGATATGGCCGAAGGCCGGGGCCTTGTCCTTGAGCTCGGCGCAGATGCGCTGGGCGAGTTTGGGGCCGACGCCGGGCGCGCGCGCCACCGCCGCCTTGTCGTTGGT
>JBKJSB010000272.1:0-10561 GCA_046593015.1 Allobosea sp.
AGGCCCGCAACCCCTCGACCGGCGCGATGATCAAGGTTCCGGCCAAGACCGTCGTCAAGTTCAAGGTGACCAAGGATCTTGCCGACGCCGTGGCGTAATCCGGCCTTCCCCATCAAGCAGCATCTGGCCTTGCGCCGGTGCTGCTTGACCGGCCGGCTCGGGCCGGCACAGTAGCGCGATGTTCCTGCGCCTGTTCACCGATCTCCGCGCCGCAAGGGTTCCCGTCACGCTGCGGGAATACCTGGCCCTGCTCGAAGGCGTCGAGGCTGACCTCGCCGAGCACCGCGTCGACGAGTTCTACTATCTTGCGCGCACCTGCCTGGTGAAGGACGAGCGCCACCTCGACCGCTTCGACCGCGTCTTCGCCCAGGTCTTCAAGGGCATGGAGACGCTTGGCGAGGCGTTCGAGAAGGCCGGCATTCCCGAGGAATGGCTGCGCAGGCTCGCCGAGAAATATCTGAGCGACGAGGAGAAGGCACAGCTCAAGGGGCTGGGTTGGGACAAGCTCTGGGAGACGCTGAAACAGCGGCTTGAAGAGCAGAAGGGCCGTCATCAGGGCGGCTCGAAGTGGATCGGCACCGCCGGGACCTCGCCTTACGGCGCCTATGGCTACAATCCCGAAGGCGTCCGCATCGGCCAGGACAAGAACCGCAATTTCCGCGCGGTGAAGGTCTGGGACCAGCGCGAGTTCAAGGATTTCGACGACACGCGCGAACTCGGCGTGCGAAACCTGCGCATCGCGCTGCGCCGCCTGCGCAAGTTCGCCCGCACCGGGGCGGCCGAGGAACTCGACCTCGACACCACGATCTCCGAGACTGCGCGGCATGGCTATCTCGACGTCAAGCTGCGGCCCGAGCGCCGCAACGCCGTCAAAGTGCTGCTCTTCCTCGATGTCGGCGGCTCGATGGACTGGCATATCGAACTGGCCGAAGAGCTGTTCTCGGCGGCGCGGGCCGAGTTCAAGCATTTCGAGCATTTCTACTTCCACAACTGCCCCTATGAGCGGGTCTGGAAGGAGAACCGCCGCCGGCACGACCAGGTGATCCCGACCTTCGAGCTGCTGCGGACCTATCCGGCCGACTATCGCTGCGTCTTCGTCGGCGACGCCTCGATGAGCCCCTACGAGATCGCGATGCCGGGCGGCTCGGTCGAGCACTGGAACGAGGAGGCAGGCTCGGTCTGGATGGAGCGGCTGACCGGCCGCTTCCAGAAATCGGTCTGGCTCAACCCGGTCCAGCAGCATCTCTGGAGCTACACGCAGTCCATCCGCCAGATTTCAGGCCTGATGGGCGGGCGGATGTTCCCGCTCACGCTGGACGGGCTGGACGGCGCGATGAAGGTGCTGGCGCGGTAGCGTCGGTCGGCGCAAGCCGCTAAGGCTGCCCGCATGCAGCCCCATCATCCCGACGACATCCCTGCCCCCGCCTGGCGCCAGCGCCCCAAGCCGATCGGCTACGAGATCGCCTATCGCCTCGATGGCGGCACGATGGAGATCGACACGACCCGCAAGATCGACCGGGTCCAGCTCGGCGCGGTCGAGCAGGTGCGCTTTCTCTATGCGCCGAGCAACGTGACCTCGAAGGGCTACAAGACGAAGCTCACGCTGACCGACGGCAAGTCGATCACCTTCGGCAACCTGTCCTGGCGTTCGCTGACCGACATCGACCGGGACGACGAAGGCTACCATGCGTTCGTGGCGGCGCTGTCGGCTGCGATCGCGAAGGCCAACCCGAAGGCGCGCTTCGTCGCGGGAAAGCCCTATCCGATGTGGGCGGCGCTGGCGCTGGTCGGCGGGCTCTCGATCGTGATGCTCGCCTTCTTCACGGCGCGGGCCTTCCAGCAGGGCGCGACGGCGGCAGGGTTTCTTGGGATCGGTCTCGCGGCCGCCTCGTTCTGGCAGGTCTGGCCGATGGTGAAGCTCAACAAGCCGCGGGCCTTGGCGACTGGAGAGGTGCCAGATGAACTGGTGCCTGGGCGAATGGCGATGTGACGATCCAGATCGCGCTGTTGCTCGCGCCTGCACCTTCATCGCGTCGGACGGGTTTGGCCCGACCGTCGCGGACATTCCGGCGGATCGCGAGAACCAGATTGACCATCAGCGCCTTCGGCAAAACGCCATAGGCAGACCCGCGATCCTCGCCGCGGCCGATGACGCGAATGTCAGGTCCGGGCCAGGTGAACGCGTTCAGGTCGTTGGTGATGATCCATGATCTGGCATCGTCGAGACCAAGGCGCTTCTTCGTCCCAAGCGGAACTTCGATTGCGTAGCGACTATCGGACGGAGACCGATGCGTGATCGGCGCGACATAGACTGTCGTCTTGCCATCGTGGCGCATTGTCGCGACCACGACGGCGCAGGGACGATCCTTGGAGCTCTCGACCCGCCCGGCCTCCGCTTCGGAACGCCAGAGATAGGCGTAACGAATGACGAGGCCCGGCTCCAGCCGCGTCGTCACTTGTACTCGTGGTCGAATTGCGCCGATTCTTCAGAAATCTCGATGGTGTCCAAGGCCTTCACGACATCGTCCGGCAACTCCCAGGGATAATAGGCCTTCCTGTCGTCGAAGGACTTCAACCGGGCGTATTCCTCCGCCGACAGCAGAACGAGGCTGTCGCGGCCATGATGCGTCACCGCAACGGGCTGCCTGATCGCGGCCTCGCGATAGCGCCCGAACCGCTTCTGAAACTCGGCAGCCGTGATCGTCAGCATCGCCGACCTCCTTTTCTCGATTATCCGGATAATCTTATATTTCCGGATAATCCGCAATGTAACGCGGCTATGCCGGCTCTATCGCACCACCAGCACCGAGCATTTCGCCCTGCGCACGATGGTCGAGGCGTTTGAGCCGATGACATAGGCCAGCATGCCGGGCTCGTGCGAGCCGATCACGATCAGGTCCGCGCCGCTGGCCTCGGCCTCGGCCAGAACCTCGCCGTGGACGGACCCGACCAGCACCTTGGCCGAGACAAGTTCGGCCGGCAACGCGACTTTTGCCGCGATGGCGGCGAGCTTCGCCTCGGCGTCGATCTGCTGCTCGGCGTCGAAATCGGCCGGGACGAACTCCATATAGGTGATCGGCACCAGCGAGCGGACATAGACGAGGCGCACCGTGCCGCCCGACGTCTCGGCGAAGGCGACCGCGGCAGCGATGGCGGGCTCGGCGAGATCGGCCTCGGCGAGATCGACGGGGACCAGAATCGATTTGTACATCGCATTCTCCCGGCTGTTGGCGAAGCGCATCCTAGCAAGATCGCCGCTCAGCGCCATCGGCACGCATGGTCGCCATGCCGCGCCGGAATTGACGGCCGCCGCCGGCGGACTCAGAGTGTCGCCGCACGCAGCCCGACGCTGCGACGACGCGCCGCCTTATGCGCCGCTCCTCCTGCCGGGTCACCGCATGACCGACGAAACCCCGACCGCGCGACGCCCGCACGCCCTGCTCCATTCGCCGGCCGTTTTCCTGATGGCGCTCGCCTTCCTGAACTGGCTCGGCTTTGCGAGCTGGAGCGCTCTGATCAACAATTTCGCCAAGGAATCGGCGGGCTTCAGCGGGCAGGACATCGGCATCCTGCAATCGGTCCGCGAGATTCCGGGCTTTCTCGCCTTCACCGCGATCGTGCTGTTCTGGTTCATGCGCGAGCAGTTGCTGGCCTATGTCAGCCTGGTCGCGCTCGGGGTCGGCGTCGCCATCACCGGCTACTACCCGACGCTCGGCGGACTCCTGCTGACCACGACGATCATGTCGCTCGGCTTCCACTATTACGAGACGGCCCAGCAATCGCTGCAGTTGCAGCTCCTGCCCAAGGCCGAGGCCCCACGGCTGCTCGGCCGCATCGCCGGCGCGTCCGCCATGGCGCAGTTGCTGGCCTTCGGGTCGATCGCGGTGATCTGGCGGGTCTTCCAGCCATCCTATATCTCGGTTTTCCTCGCCGCCGGCCTGCTGACCGTGGCGCTGACGCTCGTCGCCTGGCGCGTCTTTCCGCGCTTCCAGGGCACGGTGCCGCAGAACAAGGGCTTCGTGCTGCGGCGACGCTACTGGCTCTATTATGCGCTGACCTTCATGTCGGGCGCGCGCCGGCAGATCTTCATGGCCTTTGGCGGCTTCCTGCTGGTCGAGCGCTTCGGCTACGACGTCTCGGCCACAGCGACGCTGCTGCTGGCGACTTATGGCATCAACACCTTCATGGGTCCGATGCTCGGCAGCCTCGTCGGACGCTTCGGCGAGCGCGCCACGATTCAGCTCGAGAACATCTCGCTGATCGCGGTCTTCGTCGGCTATGCGCTGGCGAGCCAGGGCCATTTCGCCGGATGGGGCGTCTATGTCGCCGGCGCGCTCTTTATCGTCGACGGCGTCTTCTTCACGCTGACGCTGGCGCAGCGGACCTATTTCCAGAAGATCGCCGACCCCGCCGACATCGCGCCGACCTCGGCCGTCGCCTTCACGATCAATCACATCGCCGCGGTGGTCCTGCCGGTGACATTCGGCCTGCTCTGGATCCGCGATCCGGCGATCGTGTTCTACATCGGGGCGGCGGTCGCGACGGTGTCGCTGTCGCTCGCCTTCCTCGTGCCACGTCATCCGGTGCCAGGACAGGAGACGACGCTGGCGCCAGCCATTCCCGCCGCAGCCGAGTAGCCGGAAGTCCGGCGACTCTCAGCCCTGCCGGGCCGGCGTCCTGACCACGAGGCCGTCAAGCTCGTCGCGGACCCGGATCTGGCAGGACAGACGCGAGTTCGGGCGCACGTCGAAGGCGAAGTCGAGCATGTCCTCCTCCATCGATTCCGGGCCGCCAGTCTTCGTGGCCCAGGCGTCGTCGACATAGACATGGCAGGTGGCGCAGGCGCAGGCGCCGCCGCATTCGGCCTCGATGCCGGGTACGCCGTTGCGGACGGCGACCTCCATCACGGTCGAGCCGGCCTCGCCTTCGACGGTGCGGCTCTCTCCCTTGGCGTCGATGAAGGTGATCTTCGGCATCGTAAACTCCGGCGGCGCTAGAGCTGAAGCATGATGTTGCCCGAAAACCGGTTCCGACTTGTCGGCATCATGCTTCGCGGGCTCCGCTTAGAGCATTTCAAAGGCGGGAGGAAAGCGCTTTTTCCGACGCGTTCCGCGATCACGCCGCGCAGTCGAGCCGCGAGATCACGGCGCGGACCTCGGCTGCGGCGAGCGCCAGCGCGTCCATCGCGGTCTCGGCCCGGCGGGGGTCGGTCGCCGCGAGATGCTGCTCGATCGCGTCGGCCGCGTCGGCGACATGCCAGGCGCCGATGGCGCGGGCGGCCCCCTTCAAGGTGTGGGCCGCGTCCATCTTCGCCTGCGCATCGTCGGTGGCGTGGATGGTGCGCAGATGGCGGACGCATTGCTGGGCGAACAGAGCCAGAAGCTCCCGTTCGAGTTCCTGGTCGCCGCCGGTCTGGCGGGCGAGATGGACGAGGTCGATGGCGGTCTGGGGCATAACGGGCTCTGGACGATGGCTTTCTGGACGGAGCGGGCGCAGATTGGATCATCTCCAAGAAGCGCCATCATGGTGAATGAGGCGTTAACGACGTTTGTGAATCGGCCGGTCAAATGGGTTTCCATCACTTTGCCGGTCCACTACCCTTCCAATTGGTAAATGATGGGCGCAGAGTCCGTCGCGCCACGCTTGCCAGAGGCGGCATGCGCTGCGCGACACTCCGCGGAATGCTCATCGCGTAGCGTAGCGAGGCGGCACAGATGACCCGGCAGAAAAAGCTCCAGGATCCGACGGAGGCCGCGATGTCGGCGATCGAGGAGGCCCTGCGGCTCGACCAGCCGAAGGCCGAGACGGACGGCCAGGCCTCCGGGCCCGAGCCGAAACTGCCCTCCACCACCGACAACGACCTCAAGCTCGACCTGCCCAGGACTGATCAGCCCAAGCTTGACCTGCCCAGGATCGAACCGCTTCCGCTCGCGGAGCCGGCCACCGCTGCGCCGCAGCCCCGGCCCAGGCCGGCGATCGCGCCCGACACCAGCCGCGTCGCCAATGACGACCGCCGGGATTCCAGCTCGCTGGTCCAGGCCTTTTCCGTGCGCCCATCCACGCGTCCGCTCTGGTTCGCCTTCGCCGCCTCTGTCGCCTGGCTCGGCGGCGCGGCCTTCCTGATGATCAGCCGGTTCGGCTCGTTTTCCGCCGGTCTCCCCGAGGGGCTTGCCGCCTTCGGCATCGGCGAATGGACCCTGCTGGCTTTGGCCGTCGGCGCGCCGGTGATCTTCTTCTTCGTGCTGGCGGCGCTCTATCGCCGCACGCAGGAAATGCGCCTGGTCTCGCGCGCCATGACCGAAGTCGCGCTGCGGCTGGCCGAGCCCGAAATCGTCGGCTCCGACGCCGTGCTCTCGCTGAGCCAGACCATCCGCCGCGAGGTCGCGGCGATGGGCGACGGCATCGAGCGCGCGGTCGCCCGCGCCGGCGAGCTGGAGACCATCGTGCGCGGCGAGATCGCGACGCTGGAGCGCGCCTATGCCGACAATGAGATCCGCCTGCGGGCTCTGATCGACGAACTTGTGACGCAGCGCGAGGCCGTGGTCGGCAATGCCGAGCGGGTCAAGTTCGCGATCAGCGGCGCCCATGAGGGCTTGTCCAAGGACCTCGAAAACGCCAGCCGCATCATCTCGGACGCCGTCAACGCAGCCGGCGACCGCGTCACCGGCTCGCTCGGCGAGAAGGGCGACCAGATCACGCTGGCGCTCGGCCGCGCCGGCGAGCGCATGGTCGACGAGATCACGGGCCGCGGCAACGACCTCGTCGAGCGGCTGCAGACCACGTCCGGCGATGTCAGCACGCGGCTTTCCGGCGCAAGCCAGGACCTGGCGGTGCTGCTCGACGGCCGCGCCGCCGAGATCGCGGCCTCGCTGGAGCGCACCGGCGCGGTGCTGACAGAGGGCCTGACCTCCGGCGCGCGCGACGTCACGAGGGCGATCAGCGAGACCGGCACGCAGGTGGCCGACACGCTGACCGCGCGTGTCGAGAGCGTCAACGAGACGCTGCGCCAGACCGGCGAGAATCTGGCGCAGGAGATTTCTCTGCGCGGCGGCGAGGCGGCCGAGCGTTTCGAGACCAGCAGCCGCAACATGGTCGCCCTGATCGACGGCCAGAGCGAGAGCCTGCGCTCGCGCCTGTCCGAGACCGGCGAGAGCCTGCGCAGCGCGCTGGCCAATGAGGGCGAGAGCGTCACCACCCGCCTCGCCGAGGTCGGCCGCGGCGTCAACGGTTTGCTCAACCGCCAGAACGAGGCGATCGCGACGCGCCTGCTCGAAGTCGGCGAGAGCCTCAACAGCACGATCGGCGCACAGGGCGACAGCCTGCTGACCCGCCTCAACGAGACCGCGCGCACCGTCGATGACGTGCTGCGCGAGCGCGGCGACGCGATCCTGCTGCGCGCCGACGAGGCGGGCAAGGCGATCGGCGACACGGTTTCGCGCCATGGCGAGGAATTGACCACGCGGATCACCGAGGTCGGGGCCAGCGTCCACGGGCTGTTCACGGAACAGGGCGGCAGCCTCGTGACTCGGCTCTCCGAGACCGGCGAGACCGTGCATGCGCTGCTCGAGCGGCAGGCGGATACCCTCGTTACGCGCGTCACCGGCGCCGGCTCCGATGTCGGTTCGCTGCTCGACCGGCAGCGCGAGAAGCTGGTCGGCGATCTGTCCGAGACCGGCCAGAGCGTTCACTCTCTCATCGAGCAGCAGCGCGAGAAGCTGGTCGGCGGTCTGTCCGAGACCGGCGACAGCGTTCATGCGCTGCTCGACCAGCAATCGCAGAATTTGGTGTCCCGCGTCACCAGCGCCGGGACGGATGTCGGAGATGTGCTCGACCGTCAGTCCGAAGCGCTCGTCTCGCGCCTCAACAGCGCCGGCGGCGACGTGAACATGCTGCTCGACCAGCAGCGCGAGAAGCTGGTCTCGGGCCTGTCGGAAACGGGAGCCAAGGTCGGCGCGCTGCTGGAAGAACAGGCCGGCGCGATGACGGTCACGGTTTCGCAGGCCGGCTTCGAGGTCAAGGATCTGCTGGCCAATGAAAGCCAGGCGATCGTGGCCCGCATTGCCGATGTCGGCCGTTCGGTCCACACCGTTCTGTCCGAACGCAGCGGCGCGCTGATCACGCGCCTTGGCGAGACCGGCGATGCGGTGACTTTGCGCCTCGACGAGCAGGGGACGGCGCTGTCCGCCCGGGTCGCGGATGCAGCCGATGCCGCCCGCTCCGCACTGGACCTGCAGCAGAGCGGCTTCCTGACCCGTCTCGACGAGACCGGCCAGGAGGTCGGCGCTCTGCTCGACAAGCAGCGCGAGAGCATGATCGGCGATCTCGTCAGCACCGGCCGCGAGGTCCACACTTTGCTCGGCGAGCAGAGCGAGGATCTGGCGCGCCGCATGACCGAGGCGACGAAGGCGCTGACCGAGACGATCAATGTCGATGGCCGCCATGTCGCCGAACGCGTCACGCAGGCGACGCATGGCCTGCGCGAGACCTTCACCGTCCATGCCGAGGAGGCGCGCACGGCGCTGACCGGCGCCGGCAAGGAGATCGTGCTGGCGCTGACCCAGCAGGGCGGCCGCGTCAACGAGGCGCTCGCCGCCAACGCCGAATCGATGCTGCGGCTGGTCGAGGGCCGCTCGCAGGCGCTGACCGAGGCGCTGACGAGCCGGCACGATGCGTTGGCCGAGCTGTTCGACCGTCAGGGGCTCGCCATCGAGACCGGTCTCGGCGACCGGCTGGCCGCTTTCGAGTCGATCCTCGTCGGACAGGGCGGCGCGCTCGTGACGCGCCTGTCGGACGATGCACGCGGCCTCACCGACACGATCACCAGCCGTCTGGCGCAGGTCGAGCGGCTCTTCGCCGAGGAAGGCCACCAGTTGGCCGACCGGGTCGGCGCGGTCTCGCAGCAGGCCGCCGAACTCATGGCGAACCGCACCGCCGAAGCCGCGACCGCCATGGAGAACCAGATCCGGGTCTTCGAGGAGCGTTCCGGCGCCAAGAGCGCCGAGATCGGCAAGTCGCTGGACGGGCTGATCGCCCGGATCGACGGCAATCTCGGCTCGCGCGCCACGGCGCTGAACGAGGCGCTGGTCGAGCGCACGGTCGATATCGCCCGCGTGCTGGCCGAGGGCGGCCGCGAGGTCACCCGCGCGCTGGCCGCCAAGGCCGACGAGATCGGCGAGGTCGTCACCTCCAAGAGCGAGTCCCTCACCCGGACGCTCAGCGAGAAGGCCGATGCGATCAATGCAACGCTCGGCGGCCGCGCGCTCCAGATCGCCGACACGCTCGACCAGAGCGTCGGCCGCTTCGAGGAGCGCGTCGTCAACCGGCTCGATACCGTGTCGGGCACGCTCGATTCGCGCGGCAAGGAGATCGCCGAGACGCTGCAGAGCAAGTCGGACTCGATCTCGCTGGCGCTCGGCGCGCGCGCCGAGGAGTTGCGGACCCTGTTCGACGACAAGGGCGGCGGCATGGTCTCCGCGCTGAGCCAGCGCGGCGAGGCAATCGCCAGCGAGGTCGCCAGCGTCGGCGAGACCGTGGTGCGCGCGATCGAAAACCGCGGTTCCTCGATCATCGAGGGGCTGCGCGAGCGCGGCGCCGAGATCACCTCGGCGCTCGACGCCTCCTCCACCGGCCTGCGCGAGACGCTGGAATCGGGCACGCGCGGCTCCGTCGATGCGCTGGTCACGACCAATGAACAGCTCCGCGACGAGCTTGGCGGCATGCTCGGCCGCCTCGCCGACGCCAACAAATTGATGCAGCAGATCGTCGGCGGCGCCTCGCGAAACCTCGGTTCGACCGAGACCGGTCTGACGACGCGGGTCGGCGAACTGCAGGCGATCGTCGCCACCGTGATGGACGAGACCGGGAAGGCCGCCCATCAGGTCGCGGCGCAGGTCGAGGAGTTGAAGAGCTTCTCGGAAGGCACGCTGCGCGACACCACCGCGCTTATCGGACAGATCGACGGCAAGAGCGCCGCACTGACCGAGGTCACCCAGGCCAGCACGGCTGCGCTGCATGCGGTCGCGACCCGCCTCGAGCAGGTCGAGGGCCGCGTCGGGCGCGCGCTCGCCGGTCGCAAGGAGACGCTGGAGGAGCTGCACGGCCTGATCGCCAGCCGCACCGACGACGTCGAATCGATCACGCGTTCCTTCGCCGCCCTGATCGACGATTCGCTCAGCACCGCCGAGGCCCGCGCCCGCCAGATCGGCGGCGTCCTCAGCGACTCCGCCGAGGCGACCGCCAGCGCGATCTCGCAGCAGTTCGAGATGATCCGCTCGACCACCGGCAAGGAGCGCGAGCGCACGGCGCATGCGCTGCGCTCGGCCTATGAGCAGGTCGCCAACGAGGTCGGCGGCGAGCTCGCCAAGGTGACCGAGCGCTTCCAGGGCACCGCCGACGAGATGCGTACCGTCACGGCCGAGATCCAGCGCGAGCTGGAAGCGACCCGCGCCGAACTGCGCCGCGGCGTGCTCGACCTGCCGCGCGAGACGCAGGAATCGACCTCGGCCATGCGCCGCGTCGTCGCCGAGCAGATCAAGGCGCTGAACGAGCTGACCGAGATCGT
>JBKJSB010000036.1:0-17038 GCA_046593015.1 Allobosea sp.
CAGCCGCTGCGGGCTGTCCTTCACCGCGCTGAAGCCGGCGCAGTACCGCGCCGTCGCGGAGCTGATGTATGGCGACGCCGGCGCGATCGCGCGCTTCCTCGAGAGCCGGCGCAAGCCGATCGGCCTGGTGCGCGGCAGCGCCCGCTTCATGCTCTGGGGCGTCACAGAGCCGCTGCGCGCGCTGGCCTACGCCTTCCGCAAGCGCCCAGAGGCCGAGACCGAAACCGTCGCGGCCGAGTCCGCGCCTGTGATCGCGCCGGCCTTCGATCCGGCGGCTTTCGCGGCCTTCGTTCAGTCGCTTGCCGCCCAGACGCCTCCCGTCGCTGCGACCGAACCCCGGCTCGCCGCGCAGGACTGGCTCGCCTCGATCGCGACCCTGTCGGGCGCGCGGCCGCCCGTCGCCAGCGACGATACGCCCCTGCTGGCGGGAGCGGCCTGAACCGATGCGCCTGCGCCTTGCCCATACCGCTGCGCTCAGCGCCTGCGTTGCCGCCATCATCGTCGCCGCGGCGGCGGTGCATGCGCAGAGCTTCGTCGGCGTCGGCCCGGTGCGCAGCTTCGTGCTGCCGACCGAGCCGCACGGCGAACCCGCCCCCGAGCCTGCGGTCATCGCGCCGCCCATCGTGGCCGCCGCGCCGCGCGATGACGGCTTGCGCCGCCTGCCGACGACGCTGAAGGGGTTTCGCTTCGCCGGAGAATGGGCCGAAAACCAGTGGCCGGTCCATCTGACCGCGCAGCAGGCGCGCGAGCCGGCTCGCTTCCGGCTCGCCTTCCTCTCGGCGATCTCGGTGATGCCGGAAGGCTCGCAGGCGACGCTGAGCATCAATGGGGCGGTGATCGCCAGGACCGCGCTCGCCCCGCCCGACGCCGTGGCGACGCGCGAGTTCGCGGTCCCCGCCGGCCTGCTCAAGCCCGGTTTCAACGCGGTGCGCCTGCTGATCGAGCAGCGCCACCGCGTCGATTGCTCTCCGGCGGCGACCTACGAGCTCTGGACCGCGCTCGACGCCGCCCAGACCGGGCTGCTGCTGGGCCATGCCGGCGGCTTCTCGACCCCGGCCGACATCGCCGCCGTGCCGCCGCGCCGCGACGGCGCGAGCGCGATCCGTCTCATGCTCGCGGGCAAGCTCTCGCCGGAGATGGCCGGGCGCGCGATCAGGGCGGTGCAGATCGCCGCGCTCGCCGCTCGCTCATTGCAGCCGGTGGTCGACATCGCCGGGTCCGACCCGGAGAGCGGCGGGCTCGTGCTGGCCGTCGGCACGGCCGAGGAGCTTCAGACGAGGCCCGAGCTGGCCGATCTCGGCCCGGTCGCCGGGCCGCGCTACGGCTTTCTGCCCGCTATCGCCGGTCGCGGCCCGACCTATGTGGTCACCGGCAACAGCACAGCCGATCTCGATCTGGCGCTGGCGCGCTGGAACGCCGAGCGCCTCGCCACCGCCGCGACCGGCACCGAGACGGGGCTTCAGGCCGCCGCCATCCTTCCCGGCCATGCCGCCAGCGGTGCGTCGGAGCGGATCGCGCTGCGCCAGACCGGGTTCTCCGGCGCGGAGTTTTCCGGCCGGCTGTTCCGGCTCGGGCTCGACATCGCCATGCCGATGGACTTCCTGCCGGCCGATTACGACCGCATGGCGCTGAACCTCGCCGGCTCGCACAGCGCCGAACTCGGCCGCGAGGCCAACATCCTGGTCGAGGTCAACGGCCACACCGCCGCGACGCAGATGCTGCGGGCGGGCGCGGCCGACGACCTCGAACGCAACCAGATCTTCCTGCCGCTGCGCCTGTTGAAGCCGGGCCAGAACCGCATCGAGATCCTGGCGCAGACGCCGACGCAGGCCGACGAGACCTGCCAGGTCTCGCGCGCCTCCTCGCTGCGCCGCCTCCAGATCCTCGACCGCAGCGAACTCGTGCTGCCGCGCATCGCCCGCATCGGCCGCGCGCCGGAGCTTTCGCTGATGGCGGCGGGCGGCTTCCCGTTCTCGCGCGAGGGCGCGCGACCGATCCTGTTCGTGCCCAATCCCGACCGCCAGACCATGGCGGCGGCGCTGACGCTGGCCGCGCGTCTGGCGGTCGCCGCCGGCCGGCCGATCGACTTCAGCTTCGCCATGACGCCGCCCGCCCGCGAGGCGGGCGAGGTGCTGATGGTCTCGCCCGCGCCCAGGCTCGACCCGGGGCTGCTGCGCGCCGCCGGCATCGACCCGGTCGAGCTCGAGAACGCCTGGCGCGGAGCGGCCCAGGCGGGAGGATTGCGCCCGCCGACGCCGGCCTCCGAGGCCGAGGCGCTGGCGCAGCGCTGCGCCCTGCCGCAGCCGATGCTCCCGACGACCGCACTCAAGCACGAGGCCGCGCCCCCGGCCGGCCTGTCGCTCGCCAGCCTCGGGCTCCGGGCAAGCCTGCCGGCCCTGCCCTTCTGGGCTCCGGTCGAGCCCGGCGCGGCGGCCTCCGAAAGCGAGGTCGTGCAGGCCCGCGCGGCGCTGATCGTCGGGCAGGATTTCCCCGACGCCGCGTCCCGCAATCTCTGGACCGTGGTCACCGCGCCCGACGCCGCCGCGCTGAAGGCCGGCGTCGACTGCCTGACGCATCCGCAGATCTGGGGCAGGCTCGGCGGCAGGCTCGCAGGCCTCAACGCCGATGAGAGCGTCATCGCCCTGCCCGCCGGCGAGCGGCTGCGCCATGTCGCGACGCAGGGGTTCGACGTCCTGAATCTGCGCCTCGTCGCGGCCGGCTGGCTCTCGCTGAACCCGCTCGCCTATGTCGGACTCGTGCTGGCGCTGGTGCTGTGCCTGGCCGCCGCGACGCTCTGGCTCGTGCTCAACACCGGCAGGAGACAGGAATGACCGGCTTTCGACTGAGGAGCTTCGCGCTTTGGATCTGCCTTGCTCTCGGCATGCTGGCGCTTCCCGAGGCACGGGCCGCCGCGCCGACGCAAGGCGGCATCGGGCTCCACGGCATGCTGCCGAACAAGGAGGCATGGCGCGCCTACAAGACGCGCTTCGTCACCGAGGCCGGCCGGGTGGTCGATACCGCCAACGGTTCGATCAGCCATAGCGAAGGCCAGGGCTACGCCCTGCTGCTGGCGGTCGCGGCCGACGACCGGGCCGGGTTCGAGCGGATCTGGGGCTGGACGCGGGCCAATTTGTTCGTGCGCGACGACCAGCTCGCCGCCTGGCGCTGGGAGCCGGAGAAGCGCCCGGCCGTCGCCGACATGAACAACGCCAGCGACGGCGACCTGCTGATCGCCTGGGCGCTGACGGAAGCGGCCGAGGCCTGGGGCGATGTCTCTCACAAGGTCGCGGCGCGCCGCATCGCGGTCGAGATCGGCCGCAAGCTGATCCTGCTCAAGACAGCCCATGGCGCGCTGCTGCTGCCTGGACTGGCGGGCTTCGCCGCCGAAGACCGCCCGGACGGGCCGGTGCTGAACCTGTCCTATTACGTCTTCCCGGCCTTCTCCCGCCTGCCGCTGGTCGCGCCGGAGTTCGACTGGGCGGGCTTGAGCCGCGCCGGGCTGAAGCTCATCGAGAAGGCTCGTTTCGGCCCCGCAAAACTGCCGAGCGACTGGATCACGCTGACCGGCGGCGAGCCGCAACCGGCGCAAGGCTTCCCGGCGCAGTTCTCCTACAATGCCATCCGCATTCCGCTTTATCTCGCCTGGGCCGGATACGACCAGCCGCGCCACCATGCGAGCTATCTGGCGATCTGGGCGGAGAAGCCGCGCCGGGGCGTCGCGCTGGTCGATCTCGCGCAAGGGCAGCCGTCCACGACGCTGGAGGAGCGCGGCTACGAGGCGCTGCCGGCGCTGTCGGCCTGCGCCAGCAAAGGCGCGACCTTCCCGCGCCATCTGCGCAGCCCGCAGGCGGCCGAGAACTATTATCCCGCGACGCTGCACCTGCTGGCGCTGACCGCCGCGCGCATGAGGTATCCGTCATGCCTGCAGGATTGAACGTGCCTAAGACATTGATCCGGATCGCCCTTCTGGCGGCGCTGCTGACCCCGCTTGCGGCGGCGGCGCAAGGCGTCGACGAGACGGCGCTGCGCTTCTACGCCGCCCATGGCCAGCGCGCCCGCGCCGAGGCCGAGGGCAAGCGGCTGGCCGCGCTGCATCCGGGCTGGAGCGTGCCCGACGACATCTGGACGGCGCGGCCGGGCCAGGCCGACGAGAAGCCGTTCTGGGCCCTGTTCGCGTCGGGCGATCTCGACGGGCTGAAGCGCGCCATCGCCACGCGCCAGCGCGCCGAACCCGGCTGGCGGCCCTCCGACGACCTCGCCCGCAAGCTCCGGCGCAAGGAGATGCGGATCGCGCTGCTGGGCAAGGCGAAGGCGTCGCAATGGCTCGCCGTCGCCGATCTCGCCGGCGAATTCGGCAAGAGCGGCGATGTCGACGATGTCGAACTGGCCTGGGCCGTGGCTGAGGGTTTCGCCCGCAGCGACCGCCAGCCCGAGGCGTTCGCGCTCTATGCCGCGATCCTGACCCGCCGCTCCGACGCCAAGGAGCGCAGCGCCACGATCCACAAGGCGATCTCGCTTTTGCCGATGGCCGATGTCGAACTCCTGCTCGCCATGGGCAAGACCGACAGCACCGGCGCGCCGGAATTCGCCTCGCTCGCCATCGACGTGACCCGCGGGCGGATCGCGGCGCTTCTGCATGACGAGCGCCAGACGCCGCTGGAGCCGGCGGAACTCGCCGCCTTCGAGACCTATGCGAAATCGGCCGACGACGCCGGTCAGGCGGGGCTCGTGGCGTGGCTCGCGCTGAAGCAGAACCGCATCAGCGACGCGCTCGTCTGGTTCAAGCTGGCGATCGCGCGCGGCGGCGACGCCATGATCGCGCACGGACTGGCGCATACGCTGCTGCGGCAGGGCATGCGCCGCGAGGCCGAGGAGGTCGCCTTCGCCTGGCGCGAGCCGCTGGTCAACAATGCGATCCTGTTCATCGACGTGCTGGAGAGCGAGCTGACGAAGCCGGTTCCGCCCGCGATCGAGCCCGAGCGGCTGGCGCGCTATGCCCGCGTCACGCTGGAGAGCCGCTCCGGCGAGGGCGCGCAGGCGCTCGGCTGGTATGCCTACAACTCCTGCCAGTTCGAGACCGCGCTCGACTGGTTCCAGCGCGCCGGCGCCTGGCTGCCCAAGGAGGCGACGATCTACGGCCAGGCGCTCTCGCTGCAGCGTCTCAAGCGCCAGCGCGACTTCATCGAGCTGGTCAACCGCTATGACGGGCTGTTCCCCAAGGTGGTGGCGCTGATCTTCCGCGACGGACGCGACACGCCGCCCGGCCCCTGCGACCAGCCCCGCGCGCGGATGGCCGACGAGACGATCCGGCCCGCGACGCTCGCCGCCATCCGCGTGCCGCAGCCCGGTTCGGCGCTGGCGCAGGAGCCGCATGCGGCGGTCAAGCGCGGCGATTTCCCGATCGCGGTTTCGCCCGAAAACCCGCTGCGCTTCCCCGATGCGGCGCGCGGCGCGAGCGAGGGATTCCGACCGCGCGGCAACGAGGCGCGGCCGCTGGTGGCGCGGCGCGTCGGCGGCGTCACCGCCATGCCCTATGAGCAGCTCGGCTTCACGCTGCTGCCGGGCTGGAACGGAGCGGCCGAGCCGGCCGGCGTCTCCGCCAGCGAGCAGCGCCCGGCGTCTCCGCCAGCGAGCAGCGCCCGGCGCGCGGCACGCTCTGGGCTGCCAGCCCGGCACAGACAGATGCGCCGGCGCGACAGGCCGCGCCTTCCGAACCCCATTCCGGCCAGGGCGAATCCGCCGCCCTGCGCTTCCGGCGCTGAACCGGATCCACGCCCATGAGCCAGCCCATGACCGTCCGCCCCCTCCCGCTCCGGCCCGTCGCGGCCGCCCTGCTGATGCTGGCCGCCGCCGGCTGCAGCCCGCGCGACGAGGTACGCAGCACGCGCTCGCTGGAGGCTTTCGCCTCGTCATCGTCCGCCGCGCCGTCATTCGAGGCCGCCCCGAACCTGGTCAGGGACCTGCCGGCGTCAGCCGCGCTCCTGCGCCTGCCGCCTGGCGCGGAGACGGCCGTGTCGGTCGGCGAGCGCCGCGAGGGCGGGCGGCGGATTCAGGAGATCGCGCTGGCGCGGCGCGAGGGCGGCGACCGCAACCGCCTGCTTCTCAGCCTCCATGGCGGCAAGGCCCCCGCCAGCGAGCAGCCGAGCGAGGCCGGGATACGGGCGGAACTCGCCGAGGCCTTTCCGGGCGAGCGCCCGCGCGTGCTGACGCAGCCGCGTCATAACGCTTTCGGCCCCTATGGGCTGGCGCTGATCGCCGGGCCGGGGCCGCGCCGCTGCGTCTATGCCTGGCAGTGGCTCGAAGGCGCGGACGCCCGCATTCGTAGCCGGCTCGGCGGCGATGCCTCCTGGCGCGGCCTGATCTGCCGCGACGACGCCACGCTCGACCAGATCGCCGGCGGCTTCGACAGGCTCGACATCGGCAGCGCCGGCCGGGGCGAGACCATGGCCGCGCCGGTGCGCCGCCCGGCGACGGCCCATGTGGCGATGAGGCCCACCGCGCAGGCTCCCGCCCTCGCCCCGGAGCGCCATCAGCCCGCTCCCCAAGTGGCCTATGGCGGCGGGCGCTATCTCGCGCCCGTCACCGCCCTGCCGCCCGGCGTTGCGCAGGCGGCCGGACAGGCCGCGCCCGGGCTCGATGCGAGCCTGCCGGCCGAGGCCTATCGCGGCCCGACGACACGCTCGGCGGCAGCCGGCCCCATGCGCGTCATCGCGCTGCATGGCCGCACCCCGTCACCGACCGATTGAGACCAAGCCGCTGTCGTCCGTTTGTCCGCCAATCCGAGAGGCCAGCCCATGTCGCGCCGCATCCTCCTCATCGAAGACGATCCGATCTCGCAGGACATCATCCGCTCGCTGCTGGTCGGCCAGGGGCATGAGGTCGATGTCGTCACCGACGGTTTCAGCGCGCTCGATCGCGCCCGCCGGACCCGCTACGATGCGGCCCTGATCGACTATCACCTGCCGGAGATGGACGGCTACATGCTCGGTCGCCTGCTTTGCGAGCAGCATCCCAGAGAGGGCGCGACGCCGGTGCTGATCGGCCTCACCGCCGACCGCAACGGGCTGGCGGCGCGGCGCGGCTCGGATGCGGTGTTCAAGGCGATCCTGCCCAAGCCGATCAAGCCCGCCGACCTGTTCGAGACGCTGGAGCGGCTCTGCGCCGGCGCACAGGCCGGGGGTTCGGGCGCGGCCGGAGCCACACCGCGCGAGGCGACGCTGTCGCTCTGGCGCAATCACGGCCTGCCGCTGCATCCGCGCGCCTGCATCTGCCCCGCGCCCTCGCCGGAGCAGGCGACGGCGCTGGCCCTGTGCTTCGAGCTGGTCGAGCCGGCGCAGGCCGAACTCGTGCTGCTGCTCGAGCGCCACGGCATCAACGAGGCGATCCGGATTTCGCGCCGCGACCCCTACCGCAAACGCCCCGTAATCGGGCTCTGCGACGACCATGCCGACATCTGCGACGGGCTGTTCAAGGTCGGCGACGGGGAGAGCTGGCGCAAGGTCGCGACGCTGCTCGGCGCAGGCCCGGGCCGGGTCGCCGCGCCCGCACCGACCGAGGCGAGCGTGATCGTGCTGACGCCGCCTGCCGCGAAGGCCGAAGCGCCATCCGCAGCCGTCTCCGAATCCACCCCGCCGGTTGAGCCGGTCGCGAAGACTGCGCCGGCCGGCACGCCCGGCCCCGCGCTGCGGCCGATCCTGCTCGACGGCGTCGCCACGCCGCTCTCGGTGCTGCGCTCCGCGATCGAGAGCCATCTGCGCCGCCCGCCGGCCGAGGCGAGCGGGGCGCGCGATCTCTTGACGCGCGCGCTGGCCTCCGTCTCGGACGTGCTGCTGGTGACGGAGACCGTGGTCGATTATCTGAAGGAGCCCGCGCCCCACGACGCCAGCCTGACCGGGTTCGACCCGGCCGAACTGGTCGAGAACGCCGTCACCATGATCCGCGACGTCGCGCCCGCTGGCGCGCCGCGCCTCGCCTGGCGCATCGACGCCTGCGTGCCCGGCCATGTCCGCGGCGACGCCCACCGCCTCAGCCAGATCCTGCTGACCATGCTCGACGATGCGGTGCATCTGGGACCTGGCGCGGCGACGCTGCATGTCGGCTTCGCCGATGGCGACGACCCGGCGCTCGGCTTCAGGCTGGCGCATCTGCCCGAGGCGCCGAGGGAAGCCGGCGACGTCGGCGCGCGGCGCGACGCCGGCGTGATCGCGCAATTGCGGACGATCCGTTCGGCCACGCTGCGACGGCTGATCGCGCTCGTGGGCGGCGATGTCGCCGCCCACGAGCGGCAGGCCGGCCCGCTGACCGGCTTCACCCTGCCGGCGACGCGCGAGGCCGCGCCGGCGATGACATCGCCGATCACCCCCGACATCGGGCAACCCGCCACAGGCGCGGCGCGCGTGCTGCTGGTCGATGACGGCGCGGTCGGCGGCGAGATGCTGACGCTGCTGCTGACGCAAGGCGGGCATAATGTCTGCCGCGCGCCCGATATCGAAGCGGCGATCTTCGTCGCGGCCGGTTCGCGCCAGGACATCGCGCTGGTCGATGTCGCGGCGGCGCCGGCGGCGCGGGAGGCCGCGCTGGCCGCCCTGCGGAGCTTGCGGCAGGCGCATGCCGCGATGCCGCTGATCGTGATCGCATCGGGCCTCTCCGACCAGGACCATGCCGAGTTCGCGGCGCTGGGCCGGACGACGCTGCTCGCCAAGCCGTTCTCGCCCGAGATGCTGGCCGGCGCGATCGGCGACGTCCTGCGCGAGCCGGCCCGACAGGATGCGCCCGAGCCCGCGCCGGTTCAGCCCGTGCTCGACCACGCCGTCCATGACGCGCTCGTCGCGGCGCTGGGGCAGGCCTCGGTCGAGCGGCTGACGCGGCAATTGCTCGGCGAGATCGCCACGCTCGCCGAGGCTCACGGGTTCGACGCGCAGCGCGCCGGCCGCATCGCCGAACTCGCCAGCTGCGCCGCGATGCTCGGCTTTGCCGAACTCAACAGCGCCTGCGCGGCGACCGGGCGCGAGCATGCCGCCTGCGCGGCGGTCCGGACCGCCCTGACGCGGGCGCACGCCACCATCGCAGCATTGCGCAGGGCGGCCTGAACCGGCGCGAATTGACGCTTCGTTAACCAGGCATGTGCTTGGATTTGCGGGGCTTTGCGTTTGCGAGGCTGGCTGCCGCGCCCGTTTGGGGTTGCGATGGAAAGCGGGGCTGACAGGCGCATGACGACAGGATCGTGGCAGCTGCGTTCGCGGCGCATCACCGCGCCGGCGATCCTCGTCGGCGTGCTGACGGCCGCGAGCCTGCTGATCGCGACCACGGGCTGGTTCCTCTGGCAATCCGGCCAGCGGGCGCTGCGCGACGCGGGAGCCAACACCGAGAACCTCGTCGCCGTGCTCGACCGGCACGCGGCGCGGATGATCGACTCCATCCAGATCGTGATGACGACGGCCGGGCAGCAGCTCGGCCCCAATCAGTCGGACACGACGCGGCGCAGCTTCCTCGACGGCTGGCTCGCCGATGTGGCGCGCGGCCTGCCGCATCTGCACTCCGTCGCGCTGATCGACCGGGGCAGCGGTACGATCCTCTATGACTTCGTCCGGTCGCGGGAGGCCGGGGCGGGTCCGCTGGCGGAGTTGGCCGAGGCCGCGCGAGCCGACGGGACCGGAGGCCTTCGCACCGGCAGCGCCGTTCTCGACGACCAGTCCGGACGGTGGCTCCTGCCGCTCAGCCGGATCGTCCCGCCGCGGCAGGGCGTCGATGACACGATCATCGTGGCGAATCTGTCGCTGGCCTATCTGCAGGATCTGTACGAATCGCTCAGCATCGGCGCCAACGGCACGGTCGTGCTCTTCCGCGACGACGGCACGATCCTGGCGCGACGGCCTTACGACGTCGCCAAGGTCGGCCAGAACATCGCGGCCGGGCCGCTGTTTCGCGACCATCTCCCGCAGCGGCCGAGCGGCACCTTCCAGGCGCGCTCCACGATCGACGACGTCGATCGCATCATCAGCTATCGCCGTCTCGAGGCGACCGCGCTGGTCACCGTAGTCTCGCTGTCGCAGAAGGAGGTGCTGGCGCGCTGGACGCAGGAGCTCTCCAGCGACTTCCTGGTCGCGGGCCTCTGCGCCATGTCGCTGCTCGGGCTCGGCCTGATGCTGATCCGCATGCTGCGCCAGCGCGACCGCGCCGACGCCCATCTGCGCACGACACTGCAGCACATGCAGCAGGGTCTGCTGATGGTCGGCCCCGACCAGCGCACCGAACTCTACAATGCGAGGGCGCTCGAACTGCTCGACCTGCCAGAGGCGCTGATGGCCAGCCGGCCGCTACCGGCCGAAGTCTTCGCCTGGCAGGACAGCCAGGGCGAATTCGACGATCTGACGCCGGAGATGCGCGACAACATCATCCGGGGCGCGCTGGCGCAAACCCCCGGCTGCTACCAGCGGGCGCGGCGCAACGGCAGCGTGCTCGAAATCAGGACCACGCCCTTGCCGAATGGCGGGGCGGTGCGAACCTATACCGACGTCACCGAGCAGCGGCGGGCGATCGACGAGATGAACGCCAGCGTCGCCTTCGCCAATACGCTGGTGAACTCCAGCCCGGACTGCATCCAGCTTCTCGATCTCGACGGCCACATCACCTTCATCAGCGATCTCGGCCAGGAGCTGTTCGAGATCAAGGATTTCGAGAGCGTGCGGGGCCGGCACTTCTCGCAACTGTTTCCGGAGGAGCACCGCACCCGGGTCGACCTCGCCTTGCGCCGGGTCCGCGGCGGCCAGACCGACCGCTTCATCAGGATGTGCCCGACGCTCGGCGGCGTCGCGCGCTGGTGGGAGTTCATCATCACGCCGGTCCACGAGATCGGCCGCGAAAGCGAACGGCTCTTCGTCGTCGCCCGCGACATCTCGGAGCGGCAGGCCCATGCCGACGAACTGAGCCGGGCCAAGGAAGCGGCCGAGCGGGCGAGCCAGGCCAAGACGCAGTTCCTCGCCTCGATGAGCCACGAGATCCGCACGCCGCTGAACGCGATCCTCGGCTTCGCCGCGCTGGCGCGGGCGCGGCAGGGGCGCGACCCCGACCTCAGCCGCCAGATCGGGCTGATCGAGAAGGCCGGAGCCTCGCTGCTGACGATCCTCAACGACGTGCTCGACCTCGCCAAGATCGAGGCCGGCAAGGTCGAGCTCGAACTGCTGCCGCTCGACTTCGCCGAGCTTGCCGACGATTGCGTCGCGCTGACGCGCGGCCTCGCCGACCAGAAGGGCCTGCGGCTCGACTGCGTCTTCGCGGCCGATTTCCCCGCCCGCATCGTCGCCGACGAAGCGCGGGTGCGGCAGGTGCTGCTGAACCTGCTCAACAACGCGGTCAAGTTCACGCCATCGGGGACGGTGACGCTCTCGGTCGCGCGCTCGGCCGACGGGACGCGCATGAGCGTCTGCGTCAGCGACACCGGCATCGGCATCTCGCAGGAGCGGATCGCGCATCTGTTCCAGGATTTCGTTCAGGTCGACGGCTCGATCAGCCGGCACTATGGCGGCACTGGGCTCGGGCTCTCGATCTCGCGGCGGCTGGTCGAGCTGATGGGCGGGTCGGTCGGCGTCGAGAGCATCGTCGGCGAGGGCTCGCGCTTCCATTTCGACCTGCCGCTGGTCGAGGCGAGGGAGGATGAAGGCCGCAAGCGCCAGGACGACGCCACGCCGGCCACCGCCATCGTCCCGCGCAGCATCCTGCTCGTCGACGATCTCAGCATCAATCTGGAAATCGTCAGCGAAATGCTGCTCTCGGCCGGCCACAGGGTCGATCTCGCCGATAGCGGCCCCAAGGCGATCACGCTCTATCGCGAGCGCCGGCACGAACTGATCCTGATGGACGTGCAAATGCCCGACATGGACGGCCTGGAGACGACGCGGCGCATCCGCGACATCGACGAGGCCGCGCGGCTCACGCCGATCGTGGCGCTCACCGCCAATGTCTTCTCGCAGCAGGTCGAGAGCTATCGCGAGGCAGGCATGAACGAGCATCTCGGCAAGCCCTTCAGCCGCGACGCGCTGCTGGCGATGGTCGAGCGCTGGTCCGACCCGGAGAAACGACCGGCCGCGCCTCCTGCACCGCCGCCGGCCGACCCTGCGCCGGCCGCGCTCGACCGGGCCTGCCTGGACGAACTGACGCAGTTGCTTGGCCCCGACAAGGTGCGCGAACTGCTGCGGCGCTTCCGCACCGAACTGCCCGACCGGCTGCGCTCGGCCGCGTCGCCGGCCCTGCGCGCGGACGCCCATGCGATGATCTCGACCGCCGGCCTGCTCGGCTTCGCCCGGCTTTCCGCGGCCGCGCGCGCGCTCGAACAGGCGGTCGACACGGCCGGCGACGTCGCGCCGCCCCTGACCAGCCTGCTGGCGGCGCGCAAGGCTGCGATGGTGACGCTCGACGACCTTATCACGTCCGTCGACGATGCGAGCCTGGCCGCCTGAGGCCGTCGGGCGCGCCGGCGCGTCGAAACACCCTTGCCACTGCCCATTTTTCAGGCTCAATCCCCAGCGGCACCGCGCTGCACGATTGACGCACGCGTTGGCACATGGCTTGCTCGCGCCTCGGGGAACGCGCGGCCCAAGCGCCGCCGAGACATCGACCATTGTACCAAGCGGAGGATTTTCCATGAAAGAGCACGAGATTCGCCATCTGATCGGGCAGGTGAAGGATGGCGCGATGTCGCGGCGGTCCTTCATGCGCAAGATGCTCGCGGTCGGGATCGCGGCACCGATCGCCTCCCAGATGCTGGTCTGGCACGACGTGGCGATGGCGCAGAGCACGCGCGTCTACAAGCCGACCAAGGCCGGCGGCGGCGGCCCGCTCAAGATCCTCTACTGGCAGGCGGTGACGCTGCTGAACCCGCATTTCGCCACCGGCACCAAGGACCAGGACGGTTCCCGCGTGTTCTACGAGCCCCTGGCCGGCTGGGACAATGAGGGCAACCTGACGCCGATCCTGGCCGCCGAGGTGCCGACGCGCGCCAATGGCGGTCTGGCCGCTGACGGCCTGTCCGTGACCTGGAAGCTGAAGCCCAACGTCAAATGGCATGACGGCAAGCCGTTCACCGCCGACGATGTCGTGTTCAACTGGGAGTATGCGAAGGACCCGGCGACGGCTGCTGTGACCAGCGGCTCGTATAACAACATCACCGTCGAGAAGGTCGACAACCTGACGGTCAAGGTCGTGTTCAAGCAGCCGACCCCGTTCTGGGCCGACGCTTTCGTCGGCGTCGTCGGCATGATCATTCCCAAGCACGTCTTCGAGCCGTTCATGGGCGGAAAGTCGCGCGAGGCCCCGGCCAATCTCAAGCCGGTCGGCACCGGCCCCTACAGGATGGTCGATTTCAAGCCGGGCGACATCGTCATCGGCGAGCGCAACCCCGACTATCACGTCGCCAACCAGCCGCATTTCGACACGATCGAAATCAAGGGCGGCGGCGACGCGGTCTCGGCGGCGCGCGCCGTGCTGCAGACTGGCGAATTCGACTACGCCTGGAACATGCAGGTCGAGGACGAGGTCCTCAAGCGGATGGAGACCGGCGGGCGCGGCAAGGTGCTCTCGGTGCCCAGCGGCAATATCGAGTTCATCATCCTGAACACCACCGACCCCTGGACCGAAATCGAGGGCGAACGCTCGCACGCCAAGAGCAAGCACCCGACGCTCTCGGACCCGAAGGTGCGCGAGGCGATGAACCTGCTGATCGACCGCGATTCGGTGCAGAAGTTCATCTATGGTCGCGGCGGCACCGCGACGGCAAACTTCGTCAATGCGCCGGCGGCGTATCGTTCGCCGAACATGAAATACGAGTTCAACATCGACAAGGCGAACAAGATCCTCGACGACGCCGGCTACAAGCGCGGTTCCGACGGAATCCGCGAGAAGGACGGCAAGAAGCTCAAATACGTCTTCCAGACGTCGATCAACGCGCCGCGCCAGAAGACGCAGGCGATCATCAAGCAGGCTTGCCAGCGCGCCGGCATCGACATCGAGATCAAGTCGGTGACGGCGACGGTGTTCTTCTCGTCGGACTTCGCCAATCCCGACACCTACACCAAGCTCTATGTCGACATGGAGATGTACACCACCACCATGACGCAGCCCGACCCGGAGCGTTTCCTCAACCAGTTCGTCTCCTGGGAGGTCGCGACGAAGGAGAACAAGTGGCAGGGCCGCAACGTCTCGCGCTATGTCAGCGCCGAGTCGGACGAGGCCTATCGCGCGGCCCAGAAGGAACTGGACCCGGTCAAGCGCGCGGCGCTGTTCATCAAGATGAACGACATCTATTGCAGCGCAAACGTCATCCTCCCGGTTCTGGCGCGCACCCGCGTCGCCGTCGCCGGCAACACGCTGATGCCGAACTACAGCGGCTGGGACAGCGACACCTGGCAGATCGGAACCTGGTATCGCGAGGCATGATCGCGCCGCTTTCGCGGATCATCGACCGCGGCGGCTTCGGGCTCCTCAGCCTGAAGCCGCCCTCATCAACCACAACGAAACCCCCGGAGCATGGCGGTAGCCATGCTCCGGCCTCTCTCACGGAGCGTCCCTGATGGGCCCCTATCTCATCAGGCGTCTGCTGATCGCCCTGCCGAGCCTGCTCGGGATCAGCCTGATCCTGTTCACGGTTCTCGCCCTTGCGCCGGGCGACCCGTTCGAGGAGCTGGCGACCAACCCCAATATCCCGCCCGAGGTCCGCGCCAATCTGCGCGCCAAATTCGGGATCGACGACCCGGTGCTGGTCCGCTACGTCCGCTGGCTGGCCGCCATGGCGCAGGGCGACTGGGGCTTCTCCTTCGCCAGCCGCATTAATGTCGATACGCTGATCCTGCAGCGTGTTCCGACAACGCTGTTCATCGTCGGCTCATCACAGATGCTGGCGCTGGCGATCGCGCTGCCGATCGGCATCTATGCGGCGACGCGGCCCTATTCGATCTTCGACCAGATCGCCAACACGCTCGCCTTCGTCGGCTTCTCGCTGCCGACCTTCTTCACCGGCCTGCTCTTCATCCTGGTGTTCTCGGTGACGCTGGACTGGCTCCCCTTCGTCTACCGCTCCGATCTCGCGGCGACGGGCTGGCGCTGGTACTGGGAGATGTTCCGGCAGTCGATCATGCCGATCATGGTGCTCGCCCTGTTCCAGGCGGCGTCCTACACCCGCTATGTGCGCTCGGCCGTACTCGACGTGGTCAGGCTTGACTATGTCACGACGGCGCGCGCCAAGGGGCTCGGCGAAAAGACGGTGACGCTTCGGCATGTCACGCGCAACGCGCTGATCCCGGTCGTGACGCTGGTGGCGCTGCAGATGCCGGCGGTGTTCGGCGGCGCGATCGTCACCGAGCAGATCTTCCGCGTGCCCGGCATCGGCTCGCTGCTGATCAGCGCCATCCTCGCCAACGACACGCCGGTCATCATGGCGGTGACCTTCGTGTTCTCCTGCCTCGTCGTCCTGTTCAACCTCATCGCGGACCTTCTCTATGGCTGGCTCGACCCTCGCATCTCCTACAACTGAGACGCCCGACGTCCCGGTTGCCGGGACCGTGTCGATCTCGCCGGCGCGCGAGACCTGGCGGCGCTTCCGGCGTCACAGGCTCGCCATGGCGAGCGCGACGATCCTCGGCCTGCTGATCCTCGGCGTCGTGATCGGCCCGTGGCTCTGGCCGATCGGGATCGACGAAATCGACTTTACAGCGCGGCTGGAAACGCCGTCCTGGCGGCACCCGTTCGGCACGGACGATCTCGGCCAGGACCTCCTGGCGCGGATGATCTATGGCGGGCGCATCTCACTGGCCGTCGGGCTCGCGGCGATGGTGGTCGCGACGCTGGTCGGCGTCGTCATCGGCGCGCTGGCGGGTATGTCGCGCGGCTATCTCGACACGGTGCTGATGTGGCTGACGGACCTCTTCCTGTCGCTGCCGCAGCTGCCGCTGCTGCTGCTGGTGATCTATCTCTTCCGCGAGCAGCTCAAGGCGGTCTTCGGCCTGGAGGGCGGCGTCTTCGTGCTGATCGTCATCGTCATCGGCGGCCTGCGCTGGATGCCCGTGGCGCGGCTGGTGAGGGCGCAGTTCTTCTCGCTGCGCGAAAAGGAGTTCGTCGAGGCGGCGCGCGCGCATGGCGCATCGAGGCGCAGGCAAGTGGTGAGCCATATCCTGCCCAACGCGATCGGCCCGGTCATCGTGGCGAGCACGATCGAGGTGTCCTCCGCGATCATCGCCGAATCGACCCTGTCCTTCCTCGGCCTCGGCTTCCCGCCCGACATCCCGACCTGGGGGCGGCTGCTGTTCGACGCCAAGGACTATCTCGACGTCGCGCCGCACTGGGCCTTGTTCCCGGGCGCCGCGATCTTCCTGACCGTGCTCTCGATCAACTTCATCGGCGACGGGCTGCGCGACGCGCTCGACCCGCGCCGCGTAAGCTGACGAGCGGAAAGAGCGACATGACACAGCCCATCCTCTCCGTCTCGAACCTGACGACGGCCTTCCGGGTCGAGGGCATCTGGAAGCCGGTCGTCCGCAACGTCTCCTTCGACATCGCGCCCAAGGAGACGCTTGCGGTCGTCGGCGAATCCGGCTCCGGCAAGAGCGTCACCGCGCTCTCGATCATGCGGCTGACGCCGGCTGGCAACAGCCGCGTCGAGGGCTCGGTCAAGCTCAACGGCCGCGAATTGCTGACGCTGCCGAATTCGGACATGCGCAAGATCCGCGGCGACGACATGGCGATGATCTTCCAGGAGCCGATGACCAGCCTGAACCCGGTGCTGACCATCGGTTTCCAGATCGCGGAATCGCTGATCCTGCATCGCGGCATGTCGCGATCGGAGGCCGAGGCCGAGGTGATCCGGCTGCTCGAGAAGGTCCGGATTCCGGGGGCGAAATCGCGCTTCAACGAGTATCCGCACCGTTTTTCCGGCGGCATGCGCCAGCGCGTGATGATCGCGATGGCGTTGGCGTGCAACCCGAAGGTGCTGATTGCTGACGAGCCCACGACCGCGCTCGACGTAACGATCCAGGCGCAGATCCTCGATCTC
>JBKJSB010000145.1:0-3211 GCA_046593015.1 Allobosea sp.
GTCCGGCTTCCCGCCAGCGGCAAGATCCGCGGCGTCATCACCCCCAGCAGGCCGATCGCCAGCGCAAACAGCAGGATCGCGCCAGTCGTGCCCAGAACATGCAGCGCCAGCCCCATGATCACGGGGCCGATGGCGTGCCCGCAGAACAGGCAGCAGGCGAACAGCGCCACCGCCGAGCCGCGCGCGCCGGGCGCCAGCTCCGTCGCCTGCGCCTGAAAGGTGCCGTGCATCAGGAAAAAGCCGAAGCCGTTGACGACGAAGAACCCGATCGCGCTCCACCATGGCAGGAAGGGCAAGGCGAACAGCCCGTAGCCCAGAGCCATCAAGAGCCCGCCTCCGACCGTCATCCGCGACGGCCCGATGCGCTCGACCAGGATGCGGGTCAGCACGCCATAGACGATGCCGCCCAGGCCCGTGCCGGCGATGACGAGCCCTGCGAGCGAGGGGCCGACGCCGGCGCGCTCCTGCAGGATCGCGGCGACATAGGGCGGCATGCCGAAGATCAGGCTGCCTTCGATGATGACGAGCGTGTAGAGCAGCTTGCTGCGGGGATTGGCGAAGATCGTCGCGTAGCGGGCGATCGCGCCGCGAAAGCTCAGCGGCGCGCGATCGACCATGGCCCGGGGTTTCAGGACGGCCAGCACCAGCATGGCCGCCACCGCCGAGATCGCTCCGGCGACGACGAAGACGCTGCGCCAGCCGAAATGCTCGGCGAGCAGGCCCGAGCAGGCCGCGCCCGCCATCTGCCCCACGATCATGATGACGAGGAAGCGGCCGAGCAGAATCTGCCGCTCGGCCATCGGCGCACGGTCGCCGATCGCCGCCATCGCGACGGGAATGATGCCGCCGGCGACGATGCCGGTCGCGGCGCGGATCGCCGTCAGCATGTCGAAGCCGGCCGAAAAGGCTGCCGCGACCGAGAGCAGCGCCAGCAGCAGGAGGCTGGCGGCGATCGTCCTGATCTTGCCGACCGAGTCGGCGATCGGTCCGAGAAAAGGCTGGCCGATGGCGTAGGCGAAGGAGAAGGCGGTCGCCATCGCCGCGACCTGCGCGATCGAGCGGCCGAACTCGGCGGCCAGCGTCGGCACCAGCGGATCGACCAGCCGCATGGTGAAGGTCGAGGCAAAGCCGCAGGCGCCCAGCACCAGAATCAGCGGGCGCAGCGATTTTTGCGGTTGCGGTGCGGCTGGTGGCGTTGCTGCCGTGGCGTCAGACATACGCCAGCGTATGCTGCGCTGCACGCTTGGCAAGGCGATCGAAGCCTTGCAGCTCTGCGATCAGCGCAGGGAAGTCGGCGAGCAGCACCATGTTGGGGCCGTCCGAGGGGGCGTTGTCGGGGTCGGGATGGGTCTCGATAAAGACGCCCGCCACGCCGACCGCGACCGCGGCGCGGGCCAGCACCGCCACGAATTCGCGCTGCCCGCCGGTGGACGAGCCCTTGCCGCCGGGCTGCTGCACCGAATGGGTCGCATCGAAAATCACCGGCGCGCCGATCTCGGCCATGATCGGCAGCGCCCTCATGTCGGAGACGAGCGTGTTGTAGCCGAAGGAGGCGCCGCGCTCTGTCAGCATGACGTTGGGGTTGCCGCTCTCTGTCACCTTGGCCGCGACATTGACCATGTCCCAGGGCGCGAGGAACTGGCCCTTCTTGATGTTGACGACGCGGCCGGTCTGCGCCGCCGCGACCAGAAGGTCGGTCTGGCGGCAGAGGAAGGCCGGGATCTGCAGGACATCGACCACCTCGGCGACCGGCGCGCATTGGGCGGCATCATGCACGTCGGTCAGCACGGGCATGCCGGTGCGCTCGCGAATTTCGGCGAAGACCGGCAGCGCGGCGGCGAGTCCCATGCCGCGCTGGCCCTTCGCGCTGGTCCGGTTGGCCTTGTCGAAGGAGGCCTTGAAGACGATGCCGATGCCAAGTTTGTCCGCAGTTTCGCGAAGCGAGAGCGCGATTTCCAGCGCATGGTCGCGGCTTTCCATCTGGCAGGGTCCGGCGATCAGCGACAGCGGCAGGGCGTTGCCGAAGCGCACGGGCCTTGCGAGATCGGCGCCGATGGTGACGATGGCGTTGGCGGTCATGGGCTCGAGTTCCTGATCGGCGGGCCGCCGGGCTTAAGTCCGGGAGCGGGGAAGGGTCAAGCACGGCGGCTCGAAGCGGGACGCCGGATTTCGGGCGATCCCGTCAAACGCACTGGGCAAGCGGCCAAGAGGTCTGTAAATTCCTCGACGACGCACTATCTCGGTCGTTGGATTAAGGACCAGAGCTTGAGACGTTCAGCCTCTATGACAGTCGGGACCGGCCACGGCGGAGCCAGCGATCCGTCGCCGCCGCATGGGCGGGCCACCGGGATGGCCGACCGCCCCAAGCGCCCCGGCGATGGCGGGCAGGGCGCGGGCACTGCCGTCCTGACACGCACCCGCACGCGCAAGCCCAATCTCTACCGCGTGCTGCTGCTGAACGACGACTATACCCCGATGGAGTTCGTCGTTCATGTGCTGGAGCGCTTCTTCAACAAGGACCGCGCCCAGGCGACCGAGATCATGATGCATGTGCATCAGAACGGCGTCGGCGAATGCGGGGTCTTCACCTACGAGGTCGCCGAGACCAAGGTGACGCTCGTCATGGATCTTGCACGCAAGCACATGCATCCGCTCCAATGCGTGATGGAAAAGAAGTAGCGTTGCAGATCGGATTTCCAGATTCGGCCGCCCCGGCGGCCTCTCAATAGGAGCGCAATCAGTGCCGAGTTTCTCGCGCAGTCTCGAACAGGCGCTTCACCGGGCTCTCGCCCTCGCGAATGAACGCCACCACGAATACGCCACGCTGGAGCATCTGCTGCTGGCGCTGGTTGACGATCAGGATGCGGCGGCCGTGATGCGCGCCTGCAGCGTCGATCTCGACACGCTGAGGCGGAACCTCGTCGACTACATCGACGCGGAGCTGACCAACCTCGTCACCGACGGGCGCGACGATTCCAAGCCGACGGCGGGCTTCCAGCGCGTGATCCAGCGCGCGGTCATCCATGTCCAGTCGTCGGGCCGCGAGGAGGTCACGGGCGCAAACGTGCTCGTTGCGATGTTCGCCGAGCGCGAGAGCCACGCCGCCTATTTCCTGCAGGAGCAGGACATGACCCGCTACGACGCGGTCAACTACATCAGCCACGGCATCGCCAAGCGCCCTGGCGCGGGCGAATCGCGGCCCGTGCGCGGG
>JBKJSB010000249.1:0-11650 GCA_046593015.1 Allobosea sp.
TGCCCCTCGATGCGTTGGGCGAAGAGGAAAGGCCCCTTGGCGCGCGGATGGTGCAGGATGCGGCATTCGAAGCCGAGGCTTTCCAGCAGCGGCCGCATCTCGGTTTCGAGATAGGCCGCCAGCACTGGGGCACGCTCCGGGTTCTGGCTCTCGGTCGGCATGGCGACGAGGCGGGTCAGATCGTCCTTGAAGCGGCCGGAGTCGAAATAGTCCTGCGCGAGCGCGATGGCGGTGGCGCGTGTCATGGCGGGTGTCTCCGGTGCGGCAGTTGGCAGCAAGGAGACGACTTTGCCCAGCGCGAGCGCGACGGGCCAGCGCAAAGATCGCCTGCCCTGCTGCGCGCCTCGCAATGCGGCCGGCGAGGCGATACAGGACTGCCATGCCTGAGCTGATACAGACGCCCGACGACCAGCCCCTCTTCATCCCCCATCCGCACCAGATCACGGCTCGCGATGCGATCGTGGCGGCGCGCGAGGCGGGCGCGGCCGGTTTCCTGCTCGGAGACCTGACCGGGCTCGGCAAGACGCTGTCGGCCTGGCTCGCGCTGTCGGCGATGCCCGAGGACGAGGTGCTGGTGATCTGCCCGAAAGGCGCGATCCCGCAATGGCGGCGGACAATGGCGCTGTCGGGTCTGCCGACGAAGCGGGTCACGCTGATGAATTTCGAGAAGACGAAGTCGCTGCTGGCGGCTCCCGCCGACAGCAAGAAGCGCTCTGTCCGGGCGAAGAACAACGAGCTGGCCAAGCTCGGCGTGCCGAAACGCGTCTGGCCTCTCGTCGTGATCGACGAGGCGCATCGCATCCGCAATCCCAACTCGCAGCAGGGGCTGGGCTGCCGGCAGATGGCGCAGGCGGCCCGCTTCACGATCTATATGAGCGCGACGGCCGGCCAATCGCCGCATGAGCTGTCATATCTCGGGCCGCTTCTGGCGCGGGCCGCCGACATGCCGAGCCCCGACCTTGACGGGTTTCGGGCCCTCATGAAGCGGCTGAAGATCGGCCGCGCCAAAGGCCGCTGGAAGAACTGGAGCTGGCAGCCGAACGAAACGGACCGCAAGGCGATGGCCGACCTGCTCTACCGCGGCGCGAACGCCATCGGCCTGCGCCGGCGGCCGGAGGAGATCGCGGGTTGGCCCGAGGTTCAGCGCGAGCTTGCGCCGGTCGCGCTCGATGCCGCTGCGCGAAAACTCTACGACGCGACCTGGCGCGAGTTCCGCAAGGAGTTGGGTCTGGCGGGCGGCTCGACGCGCAAGCCGCAGGGCTGGGCCGCCGATCTGCGTTTCCGCCAGAAGGCGAGCCTGCTGCGCATTCCAGGCACGGTCGATTTCTGCGACGACCTGCTCGGCAATGACGAACAGGTCGCGGTTTCGGTGGCGTTCCTGGAGACCAGCGCGATGCTGGCGGAGAGCTTACGCGGGCGCGGCTGGCGCGTGGGCGAGATCAATGGCGAGCGCTCTGGCATCGTCAACGAGCAGACGCGGATCGTCTTCCAGACCGGCGGGCTCGACGCGGTTATCTTCACGGTGACGGAATCGATCTCGCTGCACCGCGGCGAGATGCCGGGCGGCGAGCGCGAGCGCTCGCTCGTGGTCCACGACATGCGCCATTCCGCGATCCAGCTCCAGCAGATCGAAGGGCGCTGCCACCGCGACGGCCAGCACGCGACGATCTTCTACGCCTATGCCGAGGACACGGTGGAGGAAGCCGTCGCCGCCACCGTGATCGCGCGCATGGCGGCGATGGAGGGGCTGGCGGGCGACGACACGCATCTGCTCGAGGCGATCGCAGGCGTGGTCGAGGCGCGGGCCGCCGCCTGAAGGGGAACAAGCGCAGGCCTCTCCGGTTCAGTCTTTCGGCCCGCCTCGCGGCCGACAGCCTGAAAGCTCCACGATGCCGGATGCGCCGCAGCGCCCAACGACCCCTGTTTCCTCGACGCCGCGCGCGACCTATCGCCTGCAGTTCCACAAGGGCTTCCCGTTCTCGGCCGGGCGCGATCTCGCGGGTTATCTCGCGGAACTCGGGATCAGCCATGTCTATTCCTCGCCGATCCTGACCGCGCGGGCAGGCTCGCAGCATGGCTACGACGTGGTGCGCTACGACGCAGTCAATCCCGAACTTGGCGGCGAGGGCGGCTTTCGCGAGATGGCGGCGGCCATGCGCGAGCACAGGATCGGCATCATCCTCGACATCGTGCCCAATCATGTCGCGGTTGGCGGCGCCGACAACCCGATGTGGCTCGATCTGCTCCAGCATGGCCGCGCCAGCAGCTATGCGAGCTGGTTCGACGTTGATTTCGACACGCCGGACGCGGAGCTGACCGGCAAGGTCCATGCGCCCTTTCTCGGCGAGCCCTACCGCAATGTGCTGGCGGCCGGCGGGCTGAAGCTGACTGCGTGGGAGGAAGGCGGCTATGCCGTCTCCTATGGCGAGCATCTGTTTCCGATCCGCCTTGAGGACGAGGCCGAGATCGCGGCTGCCGGTATCGACGCCTATGCCGCTACCGAAAGGCTCGACACCTTGATCGCGAAGCAGAACTACCTGCTCGACTGGTGGCGCAATGCCGGCGACCGGATCAACTGGCGGCGCTTCTTCGACATCACGCAGCTTGCCGCGATCCGGATGGAGGAGCCGTCCGCCTTCGCCGCCAAGCACGCGCTGGCGCTCCGGCTCTATGCCGAGGGCGTCATCGACGGCCTGCGGATCGACCATGTCGACGGGCTCGGCGATCCGGCCGGCTATTGCCTCAAGCTCAGGGATGAACTCGATGTGCGGCAGGGAGAGCGGCCAGCGGGAGCCGCACAGGGCCGGGCCTGGCTTGTCGTCGAGAAGATCTTGGCCTCGGGCGAGCACATCCCCGCCGACTGGGACGTCGATGGCTCGACCGGCTATGATTTCATGGATCAGATCTCTGCCTTTCAGCATATGGCCGACGCCGCCGCGCGGCTGTCGGCGCACTGGGCCGTGATCAGCGGGCGGGCGCGCGATTTCCATGGCGAGGAAGAGATCGCCCGCCACGAGATCCTGTCGCACAGCTTCGACGGCCAGCGCGAACGCCTGATCGACGCGCTGGAGCAGGCCGGCGCGGAGCATCGCTATGGCGAGGGCATCACGCGCGCGGCGCTGCGTCGAGCGGTCACCAGCCTGATCGTGCAGATGCGGGCGTATCGCAGCTATGCGACCGGGCAGGATGACGGCGTCGGCGCGGGCGAGCGCATTCAGGCCGCCCTGGAGAGCGCGCTGGCCGCGCCGCTGAGCGATCCGCCGGCGCTGCGCCTCATTGCCTCGGTGATGGCGGGGCAGGGCGAGGAGGATCTGCGGCCCTCGCGCGTCACCGCGATCCGGCGCTTCAACCAACTGACTGCGCCGCTGGCTGCCAAGGCGGTCGAGGACACCGCGTTCTACCGCTACGGACGGCTGCTCTCGCGCAACGATGTCGGCTTCGACGCAGGCCTGCTCGGGCTCGATGTGGGCAGGTTCCACGGGCTGATGCAGGCGCGCGCGGAGCATCTGCCGCGCTCGCAACTCGCGACCGCGACGCATGATCACAAGCGCGGCGAGGATGTCCGTGCGCGGCTCGCCGTCATCAGCGAGATGCCAGAAGTCTGGATCGACGCGAGCGAGCGCTGGAACGTGCTCAACGCCGCAATCAGGCCGGCAGGCTTCGACCGGGCCGACGAATACATGATCTACCAGATGATGGTCGGGGCCTGGCCGCTCAGTCTCGCTGCCGATGACTCAGCCGGGCTGGAGGCCTTCGCCACGCGTCTGGCTGCCTGGTCTCAAAAGGCCCTGCGCGAAGGCAAGCTCCGCTCGGGCTGGGCTGCGCCCAACGAGGCCTATGAGGCAAAGGCCGAGGCTTTCATCCATGCGGTGCTGACGCCGTCTCGCAGCGCGGGTTTTCTCGAGGAGATCGCGGCATTCGTGGCGCGCATCGCGCGGCCGGGCGCGCTGAACGGGCTCGTGCAGGTGGCTTTGCGCTGTCTCGCGCCGGGCCTTCCCGACACTTATCAGGGCACGGAATTCTGGGATTTCAGCCTGGTCGATCCCGACAACCGCCGCCCGGTGGATTTCGGTGCGCGCCGGATCGCGCTGGCGCAGCGGCTGACGCTCGACCTGCTGCTAGAAAGCTGGCGGGATGGGCGCATCAAGCAGACCATGCTGCGCAAGCTGCTGGCTTTTCGTCAGGGCGAGCCCGAGCTGTTCGCGGGGGGAAGCTACGAGCCGCTCGCGGTCGAAGGCGAGCGGGCGGAGAATGCGATGGCATTCCTGCGCCGGTCGGGGGACCGCGCTGCGTTCGTGGTCCTCGCCCGCTGCTGCGCGAGCGGCATGGACGGGGGCGAAGCGCTCGTGCCGGATCGCGCGTGGTGGGGCGAGACGCGCGTTGTCTTGCCGGCTGGGGAGGCGGGCTGGGATGCAGTCGTCGGGCCGGAGCTCGCTGGCACCGGCGAACTGCTGCTGGCCGATGCGCTGCCGGTGGTTCCGGTCGGCGTCTGGTCGCGGCGCAAGAGCGGCTAACTTTCGCCTTCGCGCGCCGGGCCGAGATGGCCAAGCCGGGCCTGCACTGCCTCGCTGTCGAGCAGCGCTCCCGCGTCGCCGTCGAGCCGGTGCCGCCAGTTCGGCTTTTCCGTGGTGGTTCCGGGCACGTTGGGCTGGACGCGCAGAGCCAGCGCGTCCTCGATGGCGATCAGCTTCAGCGTGCAGGGCGTCTTCGCAACATAGCGGATCGCGGCGTCGACGACCGGGTCGGTGTCGTCGGGGGCGGGGCGCTCGCCCGAGACTAGTCCGGCGTCCTCGAACGAGCCCCAGAGCAGGCCGCGATTCCAGGCGCGGACGTCCTGCGCATCCTGGTCGTCGGCGGGCTCGATGTCGGCTCCGGCCCACCAGCCGGCGGTTGCGATCAGGTCGTGCGTCGTGGTCAGCGCGGCGGCGGCCGGGTCCCAGTGCTCGGGCTGGATGTAGCCGTGTTCTTCCTTCTCGAAGCGCAGTACGCGCAGGCCCGCGACGCCCTGCTCGCGCAGATAATCGCGAAAACCGTCGGGCAGCGTGCCGAGATCCTCGCCGATGACGATGGCCTTGTGGCGCCAGGATTCGAGTGCGATCAGCCGGAACAGTGTCTCGGAGGGGAAGGTGACATAAGCCCCGTCGAGCGCGCTCGCGCCCTCCGGCACGAGCCAGAGCCGGCTCATGCCCATGACATGGTCGATCCGGATGCCGCCGACATAGCGCAGGCTGGCGCGCAGGGTCTCGATGAAGGGCGCGTAACCCGAAGTCGCCAGACCGCGCGGCGAGAACGTGGTCAGGCCCCAGCTCTGGCCGTCGGCCGAATAGTAGTCTGGCGGCGCGCCGACGCTGAGGCCGCCCAGGACCTCGTGCTGGCGGCTCCAGGCATGGCTGCCCGCGCCGTCCATGCCGATGGCGAGGTCGGCGATCAGGCCGACGCTCATGCCGGCCTCGCGGCAGGCCTGCTGGGCCTGGCCATAGGAGCGGCCGGTCAGCCATTGCAGGAAGATCTGGTAGGCGATCTCGTCGGGGTGCTCGGCCGCGAAGCCTGAGACCGCCTCGCTGTCGGGATCGCGGAAACCTTCCTCCCAGTCGCGCCAGCTCCAGGCGGACGGGTCTTGTTTCAATTGCGTCGCATGGAGCACCTCGAAGGTCGCATGCGCCCGCAACAGCGGGGACGCGTCGGCGAGATAGCGCTCGAACTCGTGACGGGCCGAATCCGGTGCGTGATCGGGATCGCGCAGGGCTTCATAGAGCCCGCGCAGCAGGCGCTGGCGCAGAGGCGTCGCGGCGACCCAGTCGACCTGAGGCAGGCCCGACAGCCGCGCCATGTCCTCGGCAAGGCCAGCCTGATCGACGATGCCGCGCACCAGATCGTCCGGAAAGGCTGCGGCCGGATCGGCGTGCAGCGGATTAAAGAAAAGCCGCGTCGAGGGCGAGTAGGGGCTGAAATGGCCGGGCTCCGCGCCATACAGCGCATGGACCGGGCTGATCGCCAGCGCCTGCGCGCCACGTCTTGCGGCGCTGCGGGCGAGCGCCGCGACGCCGCCGAAATGGCCGATGCCGCCGTCTCCTTCGCTGCGCAGGGAGTAGATCTGCGCCGCCAGACCGAACCCCTGCGAGCCGTTCAAATCGGCGAATGTGATGCAGCGCTCGGGCGCGGTTGCGACGGTGAAGTCGCCCTCGGCCGTGCGGACGGTGTGATAGCCCGGTTCGTCGAAGGCCGGCAGCATGAGCGAGCCGTCATAGCCTTCGCTGGTCGAGACGACGCGCTGCGCGCCGCCTTCCAGCAGCAATTCGACCGACGAGCCCGGCGTCATCGCGATCGGCAGCGCCACCGGCTGGCCGACGCGCGCCGTGGTGAAGCGCGAGAGCGCGACCGCGTTGACGCCGCCCTCGACCATCGAGAGCGAATTGCGCAGCGAGGCGTCGCTGTTGGCCGGCAATCCGAGCGCGAACAGGATGGCGCGCAGGCTGCCGGGCGAGACGTCGCGGTGTTCGCCCGCCTGATCGGTCCATTGCGGGGCCACGCCGGCTTTCGCCGCAAGCTGGCGCAGGATTTCGTCGCTCATCATGTGCTCCGCAGGCCGGACTTTCGGGGATGGTCTAGCGGCTCGCCATGTCGTGCTCGAGCACGATCAGGCCGAGCGGCGGCAGCGTCAGCGACAGGCTCTGCCTCTCACCATCGGCGGCGACGGGATCGCTCGTTTTCTCCCCGCCATTGCCAATGCCCGCTCCGCCATAGATGCCGGCGTCGCTGTTGAGGCGCTCGCGCCAGAGGCCGGGCTTCACCACGCCGATGCGATAATCGTGGCGCGGCACCGGCGTCATGTTGGCGACGACGAGCACGTCGGGCGTGCCTGGGCCGCCCGAGCGGCTGAAGGCGAAGATGGAGTAGGCAGGATCGTTGCCGACGACCCAGGCGAAGCCTTCGGGCGCATGATCTAGCCGGTGCAGCGACGGCGTGCTGCGATAAAGCGCGTTCAGGTCCTGCACCAGTGTCGAGACGCCCTTGCGGCGCTCGTCGAACGGGTGCGGCCAGGGGAAGGGCGCGTCCACGCTCCACTCGTCTTCCGCCCCGAACTCGCAGCCCATGAAGAGCAGCTTCTTGCCGGGATGGGCCCACATCATCGCCAGGAACAGGCGCAGGTTTGCAAAGCGCTGCCAGTCGTCGCCGGGCATGCGCGAGATCAGCGAGCCCTTTCCGTGAACCACCTCGTCATGCGAGATCGGCAGCACGAAATTCTCCGAGAAGGCGTAGATCAGGCCGAAGGTGACGTCGTCCCCGTGATGCCCGCGATGGATCGGATCGCGCGCGAAATAGCGCAGCGTGTCGTGCATCCAGCCCATGTTCCATTTGAAGTGGAAGCCCAGGCCGCCATGATGGACCGGCTGGGTGACGCCGGGCCAGGCGGTGGACTCTTCGGCGATCGTCACCGAGCCGCGCCCGCGCGCGCCGACCAGCGTGTTGAGTTCCTGGAAGAACGAGATCGCCTCGAGGTTTTCGCGGCCGCCATATTCGTTGGGCACCCATTCGCCGGGCGGGCGGCTGTAATCGCGGTAGAGCATGGACGCGACCGCATCGACGCGCAGGCCGTCGAGATGGAAGGTCTCGACCCACCAGAGCGCCGAGGCGATCAGGAAGCCGCGCACCTCGCGCCGGCCGACGTTGTAGATCAGCGTGTTCCAGTCGCGGTGGAAGCCCTGTCTCGGGTCCTCGTGCTCGTAGAGCGCCGTGCCGTCGAAGCGGGCGAGGCCATGCGCGTCGGACGGGAAATGCGCCGGCACCCAGTCGAGAATCACGCCGATCCCGGCTGCATGGGCCTTGTCGACGAAGCGGGCGAAATCCTCGGCCGTGCCGAGCCGCGCCGTCGGCGAGAACAGCGCCAGCGGCTGGTAGCCCCAAGAGCCGCCGAAGGGATGCTCGGTGATCGGCAGCAACTCGACATGAGTGAAGCCCATATGCTGCAGATAGGGGATCAGCCGGTCGCCGGCTTCCGCCCATGAGCCCATCTGGCCCCATTCGGTCCTGAGCCAGGAGCCGACATGGACCTCGTAGGTCGACATCGGCTCCGACATGGGATGGGCGGTTTCGCGCTGCTTCAGCCAGGCCTCGTCGCTCCATGCGAAGGCAGGTGCCTCGGCGACGATCGAGCCGGTGCGCGGGGGGAGTTCGGTGCGGCGCGCCAGCGGGTCGGCCTTCCAGGGCAGGCGCTCGCCCGAGGGCGTGGTGATCGCGTATTTGTAGATCGTGCCCGCGGTCAGGCCGGGCACGAAGAGTTCCCAGATGCCGGGCCCCAGCCGCCGGCGCATCGGCAAGCGACGCTGGTCCCAGACGTTGAACTCGCCGACGACGGCGACGCTGCCGGCATTGGGCGCCCAGACGGCGAAGAGCACGCCGTCGACGCCGTCGATGGTGCGCAGATTCGCACCGAAACGCGTCGCCAGATCGAAGTGCCGACCTTCGGCGAAAAGGTAGATATCGTCCCCGGACAGCAGCAGGCCAAAGCTATAGGGGTCGGCTGCTTCGCTGATGCCGCCCGGCCAGGCCGCGCGCAGGCGGTAATGCGCCTCAGCGGGACATAAGCTCTCGAACAGGCCGCCGCCATGATCGACCATCGCGGTTGTCCGGCGCGTTTCACCCTCGCCGGTGACGAGTTCGACATAGGTCGCGCCGGGCAGGAAAGCGCGCACGAAGCAATGCTCGCCGACCTGGTGCTTGCCGAGAATCGAGAACGGATCGGGATGCGTTCCCGCTTCCAGCTGCTCGCGGTCGTGGATCGGCAAACCGGGAAGGCGGAGCGGAATCTGGCGCGTCATCGTGTCTTGTCCTGCCTGTCGCACAATGGCGCGACGGTGGCCGAGTGTGCGATGGTGCAACGCAGCGGAGGCTGGTTCCGTTCCTGCATGCCGGCTGAGTTTCCTGCGGGACTGCGCGACGGAACCATGGTTCGACCCCGCTGTTGTCCCACGGATATCGAAACTCGCGATAGGGAGAATGCAAATGAGCCGGGAACAGATCGTCCGCGATACGGCCTATGCGATCTGGGAGGCGGAGGGGAAGCCGGTCGGCCGCGACGCCGAGCACTGGCGGCAGGCACAGGAGCGCGTCGCGGCCAGCACAAGCGAGCCAGCGGGCAATGCAGCCAAGCCGAAGGCGACCACCCGCAAGGCTGCGGCAAGCTCGAAATCGAAACCGGCCTGAGCGGATCGGCGGTCAGGCGGCGAGCGCCCGGGCGTAGACATCGGCGTAGCGATGCGTCGGGCGGCTCCAGTCGAAGCGCTTGGCCATCGCATGCTCGCGCATCTGCTTGAAGGCGCGCTTCGACCGGTAGGCGGCGAGCGCCCGCGTCACAGCCGAGGTCAGGCCCGCCCCCGTCAGCGACGAGAACAGGAAGCCCGAAAGGCCGTCCTCGATCGTGTCGACCAGCCCGCCGGTGCGGTAGGCGATCGGCAGCGCGCCGAAACGCTGGGCATACATCTGGCTCAGGCCGCAGGGCTCGAAGCGCGACGGCATCAGCAGAAAATCGCTGGCCGCGAAGATGCGCCGCGCCTCGGCGTCGTCGAAGCCGATGCGCGCCGCAATCGACTCCGGGTTCTGACGCGCCAGCCGCTCTATCGCGTCCTCAAGCCGCGGCTCGCCCCGACCGGTGACGACGAGTTGACCGCCATTGGCGACGATGGTCTCGGCGGCCTCGATCGAGAGGTCGATGCCCTTCTGGTGGACCAGCCGCGAGATGATCGAGAACAGCGGGCCCTTCGATTCCGGCAGTTCGAAAGTCTTGCGAATCTCGGCGGCGCTCTGGCGCTTCCATTGCCGCACGCGCTCGGACATGGCCTTCTCGCCGACGGCCGGCGAGGTCCAGCTATCGTCGATGCCGTTGACGATGCCGGTCAGCCGACCCTCGTCCATGCGGGTCCTGAGCAGGCCTTCCAGTCCGCAGCCATGCTCTGCGGTGGTGATCTCGCTGGCATAGGTCTCGCTCACGGTGGTGACGTGCGAGCCGTAGAAGATGCCGGCCTTGAGGAACGAGATCTTGCCATGGAATTCGGCGCCGTTCACCGAAAAGGCGAGGTCGGGAATGCCGAGCGCACTCATGCGGCCCGGCTGGTAGAGCCCCTGATAGGCGAGGTTGTGGATCGTCAGGATCGAGGGCGTGGTCAGCCCCTTCCAGCGCAGATAGCCTGGCGACATGGCGGAGGGCCAGTCGTTGACATGCAGGATGTCGGGCTTCCAGTTCGGGTCGGCCTCGCCGGCAGCAAGCTCGGCGGCCGCAAGCGAGAGCCTGGCGAAGCGGATGTCGTTGTCGCTGAAATCGCCGCCAGCGTAGGGGCCGTAGGGCGAGCCCTCGCGGTCGTAAAGTTCGTCGCAGAGCACGGCGTAGATCACGAGACCGTCGGCCGTGCTGAAGCGGCCGAGCGACCAGGGCGGCAGGCTCGCCGTGCGCGGCATCTGCGCGACGATGTCCATCGTCGGCCTGGCTGCGCGCACCTGCCGGTAGCCGGGGATCAGGACGCGAACGTCACAGAGCGCGCGCAACTGGCGCGGCAGGGCGGCGGAGACTTCGCCAAGCCCGCCAGCCTTGACGAAATCGCCCATCTCGGAGGTGACGAAGAGAAGTTTCGTGGTGACGGGAAGCCGCGAGACCAACTCGGGCGGGCCGTCCTTGACCGCCGCCGCATAGGTCAAGGCATGACCTGATGTCGCGGAAACCGCGTCCATCACAGACTGCTTTGACGACTCGGCCATCAGTTCATGCCTCGGTGCCTGATGCAGGATAACACAAGCGACGTTGTCAGGGTTCCATATTGCGCTGCAAAATAAAGATGCAAATCCGGGACCGTTCGCGCGGAACTCACGGGATATAGGGCGCGTTGCCTGCCCTGCGACAGGTCTGAACCAGAATTGCGACGAGGTGATTGCGGCTGACCCGCGAGCCCCGTCCGTCCTGCTCGCGACGGGGCAATTCAATGGCTGAGCAGGGCGCGATCGAGGTCAAGGCTGGGTATGGCAGCGATCTGGGCGCGACGCCCGATTCCGAGGGCACCAATTTCGCGCTGTTCTCGGCCTATGCCGAGCGTGTCGAACTCTGCCTCTATGACGAGAGCGGCCAACACGAGACCGCCCGCATCACGCTGCCGGAGTTCACCGACGAGATCTGGCACGGCTATCTTCCCGGCGTGAAGCCGGGCAAGCTCTATGGCTACCGCGTCCACGGCCGCTTTGCGCCGGAGGAAGGCCACCGCTTCAACGCCAACAAGCTGTTGCTGGACCCCTACGCCAAGGACCATGCCGGCGAGATCGTCTGGAACGATGCGCATTACGGCTACGATGTCGGCGCTGAGGCCGACCCTGACCTGACTTTCAGCGAACTCGACAGTGCGCCGTTCACGCCCAAATGCGTGGTGAGCGGCTTCATGGCCGATCCCGCACGTCCGGCCGGGCCGTCAGTGCCGTGGGACCGGACGATCTTCTACGAGACGCATGTGCGCGGTTTCACCAAGCTGCACAGGGGCGTGCCCGAGGGGATGCGCGGGACCGTGGACGGTCTCGGCCGGCAGGAGATCGTCGATTACATCAAGAGCCTCGGCGTGACCTCGGTCGAGCTTTTGCCGGTTCACGCCTATCTCGACGACCACCACCTCGAAGC
>JBKJSB010000340.1:0-8279 GCA_046593015.1 Allobosea sp.
ATAGGCCGGAAGCCACCGCTTCAAGATGCCTTCTAACTCATTGAAATGTTGGAGCGGGCGATCGGGATCGAACCGACGACATTCAGCTTGGGAAGCTGACGTTCTACCACTGAACTACGCCCGCACCCGGCCGTTTCACCATAACCCTGTCTTCAGGGCGCGGCGTGTCGGTGCGGAGACGTTCATAGCGGCTCGCGCCGCGGGTGTCATCCGGCAATCATAGCTGTTTCAGCCTTGCCGGTTCAGCGAACATCGGTGCGCGTCGCCCAGCGGATGGCGGCGAAATAGACCGCGACCAGCGCTGGAACGGCGACGAGGCCGGCATAGTGATAGAGTGTCATGACTAGGACCATGCACCTTGAATGCAGTGCAATAAAGGCGCTGCAGCGCACCATTGCGTGATCGCTCAGTCCCGGAAATGCTTCGAGAGCTTGAGCGCCTGGCCCTGATAGTTCGAGGTGCCGATCTGGCCGTAAAGCGCGTCGGGCTCGGCCGCCATCTTCTCGAAGGCGAGACGGCCGACGATCTGACCGTCCTCGAGGAGGAACGGAACCTCGTGGCTCCTGACCTCAAGCACGCCGCGGCTACCGGGCGCGCCGTTCGCACCGACCCCGAAGCCGGGATCGAAGAAGCCGGCATAGTGGACCCGGAACTCGCCCATGGTCGGGTCGATCGGCGCCATCTCGGCGGCATATCCTGAAGGAATATGGAGCTTTTCCTTCGAGGCCAGGATGTAGAACTGGTGCGGGTCGAGGATCAGCCGTTTTGAGCCGCGGGCCTGGATCGGCGTCCAAAAATCATCGACCGCATATGCCGCGATCCGATCGACATCGATCACGTCCGTGAAACGCTGCGCCTGATATCCGATGGTCTCGCCGATATGGGAGCCGGCGAGTTGAATGCTGAACTGAAGGCCGTTCTGAATGACCGGAGCGCCATCGACCAGCGGCGTTGCCTGGTGAATGTCGCGCAGTTCCTTGTCCGAGACGCGGAAGCCCGACGCTTCCTCCTGGCTCGATCCGCGCCGGCGAAAGCGGAGCTGGTTGAGGCGGCTGCCCTTGCGCACCTTGATCGAGAAGCTGGCGGGCGAAATTTCGGCGTAGAGCTTGCCCGAATAGCCGCCCGGAACGGTATCAAACATGCTGGCGCGATCCGCGATCAGCCGCGTGAAGACATCGATGCGGCCGGTCGAGCTCTTCGGGTTGGCGAAGGCCGAAATGACAACCGGCAGATCGTCGAGCGACTCCATCAGTTCGACGACATAAACGCAGTTTTTTTCGAGGATCGCCCCTTGTTCCAGCGAAAACTCGTCTTGTGTCAAATCGGCGAGCGCCTGCTCGACGCTCTTGTTCGGACCCGGCAGGAAACTCGCGCGCACGCGGAAAGCTTTGTGTCCGAGGCGCAGATCGAGGCTGGCCGGCTGATACTGGCTTTCTGCAAAAGCGCCGGAGATCGAGCGGATCATGCTGCGCTGGACGAGCTTGCGGATGTCCTGACGCGGCAGAACCCCGGCGGGGCCGGCGAGCGAGGCCGAATTCTCCGCGATCTCCGACAGCATGTTGTGCGACGCCGCCATGGCGATACGGGCTCTTTTCAGCAGGTCGATGATCCTAACGCATAAGCCGCGCCCGCAGCGAGGCCGCCAGCCCTAGCGAAAGGTTGTCCACGCGAGAATCGCCCGGCCGAGCGCCGTCACCAGCGTCAATGCGGCAAAAGCCAGCGCGAGGATGGGAAACCAGCCCGGCCACAGCATCATCGCGGCAAAGCAGGCGATCGTCTCCGCTCCTTCCGCGAGGCCGGCGGTAAAATAGAGCGACTTGACGCCGCGCTGCGTCGTCTCGAGCCCTCGCTTGGCGGCCATCACGGCGAAAGCGAGGAAGCTCGCGCCGTTGACGTAGAAGGCAAAGAGCAGGACGGCCGCCGGCAGGGCATTGGCTACGGGATCGCGCAGGGCAAACGCCAGCGGCACCGCGCCGTAGAAGACGAAATCGCAGGCGATGTCGAGAAAACCGCCGCGATCGCTGGGTTTTGTCGCCCGCGCCACGGCGCCGTCGAGGCCGTCGAACAGCCGCGAGACGGCGAGCAGCAGGAGCGCCGCGAAATCGTGCCGGAGACAAACGGCAAGCGCGCAGCCGAGACCGAGCGCGAGGCCCGCCAGCGTGACATGGTCGGCCGACAGCCCGCGCCGTGCGAGCGCGCGGCCAGCGGCGTCGAGCGGCGGATCGATGATGGCGCGCAGGCGGCCGTCGAACATGCGTGCTTGGTCCCGAATCCGCGCGGCAGGATTGAACCGCGCGTGCCAGGCGACCATAACAGATCGCCCGGCACGGCGCGGCGACGAGGAGGCTCCGGCATGTATCAGGAGGAGACGCATGGCGTGCGCGTGACGGCCTCGCCGCGCTTCATGGAGGGCGAGTCCTCGCATGCACAGGGCCGCTATTTCTGGGCCTACAGCATCGAGATCGTGAACCTGTCCGACCGGACGGTGCAGCTGATGACGCGGCACTGGTTCATCACCGACGGGCGCGGCGAGGTCCATGAGGTGCGCGGCGAGGGCGTCATCGGCCAGCAGCCGGTGCTTCGGCCGGGCGAGAGCTTCAGCTACACCTCGGGCTGCCCGCTGATGACGCCTGACGGCTCGCTGCGCGGCTTCTACGCGATGATGGCCGAGGACGGCACAATCTTCGATGTGGCCGTGCCGCTGTTCCCGCTCGATTCGCCCTATGTGAAGAAGGTGCTGCACTGACCATTCGCGCTATCTGCCGGTCAGTGCGCGGGCTCCCTGCCAGAAATCCCGCCAGACCGCCTCGGGCGGCCCATCCGCGATGACGGCCTTCGCGGTCAGGGCGTTGGGCATGGCCCCACCCAGATCGGCCCATGCGATCGGCGTCGCGATCGGCGCGCCTTGCCGCGCGCGGGTCGAATAGGGCGCGATCGCGGTCGAGCCCCGGCCGTTGCGGAGATAATCGATGAAAATGCGGCCCTTGCGCGCCTTCTTCGACAATGTCGCCGTGTAACGCTTCGGCTCGCTCTGCTCCAATGCCTTGGCGAAATCGCGGGTAAACGCCTTGACCCGGGCCCAGTCAGCCCTGGGCTTCAGCGGCACGCAGACATGAAAGCCCTTGCCGCCGGAGGTCTTGATGACGCTCTCGAAGCCGATCTCGGCGAGCCTGTCGCGGACCGTGCGGGCCCCTTCGCGGACGGCCTCGATCGAGACGCCGGGATCGGGATCGAGGTCGAAGATCAGCTGGTCGGGCGTCTCGACAGCATCCATCGTCGCGCCCCAGAGATGAATCTCGACCGTGCCGAGCTGGACCAGCGCGGCGAGCCCCTCGAAATCGCGGATGAACAGCAATTCCTCGCCATCGCCATCCTTCTTCCGATGGACGGCCTCGTTCATGCCCGGCCCGGCATGTTTCTGGAAGAAGGAATGCCCTTCGATGCCGTTTGGCGCGCGCAGCAGGCTGAGCGGCCGGTCGACGACGAAGGGCGCCATCAGCGGCCAGACAAGGGCGTAGTAGTCGAGAAGACCCTGCTTGGTCAGCCCGATATCGGGCCAGAGCGGTTTTGCAGGATTGCTGAGCCTGATCGTGCTTGTCGGCAGGGTGACTTTGGCCTTCCCCGCGGGTTTCGCCGATCTGGGCGGCGCAGGATCGGTCTTGGCCGGCTTTGCCGTGGTCTCAAGCTCGTCCTGCGCCTTGGCCGGCGTCTCGGCCACGACTTCGTCGGCCGGCTTGTCCTCGCGGAGGCCGAGATAGGAGGCGTGGCGCAGGGTCTTCGAGGCCGTCCAGGCACGGAACTCGACCTCGGCGACCAGTTCCGGTTTCACCCAGACGATGCCGCGCTCGCGCCCGGCCGCGCCCTCGAAGGGCGAGCTCTCCGCCTTGATGCGGTCGAGCCTCGTCTTCAGCGCGGCTGCGCTCTTGCGGGTGAAGCCGGTGCCGACGCGGCCGGCTGGCCTGAGCTGGCCGCCCTCGTGATAGCCGGCCACGATCGAACCCAGTTCGCGGCCCGATCCTTTCGAGGGGACGTAGCCGGCGATGATGAATTCCTGGCGCTGGGTGCATTTCGACTTGACCCAGTCGCGCCCGCGCCCGCTGCGATAGGGCGCGTCCGCCCGCTTGGAGATGACGCCTTCCAGCCCCATCCGGCAGGCGTGGCGCAGCATGGTCTGGCCCGGCTCGATGAAGTGCTCGCTGTAGCGCAGCGGGCCCTCCGTGCCGGCCGCCTGAAACAGATGCTCCAGCCGCTCCTTGCGGGCGAGCAGCGGCTCTCCCCGCAGATCCTCGCCGTCGAGATGCAGCACGTCGAAGCCGAAGAAGACGAGTTCGCCGGTCTCGCCTTCGGACAAGGCCTCCTGAAGCGCCGAAAACGACGAAACGCCGTTCTCGCCCATGACGACGACTTCGCCATCGAGCAGCGCCGTGTCGCAAGGCAGAGCGCCGAGCGCTTTGGCGAGCGTGGCGCCGAACCGGTCCGTCCAGTCGAGGCCCGACCGCGTCAGCAACGTGGCCTTGCCGTCCTTGATCCGCGCCTGCAGCCGGTAGCCGTCGAACTTGACCTCGTGCAGCCAGGTCTCGCCGGCCGGCGGCTTGTCCTGCAGTGTCGCCAGGCAGGGCTCGACGAAGGGCGGGAGCGGGTCGGCGTCCACGCTTTTTCGGCTGGCCGCCGGCGCAGACTTCTTGGCCGGTGGCTTCCTGGTCGCAGCACCCGCCGGGGCATTTCCGGCCGTTCCGGGCCGTTTCGTCTTCGCCCAGACCTTGGCGTCGGCTGCTTCGCCACGCCCGACCGCCTCGACGCTCAAGCCCGATTTCACCGAATCCGGCGCGATCTCCAGAACGTCCCCGTCGCTTCGCGCGGCTTCGTCATCGACCTTGATCAGGAGCCAGTTGTCGCGTCTCTCGCCCTTGCGGGGCTTCAGTCTGACGAGATGCCACTGGCCGGCGAGTTTGTGGCCCTTGAGCATGAAGGAGAGATGCCCCTTGGCCATGCCGAAGGCGGGGTCGCCTTCGGGCGCCCAGATCCCTTCGTCCCAGATGATGACCGCGCCCGCACCGTACTGCCCCACGGGGATCGTGCCCTCGAAAGCTCCGTATTCGAGGGGGTGGTCCTCGACATGGACGGCGAGGCGCTTCTCGTCGGGGTCGAGGCTCGGGCCGCGCGTCACCGCCCATGACCAGAGCACGCCGTCATGCTCGAGCCGGAGATCGTAATGCAGGCGGCGCGCCGCGTGCTTGTGGATGACGAAGGCGCCGCCAACCGCCGCCTTCTTGCCAGCCTTGCCGCCTTGAGGCTCCTTCGTGCGGGAAAAATCGCGCTTGGCCCGGTACAGGTCGAGAGTGGCCATGGCGATGGCCGATCAGGCGCTCTTGCGCGGTTTGGCCGCCGGTTTGCGGGCCGGAGCCTTCTTCGCGTCCGGCTTGCCGCCGCCATCCTCGGCAAGGCTTTTCTTCAGGGCATCGAACAGGTTGACGACATTGGCCGGGCGCTCGGCCGCCTGCACCACAGGCGGCTTCTTGCCCTTCTGCTTGGCCTGGATCAGCGCCAGCAGCGCCGCCTCGTAGCGATCCTCGAAGCCCGAGGGATCGAACTCTGCCTGCTTCTTGTCGATGATGTGGGTCGCGAGGTCGATCAGCTCGGTATCGAGTTTCGGCTTGCCGAGGCCGTCGAAAATCTCCTCGGGCTTCCGCACCGTTTTGTCGTAGCGCAGGGTCGTCAGCAGCAAACCCTTGTCGAACGGCTCGATCATTACCGGACGTTCGCGACGATAGAGCACGATGCGGGCGATGCCGGCCTTCTTCTGGCGCGCCATGGCCTCCCGGATCACGGCGAACGCCTCTTCCGAGACATCGTCCGAAGGCGTGACGTAATAGGGCGTGTCGAAATAGATCTGCGGGATATCGGCCCGATCGACGAAATGCTCGATCGACAGCGTGTGCGAGGATTCGATCTGGACCGCGTCGATCTCGTCCTCCTCGACCAGCAGATATTCGTCGTCGCCGATCTCGTAGCCCTTGACCTCGTCCTCATCGGCGACCGGCTTGCCGGTGACGCCATCGACATATTGCCGCTTCACGGTATTGCCGGTCTTGCGGTTGATGACCCGGAACGAGACTTTCTCGCTATGGTCGGTGGTGTTCGTGAGCTCGACGGCGCAGGAGACGAGCGAGAGCTTGAGATAGCCCTTCCACGCGGGACGCGGGGCCATCAGGCGACCTCGCGCAGATGGCGGCGGGCCTCGAAGCGCTCGGCGCGCGCCAGATCCTCGGTTGTCACCACGGGCACGGGATCGCCGAGGATCGCCAGCATGACCTCGCGACCGACCGGACCGTTCTCGAGCGCGGCCGCCAGAGCCTCGCGGGTCTCGCGCTCTGCCCGAAGCTGAGCCGAGAGAGCCAGGATGAGCCTGTCCTTGGTCGAATGCGGCATGGCGATACTCCAGCGACTGATTGCCCGACTCAACACCGGCTCGGCGGCGATGTTCCCGGAGTCGCGAAGGCCATCGGCGTAAGGCTGGCCTTTCCCCTGATTTCGTGTATATGCCCAGCCAACCGGCCTTAGACAGCCGGCTGCACGGCCTCTCCGCGATGAGAGCGCCCGTGGACCTCGGACCCTGCTGGACGACATCCCGGCTGCGGCCCGCCAGATCAACATCCAACCGAAGGATCTCACGATGTCGATTACGGCCGAGCGCAAGACTGCGCTCATGAAAGAACACGCCACCAAGCTGAACGACACCGGCTCGCCGGAAGTCCAGGTCGCGATCCTGACGGAGCGCATCAACAACCTGACCGGCCACTTCAAGTCGCATGTCAAGGACAACCACTCGCGTCGCGGCCTGCTCAAGATGGTCTCGCAGCGCCGTTCGCTGCTCGATTATCTCAAGAGCAAGAGCGAGCCGCGCTACAAGACCCTGATCGAGAAGCTCGGCATCCGCCGCTGATCGACGCTGTTTTACGCCCGGTGCGACCGCCGCTCCGGGCGATTTTGCAAGAACCAAGCTCAAAGAACCAAGCTACATACGAATTCGGGAGCGCGCCGCAATGGGGCGGCATCTCCCGATGTCAGCGCGGGGCCCGCATGGGGCGGCCTCCCCGCATGACCCGCCGGGCGTCCTTTGACGCCCATGGCAGGATTGCCGAGCGCTCGGGCGCGGACACCACCAGCAAACCGAGCGCTTCGTCGTCTTGCCTATGGGCCAAAAGGCACCGGACGGGTCGAAATCCGATCCGAAAGACAAATCCATGTTCGATGTACAGACCGAAGAACTGATGTGGGGCGGGCGCAAGCTCGTGCTCGAAACCGGCAAGATCGCGCGCCAGGCGGACGCCGCCGTGCTCGCGACCTATGGCGAGACCGTCGTGCTCGCGACCGTCGTCTCCGCCAAGACGCCCAAGGCCGGGATCGACTTCTTCCCGCTGACCGTGAACTATCAGGAGAAGACCTTCGCAGCCGGCCGCATTCCCGGCGGCTATTTCAAGCGCGAAGGTCGCCCGACCGAGAAGGAGACGCTGGTCTCGCGCCTGATCGACCGGCCGATCCGCCCGCTCTTCGTCGAGGGCTACCGCAACGAGACGCAGGTCGTCTGCACCGTGCTGCAGCATGACCTCGAGAACGACCCGGACATCGTCGCGATGGTCGCGACCTCGGCTGCGCTCACCCTGTCGGGCGTGCCCTTCATGGGCCCGATCGGGGCTGCCCGCGTCGGCTATTTCGACGGCGCCTACAAGCTCAACCCGCTGGTCGACGAGATCAAGGAATCGCAGCTCGACCTCGTCGTCGCCGGCACGCCGGACGCCGTGCTGATGGTCGAATCCGAGGCCAAGCAGCTCTCCGAGGAGATCATGCTCGGCGCCGTGATGTACGGACACAAGCACTTCCAGCCGGTGATCGACGCGATCATCCGCCTGGCCGAGAAGGCCGCCAAGGAGCCGCGCGACTACACACCGGCCGACAACGCCGTCGTGCTCGACGCCGTGCTCAAGCTCGTCGACAAGGATATCCGCGCCGCCTACCAGATCCGGACCAAGGCCGAGCGCTACAAGGCGCTGGACGCAGCCAAGGCCAAGGTCGCCTCGCTGATCTCGGACACGCCGGACGGCAAGACGACCTTCACCAAGGAGCAGGTCGGCGGCCAGTTCAAGGAGGCCCAGGCCAAGGTCGTGCGCTGGACCATTCTCGACGACGGCGTCCGTATCGACGGCCGCGATCTCAAGACGGTCCGCAAGATCGTCGCCGAGGCCGGCATCCTGCCGCGCACCCATGGCTCCGCGCTGTTC
>JBKJSB010000304.1:0-9947 GCA_046593015.1 Allobosea sp.
GCACCGGGCGGCGATCCGGCGGTCAACAAGGCCAACATCGCCTACCACTACGACGTCTCGAACGCCTTCTACCGGCTCTTTCTCGACGACGAGATGGTCTACAGCTGCGGCTACTTCGCCGAGGACCACCACGACATCGGCCGCGCCCAGCGCGACAAGCTCGACATGATCTGCCGCAAGCTGCGCCTCAAGCCCGGTGACCGCTTCCTCGACATCGGCTGCGGCTGGGGCGCGCTGGTCTGCCACGCCGCGCAGCATTACGGCGTCGAGGCCCATGGCGTGACGCTGGCCGAGGAACAGCTCAAGCTGGCCCGCGAGAAGGTCGAGCGGCTCGGCCTGCAGGACCGCGTCACGCTGCATCTGCGCGACTACACCCAGATGGAGGGCGAGTTCGACAAGATCTCCTCGATCGGCATGTTCGAGCAGGTCGGCATCGCCAACCACCCCGACTATTTCCGCGCCGTGAACCGGCTGCTGCGCCCGCGCGGGCTCTATCTGCACCACACCATCTCGCGCCGCGCCAAGAAGACCGACAAGGCCTTCAACCGGATGCCGGCCGAATACCGCGCTCTGGTGCGCTACATCTTCCCGGGCGGCGAACTCGACCATCTCGGCATGTCGATCGCCAATCTCGAGCGCTTCGGCTTCGAAATCCACGATGTCGAGGGCTGGCGCGAGCACTACCAGCGCACGACGCGGCTCTGGTGGGAGCGGCTGAACGCGCGTCGCGAGGAGGCCGAAGCCGAGATCGGTCCCGAGCGCACGCGGATGTGGCTGCTTTATCTGGCCGGCTGCTCGCTCGCCTTCGAGCGCGGCGGGGCCATGGTCAACCAGACGCTGGTCTCGAAGCGCCGCAAGGGCGCGTCCGGCTTGCCGCTGACGCGGGCTGATCTGTATGGGCAGTAGTTCGCGGGCAGTCGGGAACTCAGAACCCGACTGCCGACGGCCTATTGCCGAGCGCCCCGCTTCACTTCTTCACGAACATGTCCAGTTTGCCGTAATGCTCGGCCAGCAGATAATAGAAGGTCAGGCGCGACTTGGTCTTGTCGGCCTTCATATGCTCGCAGATCGCCTTGATCGACGCGTCGAGATCATTGGTCTTGAGGCCGAGCTTCTTCTTCAGGAAGTTCTCGCGCACGCGCTCAAGTTCGGTCGCGTCTGAACAGGCGACATAGCGCGTATCGGCCTTGCCCATGACCAGCGCATAGGATTTCGACATTCCAGCGAAAGCCGCTTCGTTGAGAGCCTTCTTGGCAAATTTCTTGACGTCGGCGAGATGATCCATCGTTAGCCCCTCATGAGCCCGCCTGCGTATTGCGCCGGGCTGTCCTGTTGTCGCGCGCAGAAACGTTAACGCGGTTTTTTGTCACAGGCGAGGGCCGAGCGAAGATCGGACGGGCTTTTTCGATGCCGCATTGCAGCATGACAATTCGGGGGCGGCATGCGTCAGGGCAGGACGACCACCGGCGTGCCCATGCGCACGCGGGCGTAGAGGTCGATCACGTCCTGGTTGTGCATGCGAAAGCAGCCATAGGACGCCGCCGTGCCGATCGTTCCGGGCATGTTGGTGCCGTGGATCGCATATTGTCCGCCGGGTCCGAGCCCGATGACGCGCGCGCCCATCGGGTTGCGCGGCGAGCCGCCGGGGATGAAATCGGGGATCGAGGGCTTGTCGCGCTTGACCGAGGCCGGCGGGCTCCAGGCCGGCTCCACCGCGAGTTCCTCGACATATTTCGTGCCGCGCCACTGCTTGCCCGCCTTGCCGACCGCGATGGTGTAGCGGATCGCCGCGCCCCGGTCGGTGACGAAATAGAGTTTTCGCTCAGCCGTCCGGATCACGATGGTGCCGGGCTGGAGGCGCGGATCGGGCGTCTCGACCAGTTCGCGCGCCAGAACGGGGACCGCTGCGCCCAGTGCGGCGGTCCCGGCCAGAATGGCGGCGATCAGGGCGTGACGAGGGATCATGGCGGCCTCCGGCTGCGGCTACAGCCGGTGATCTCGCGCCGCTCAGGTGAATTCCCGGTTGAGCGATATGGTGAAGCCGCCATTCATCATGAATTCCGGCTGAAGATCAGGATTTGCGATCGATCGCGGCCTCCTCGGCCGCGATGCTCCTGCGCCCGAGCAGCGCCAGCGCGGCGCGCCGGCCGAGCACCAGCGCAGGATACAGCAGCCGCGACAGCCGCGGCGAGGCGAAGATCAGGCGGTTCGCCCGGTTGAACAGGCCTGACGGCGTGGACAGCAGCGCCAGCCGGTTCAGGCAGGCGTCGCCATGGTGCCAGACCCCGTCGAGCCGCATCGCCATGCCGGCATCGAGATCGAGGCCCAGCCGCTTCACCTCGGCCACGACGGGGTCGCCCGAGCGGGCGTCGATCAGGCGCACCGGGCCGATATCGGCGCGCAGGCGCAGGAGCCTCATATAGGCGGCGCAGAACGGGCACTGCCCGTCATAGACGATGAGCAGGGCGTCGGCGCTCATGAGGACGCCTCGCGGACCTTGTCGTCGGGCCGTTCGCGCGCGCTCCATGGCGTGAACGGGGTGGTCAGCGGCGTGATGAAGTCGGCCGCCCGGAACGGGCTCCAGGCCCGCGTCGTCAGGTCGATCTCCGGCCGGATCAGCGGCTGGAACGGCCGGCCGTTCAGCGACATCGCGACATGGGCATGGACGGCGACGTCTCGCTCGCCCCGGGCCGCGAAATGCCGTTCGAGGTGATGGGCGAACTGCAGGATCATGTCGGGCCGCGTCAGCATCACGCCGGCCTGCCGCTCGGTGAGATGGTCGGTCGGCGAGACGCGCCAGCGCCGGCCGTCCCGCGCCACCACCTCGAAATCGCCTTCGCCCTGCCGGTCGTACATCCGCATCCGCCAGGCGAAGCGGTGGCCCTCGCCGGCCCAGCGCACCTCCGACGGATAGAGCGCAAAGCGCAGCGGCACGAGCACCTGCACGACCATCCAGCCGACGAGGACGCCGATGAGCGCGAGGCTCAGCGCGCTGCGCGCGACAGGCGCCGCCGGAGGCACAGCCGGCATCGGCGGCAGCGCCTCGAAGCGCCCGAGCAGCCAGCGCAGCAGGCGCTGCGGCCAGTCGGGCGCAAAGAAGATCGTCGTCGCGGCGATGGTCAGGAACGGGAAGATGCCGATGTTGAAGAAGAAGCCGTTGCTGAGATGGAAGACGCAATAGAGCAGGAAGACCGGCAGGCGCGTGCGGGCAAACAGCAGCAGCGGCGCGCCCAGCACATGCAGCGCGATCGTGCCCCAGGCCCCGGCGAGGATGACCCAGTCATGCGCGAAGATCGCGCCGAAGGGCAGGTCCTGCGCCTGGTCGCGAAGCCAGATCGCCAGCGGCTCGCCCCTAAGCCAGTCCTCGGTGATCTTCACCAGCCCGGCATAGAGCAGGATGATCTCGGTCTGCGCCCGCAGCGCCCAGACCGACCAGTAGGGTGTGGTCTCGCGCCGGACTTTCGGAAACAGCTTCGCGTCGAGCGACAGCGCATTGCCCGCCGGCAGCAGGCAGAGCAGCCCCGCATAGAGCAGCACCATGTAGAAGTGGTTGAGGTACTGCGCCTTGTCGAGCAGGAAGAAATACGCAAACAGCAGGGTGAAGCCAATGATCGCGATCCGGTAAAGCAGCCCGAAGGCGACCATCAGCGCCAGCACGCCGACGCCGAGCCAGGCGATGTGCAGCCACGGCTCGGGCAGCGGCTTGACCCAGGAGAAGCCCCAGTAGCTGAACAGGAAATCCGGCTGCGTGTAATAGCGCGAAATGCGGTCGTCGCGGATGAAGCGCCACACGTCCCAGGCCAGCAGCAGGCCGAAGGCGATCCGCAGCACGGCAAGCGACTGGATCGGGACAGGCGCATGCAGGCGGTCGACGAAGCGCGACAGCAGGCTCGGGCTGGTCGGGATCGGCGGCACGGCTAAGGCTCCGGTGCGGGTTTGAGTCGCAGTCGATAACGCGCCAGCACGCGATTTATTCCGCCCTCATATCGCCCTATCTGTTCAACCACCAGATCGAGACGTTGAGCAGCGTCGCAAACGAGACCCAGGCGACATAGGGCCATTGCAGGTTTGCAGCCAGCCGGTCGAGCGGGCGGAAAACCGCGATCATGGCAAGGATCATCGCCAGGAAAGGGATGATCACGAAGACGCCGCCGAGCGGGCTGTTCAGGCCAAAGAAGACGCAGGACCAGAGTACGTTGAGCCCAAGCTGCGCATGATAGACGGCAAGCGCCCTGGCCTTGCCCGGCGTATCCGCAGGCAGGCGCAGGATGCGGTAGACGCCATAGGCCATCAGCGTGAACAGCAGCGTCCAGGCCGGGCCGAACAGCCAGTTCGGCGGGTTGAAGAACGGCTTGACCAGCGTCGGGTACCAGGTCGGAATCTGCGGGATGGTGATCGCATTGCCGAGCAGCGAGGCGGCGACGACCGGCACGATGGCGATCAGCGCATCGACCCAGAACGGTCTTGGCGAGTGTCCTGGCGCGGCGTCTGCATGGGATTGTGAAGCACTCATGCCTGCGAGATGGGGCATGGTTGCGCCGCAGGCAAGGTCGCGGCCCTTGCACCATGCCCTCTGCTTACGCCAGATGGCAGCCTTAGTCCCTCATGGAACTTTATCGGACATCCCATGCCCAAGCGCCCGCTTCATCCCCGCTCTCTCGCCGCGCAGGCCATGGGCAAGATCGACCCTCTGACGAAAGGCGTGGTGACGCCGATCCACATCGCCACGACCTATATCCGCGACGAGGACAACGCCTATTCCTCCGGCTTCGTCTATGGCAGGCCCGACAACGAGACGGTGCGCGAGGCCGAGAGCGTGCTCGCCATGCTGGAGCAGGCCAAGGCCGGCGCGCTGCTGTTCGGCTCGGGGATGGCGGCGGCGACCGCGGTGTTCCAGGCGCTCTCGCCGGGCGACCATGTCGTCGCCTCCAAGGTGATGTACTGGGCGCTGCGCTCCTGGCTTTTGACCGAAGCGACGCGCTGGGGGCTGGTGATCGACTTCGTCGAGACCGACGACCTCGTGGCGCTGAAGGCGGCCGTGAAGCCCGGCGTGACCAGGCTGGTCTGGGCCGAGACGCCGTCGAACCCGCTCTGGACCATCACCGACATCGCTGGGGCAGCCGAAATCGCCCATGCGGCCGGTGCCAAGCTCGCGGTCGATTCGACCTGCGCCTCGCCGGTGCATACCCGCCCGCTGACGCTCGGCGCCGACATCGTCATGCATGCCGCGACCAAGGTTCTGATCGGCCATTCCGACGTCGTCGCCGGCGTACTCTGCGCCCGTGAGGACGACGCGTTCTGGGCCTCAGTAAAGACCGTGCGCAAGATGCAGGGCGGCATCCTCGGGCCGTTCGAGGCCTATCTGCTGATGCGCGGCCTGCGCACGCTGCATGTGCGGCAGGAGCGGCAGTCGGCCTCGGCGATGACGCTGGCGCAAAAGCTCGCGGCCCATCCGCTGGTTGCCCGCGTGCTCTATCCCGGCCTGCCGCAGCACCCCGGCCACGACATCGCCGCCCGCCAGATGGAAGGCGGCTTCGGCTTCATGCTCTCGGTGCAGGTGACCGGCGGCGAGGCCGCCGCGATCAAGGCCGCCGCCCATGTCGAACTCTACAAGCGCGCCACATCGCTCGGCGGCGTCGAGAGCCTGATCGAGCACCGCGCCTCGATCGAGGGCGCGGGCTCGCCCTGTCCGACGGACCTGCTACGCCTCTCGACCGGCATCGAGGATGTCGGCGACCTCTACGACGACCTCGACCAGGCGCTGAAGGCGGGGCACGGCTAAACCCAGATACCCTTCGCCGCCGCCAGCAGCCGCGTCCGCTCGGCCAGGCCGTTGCGGCCGCCATTGATCAGCTTCGTCACGGCCACGACGTCGTCGGCGTCGGCCGCCGCGTTGCAGCCGCGCTCGCGCCAATAGGCGAAGGCGACGCGCAGCGAGATGTCCGGCTCCTTCGCCCGCTCGGGCTCGCGCTCCAGATCGACGCCGACAGCCAAGCCGAAGCGGCGGTAGTTCGCCCGGCCGGTGAGTTGGAAGATGCCGCGGCCGTGGTAACGCGCGCCATCGCCGGCGACGATGTTGCCGAGGTCGCGGCGGCCTTCATAGCGCGCGAAATAGGACGGCCCGCCATATTCCTGCAGGGTTCGGAAACCATCCGTCTCATGCGCGGCCTGCGCCAGCAGATGACAGATGCGCAGCCGCGTCGTCACGCCAGCCGTTGCCGCGAGCGCGTCGAACCCAGCCGCGACGCCCGCGATGATATCGGGCTTGGCCGACGGAACCAGCCGGCGCAGCCGCTCGGTGGTGACCGATAAAGGCGATGGCCGAACCGGCGCTGGCGGCGCGTCCGCGATCGTCGAACCCTGCATGGACATGATGGCGCTCTCCTTTCGAGGACAGCGCCATGATGAGGCCGTTTCAATGCAGGGGGATTGAGCGGAGGGCTGTCCCCGATCAGTGTCTGCGTTCTATGTCGGCTCGGATGCCCAGACGCTCAGCGGCGAGGTCGAGCCGCTTGTCGCGCGTCCAAAGCGTCGCGTCCGCCAGCCGGGCCGAGGCGAGCAGATGGGCGTCGACATAGCCGACGCCGAGGCCATGGAGACGCTCACGCTCGATCAGGTCGAGAACTTCGTCGGGCGATGCGACGGGCGCCTGAAACTGTCCCTGCAGCATCCCGATGACGACTTGCCTCTGGCCGATCGATCCAAGAGCAACCTCGCCGAGCACGAAGGGGTGAACCAGAGCCTGTTTCCACGTCATCGCGTCGCCAAGGCGCGGGTCGGCGCTTCGGAGATGATCGATCCAGATCGACGTATCGACGACGATCACGCCGGGTCGCTGCGGCGACGGGGAGCAGCCGTTGCGTGAGGGTCCGACCCGCCCAGCTTGATCAATCTTCGCGTACTTTCCTGCTGAATCAGGGCCTTGAGGGCCTCACGGATGAGCGCCGACTTTTCGGTAAGGCCGGTAAAAGCCTGAGCCCGCGCGAGCAGTTCATCATCGAGAGTAATGGTCGTTCTCATGACCGAGTTCCTTGCCCAGCATCAAATCTAGCATCAAGCGATGCTAGAATCCATGCCTACCCGCCAGCCACCTTCTGATAATCCTTCACATCGGAAAACGTGACCTCCGGAGCCCGCTCCGCGTCGTATTTCAAGGTGAACTGGCTGGACGCCATGAACACCGGGTCGCCGTCGAGATCATCGGCCATCGATGACGGCTTCAGGCTCACGAACTTCTGCAGCGCGACCTTGTCGTCGCTGGAGACCCAGCGCGCGATCGAGAACTGGCAGGGCTCGAAATCGACCGGCAGCGAGTACTCGGCATCCATTCGCTCCTTCAGCACGTCGAGCTGGAGCGCCCCGACGACGCCGACGATGGCAGGCGCGCCGTCATGGGGCAGGAAGAGCTGGACGACGCCTTCTTCCGCCATCTGCTGCAGCGCCTCGCGCAGCTTCTTGGCCTTCATCGCGTCCTTGAGCTTGACGCGGCGCAGGATTTCCGGCGCGAAACTCGGCACGCCCTTGAAGACGATGTCCTCGCCCTCGGTCAGCGTGTCGCCGATGCGCAGGGTGCCGTGGTTGGGCAGGCCGACGATGTCGCCGGCATAGGCCTCCTCGGCGATCGAGCGGTCGCGGGCGAAGAAGAACTGCGGCGCGTTCAGCGGCATCGGTTTGCTCGTCCGCACCAGCTTGGCCTTCATGCCGCGCGAGAGCTTGCCCGAGCAGACGCGCATGAAGGCGATGCGGTCGCGGTGGTTGGGGTCCATGTTCGCCTGGATCTTGAAGACGAAGCCGGTCATCTTCGGCTCGCCGGCCTGGATCGCCCGCTTGTCGGCGATCTGCGCGCGCGGGCTCGGGGCGAGCGCGCCCAGCGCGTCGATCAGGTCGCGCACGCCATAGTCGCGCAGCGCCGCGCCGAAATAGAGCGGCGTCAGATGGCCCTCGCGAAAGGATTGCAGGTCGAAGGGCTTCAGCCCCTCGGCTGCGAGAAAGACCTCCTCGCGCCAGGCCTCGGCTGCGCCATGGGGCAGCAACTCGTCGAAGAGCGGGTCGTCCCAGCCCGAAACCTTCTGGTCTTGCGTCTGCTCGTCGCCCTTCTGGTTGCGCCGGAAGGTGTTGGCCTTGAGATCGTAGGTGCCGACGAATTCGCGCCCGCGCCCGACCGGCCAGGTCATCGGCGCGACGTCGAGCGCCAGCGTGTTCTCGATCTCGGCGATCAGCTCGAAGGGGTCTCGCGTCTCGCGGTCGACCTTGTTGATGAAGGTGACGATCGGGATGTCGCGCAGGCGGCAGACCTCGAACAGCTTCTTGGTGCGCGCCTCGATGCCCTTGGCGGCGTCGATCACCATCACGGCGGAATCGACCGCAGTCAGGGTCCGGTAGGTGTCCTCGGAGAAATCCTCGTGGCCCGGCGTATCGAGCAGGTTGAAGACGTGGCCGTCATATTCGAAGGTCATCACCGAGGTGACGACCGAGATGCCGCGCTGGCGCTCGATCTTCATCCAGTCCGACGAGGTCTGGCGGCGGCCGGCTTTCGCGCGCACTTCGCCGGCGAGCTGGATCGCGCCGCCGAAATAGAGCAGCTTTTCGGTCAGCGTGGTCTTGCCGGCGTCCGGGTGCGAGATGATCGCGAAGGTGCGCCGGCGCGCATGCGGAGCATTGTCCGCGCGGTCGATGGTCGAAGTGTCAGTCATGCCGGTTGAAGACAGGATGCGCCCGGCGAAGTCAATCATGCCTGCAGCCACGCTCGCGCCTCACGCATCGGCGAGACGCGCGCGCCGTCCTTGCGCCTCCTGTCAACGCCGGCCACTCTCGCCACCATCGCCGTCCTGACCGGAACGAGACCGCCCTTGTCCCATGAACCGCTCCATATCGACTTCCTCAACGCGCTCGACGTGGCGGCGCTGAACCTGACCGATGCCGAGATCATCTCCGCCGTCGAGGCGGGGCTGGCGGCGCAGGGGCGGGCCGAGACGGTCATCGAGCCGCGCATGCATCTGATGCCGAAGGTCGCCAACGGGCATTTCAACGTGCTGCGCGGCGCGTTTCGCGCGCCGATCAACCGGGCCGGCGTCAAGGTGATCGGCGACTTCGTCGACAACTACAAGCTCGGCCTGCCCTCCGAGATGGGCCTGCTTCTGCTGATGGACCCGGCCACCGGCGTGCCGACCGCGATCGTCGACGGCAGCCACCTCACCGACATGCGCACCGGTGCGATCACCGCGATCGGGGCCAAGCATCTGGCGCGCAAGGGCTCGAAGGTCCTGGGCCATGTCGGCGCGCGCGGCACCGCCTACTGGAACGTCCGCCTGCTCGATTCGCTGTTCGATTTCGACGAGATCAGGGTCCATTCCCGCCGCAAGGAGAGCCGCGATGCTTTTGGCGCAAAGCTCTCGGCCGATCTCGGCAAGACGGTGACCGTGACCGAGGACTGGCGCTCCTGCGTCGAGGGGGCGGACATCGTGGTCGAGGCCTCGCGGCTGGATGCGCCCGAGCCGATGCTGAAGACGGAGTGGATCAAGAAGGGGGCCTTCGTCGTGCCCTATGGCACGATGAGCGCGGTCGAGCTGTCGCTGACCGACATCATGAGCAAGCTCGTGGTGGACGACTGGGGCCAGTGCAAGGGCGGCCAGTTCGGCTCGCTGCGCGCCCATGTCGAGGCCGGAAAACTGTCCGAGCAGACGCTGTATGCCGAGATGGGCGAGATCGTCGCCGGGCTCAAAGCCGGCCGCGAGCGCGAGGACGAGACCATCCTGTTCTGGCATCGCGGCCTCTCACTGTCGGACATCGCGCTCGGCGACTTCATGCTGGCGAAGGCGAAGACGATGGGGCTGGGCCAGCGGCTGCGCTACGCGTGAGCCTGATCGCCAATGCGCGGATGTACACGGTCAATCCGGCCGTCGCCGAGGCGTGGGCTGCGTTTTTCGTCTACGTCTCGCACCGCTCGG
>JBKJSB010000312.1:0-19020 GCA_046593015.1 Allobosea sp.
TGAGCGGCTGACGCCTATCGGATTGGCACAGGGCTTGGTGAAAAGCAGGCGAGGGGCCGCGTTCAAGGCGCGCTCCGAGGCCATCGCCTTGCTGCGCGAGCAGTTGGACCGGCGGTCGCTGACCCCGCAACAGGCGGCGGCATACGGCCTGCAGTTAAATCATGACGGCCTGAAGCGCAGCGCTTACCAGCTGCTATCCTATCCGGATATCGGCTACGACCGGCTGGCGGAGATTTGGCCTGAGTTGCGATCTGCCGAGCCGGTCATCGCGTCGCGCGTGACGGCCGACGCGGTTTATGCGGTCTACCTCGACCGCCAGAGCGCTGAGATACAGTCCTATCAGCGCGACCAGTCCCTGAAAGTGCCGGAAGATCTCGATCTCGATGCGATCTCTGGGCTTTCGAGCGAGATCAAGCTTAAACTGGCGGGCCAGCGCCCGGCGGACATTGCCCAGGCGGCGCGGATCGAGGGGATGACGCCTGCGGCTTTGACGCTTCTGGCGGCACATGCGCGGCGTCGTCGCCCCGCGCGCGCCCCTGTCGCAGTCTGACTGTGGACAAGAGCGACCGCGCCCATGCTTTGCGCTTGACGCCTGTTTCACGTGAAACAGAGGAGCGGCTGGCGCTGCTCGTCACGGAACTCGAACGCTGGCAGGCGGCCAAAAATTTGGTGTCGTCGGCCACGCTTGGCGAGGTCTGGACGCGTCATGTCGCCGACTCGCTGCAGATCTTCAATCTCGCTCCCCAGGCGCGGCGCTGGCTTGATCTCGGCTCAGGCGGCGGCTTTCCCGGTCTCGTGATCGGCGCTTGTCTCGCGGAGAATGGTGTCGGCCATATCGACCTGGTCGAAAGCAACGCCCGCAAATGCGCCTTCCTGCGTCACGCGGCGCGGCTGACAGGCGCTCCCGTCACCGTACATGCGGCGCGGATCGAGGATGTCGTCGCCGGCTTCGTCGGTAAGGTCGACGTCGTCACGGCCCGCGCATTGGCGCCTTTGCCGCTTCTTCTGGACTGGTGCAATGAGCTGTTGAGAACGGGCGCGCTCGGGCTTTTTGCCAAAGGACAACATCTAGAGCAGGAATTGACCGAAGCCTCTAAATATTGGAAGATTCAGGCATCGACGATCTCTTCCGTAACGGATGAGGCCGCCCGGATCCTGATGGTTCGTGCGGCCGAGAAACGAGCCGATTCATGACCGATATGACCCCTATCGTGCTGCCGCGCCGCCCGCGCGTGCTGGCGCTCGCGAATCAGAAGGGCGGCGTCGGCAAGACCACGACGGCGATCAATCTCGGTACGGCGCTGGCGGCGATCGGCGAAAAGGTGCTGATCGTCGACCTCGATCCGCAAGGCAACGCCTCGACGGGCCTCGGCATCGATCGCAAGAGCCGCAAATCCTCGACCTATGACGTGTTGTGCGGCGATATCGGCCTTGGCCAGGCTATGCAGGAGACTGCGGTGCCCGGGCTCTTCCTGGCACCTTCGACGCTCGATCTGCTCGGCGTCGAGCTCGAGATCGCCGGCGCGAAGGATCGCGCGATCAGGCTCAAGAAGGCCATCGACGAGCTGGTCTACGATCAGCGCTGCAACGACCTGACCTATATCCTGATCGACTGCCCACCCTCGCTCAGCCTGATCACGATCAACGCGATGACGGCGGCCGATGCCGTGCTGGTTCCGCTGCAATGTGAATTCTTCGCGCTGGAAGGATTGAGCCAGTTGCTCAAGACGGTCGAGCAGGTCCGGGCCGGACTCAATCCGCGTTTGATCATTCAGGGCGTCGTCCTGACCATGTACGATCCGCGCAACAATCTGTCGGGCCAGGTCATGGCCGATGTCCGCGATTTCCTCGGCGACAAAGTTTATGAGACCGTGATTCCGCGCAATGTGAGGGTCTCCGAGGCGCCGTCCTACGGCAAGCCGGCCTTGCTCTATGACCTTCGCTGTTCCGGTTCGCAGGCCTATCTTAGGCTGGCCTCCGAGGTGATCAAGCGCGAGCGTGCCTTGCGCGCCGCAGCCTGACAGCCAGATTTTCAAGTGAGTTCAAGAGGATGACAATGGCCGAAGAACAGGGGCGTTCCCGCCTGGGCCGTGGCCTTGCGGCCTTGATCGGCGATGTCGGCGACGAGATCGGCGCGCTGGAGCGTGCACGCGGCCAGCGTCGCGTACCGGTCGAGTTTCTGCGCCCGAGCGCGCGCAATCCACGACGCAGTTTCGGGGAGGACGATCTCCAGGAGCTAACCGACTCGATCCGCGAGCGCGGCATCCTGCAGCCGATCATCGTACGCCCGATCGGCGGGGTCGCCGATGCTTATGAGATCATCGCCGGCGAGCGGCGCTGGCGCGCGGCCCAGCGGGCCGGACTGCACGAGATTCCGGTGATCCTCGTCGAGGCCGATGATCGCGAGGCGCTCGAAATCGCCATTGTCGAGAACGTCCAGCGCACGGATCTGAATGCGATCGAGGAGGCGGCCGGCTACGAGCGCCTGATTGCCGATTTCGGTTATACCCAGAACGATCTCGCGCGGGTCATCGGCAAGAGCCGCAGCCATGTCGCCAATACGTTGCGGCTGTCGAAGCTGCCGGAGCCTGTGCGCCGCATGGTCGGCGAGGGAGCGATCTCGGCCGGGCATGCGCGGGCGCTGCTATCCGTTTCGGATCCGGAATTGATGGCGCGCAAGATCGTCGATGACGGGCTCAGCGTCCGCGACATCGAGCGAATCGTGCAGGATGAGAGCCGGGGCGAAAGCAAGAGCGTGCCGGGTCAACCGAAGCGCGACAAGGATCCCGATACCCGCGCCGTCGAGAAGGCGCTCGAGGAGGCTCTCGGCCTGTCGGTCTCGATCCAGCACCGCGCCAGCGGCGGCGGCGAGATGAAGATCGGCTACAAGACGCTGGAGCAGCTCGAGGCGCTCTGCCGCAGGCTCAAGGCCTGATTGCGATCACTCGGCGCGGGCGCCGCTGCGCGCCTGACGCGCCATCGTCCACAGGGCGCGGATGGCCGCCGATTTTCCGGTGTCGGCGTCGCGTCTGACCGCCAGCATCGTGGCGCCCAGCAGGGATATCGCCTCGACCAGCTTCGGCGTCGTCCAGGCGCCCAGCGCCGCTTCCGTCGTCGCGATGCGCGGATAGGGCAGGCGCATGGCCGCGACCGCATCCTTGACGCCACGGCCGGCATCGACGTTCTGACGCGCCTTCAGCAGTCCCAGCGCATGGCGCAGCACGCCGCCGAGCATGACGCCGGCGTCGAGCCCCTCGCGGCTCAGTTTCGCCTGGGCGAGGTCGAGCGCCGGAATCCGGCCGGAGAAGACTGCATCGACCAGCACGCCGAGCTCGCGCTGGGCCGTGTCGCCTACAACAGCGTCGATATGGCCATCCTCGATCGCCTTGTCGGTCCCGGCATAGTGCAGCAGCTTTTCGATCTCGCGACGCGAGGTCTGGCGGTCGCCGCCGAGCAGCCCGGCGAGGCGGTCGCGGCTGGCGCGGTCGATGGTCTTGCCCTCGGCGCGGACCATCTCGTCGATGATCCCGCCAAGATCGCGCGCGGCGTCGCCATAGCAGGGCACCACCAGCGCCGTGCGAGCCTTCTCGCAGGCGAGGCGGAGTGGGTTGCCGCGCTGGAGGTCGCCGGCCTCGACGATGACGATGGCGTCCTGCGACGGCGTGGCCAGCAGCGGCTCGACGGCTGAGAGAAGCGGCTTGCTGGTGGCCGAGACGCGAATCGCGCGCCGCCCGCCGAACAGACCGATCGTGTTCGCCTCGTCGACGAGCTTGAGCGGATCGCTGGCGATGTCGTCGCCGTCCATGCGCACGAGCTGGAAGGCGTCGTTGGGATCATCGACGCTGGCGCGGGCGAGCCCCGTGGCGCGCTCCGCGATCAGGCCGGCGTCGGGACCATAGAACAAGACCAGCCGCCAGGCCGGATCGAGCCGCGTCAAAGCCCTGTCGGCCTCATGCGCCTTGATGGCGACCATGGCGGCGCTGTCCCCTCACAAGGAGACCAGATCGGCGGAAAGCTGGCCGCGAATCAGCGTCGCGAGCGATTTCGCCGCGCGGATCTGGGCGTCGCGGGCGGCCCTTACCGTCGCGAAGCGCTGCACCGACCGCTCATAGGGCGCGCGAACCATGTTCGTGCCCTGCGAGACCACCTTGCCGTTGGCGATATTGGTTACGCTCCAGGTCGCACGGGCGACGAGGATCGCCGAATCTGCCCGGCCATTGGCGAAGTCGACGGTCACGACCTCGAGCGCGTCGGTGACCGAGGCGGTGAGCTTGAGGCGCTTGGGCGCGACGTTCTCGCCGCCGCCATCGAGTTCGAAGACGAGTTCGTTGCGGAGATAATGCCCGGTCAGGCCCTTGATCTCGTCGATCTCGACATCGCGCAGTGCGTTCCGGACGCTGCCGCCGACGCTGCTCGCGGTATTCTCGGCATAAAGCGGCTGCAGGCAGCCCCCGGCGAGCGCAGCCGCCGACAGGGCGATCGCCAGCATCAGTCGGCGGGACGGAGCTTGCGTCGGCAGAGCGGCTTCAGACGACGACATTCACAATTCTCCCGGGCACGACGATGATTTTCCGGACGGGCCGGCCTTCGAGCGCCCTGACAACGGCCTCGTCGGCGCGCACGACCGCCTCGACTGCCATGCTATCGGCATCGGCGGGCACCGTCACCTCCGCGCGCTTCTTGCCGTTGATCTGGACGGGCAGCGTGATGCTGTCGTCCTTCAGCAGGGCTTCGTCCGCAACCGGCCAAGATGCCTCGCCGACCAGACCCGGCCGGCAGAGCGCCTGCCAGCATTCCTCGGCCAGATGGGGCATCATCGGCGCGACAAGGTGCGTCGCGATAATGGCGGATTCATGCAGGGCGAAGGCGATGTCGGCAGTCAGCGCCGCGCTTTCGGCGGCCGCATCGAGCGCTTTTCCGATGGCGTTGGTGAGCGTGTAGATATGCGCCACGCAGCGGTTGAAGCCGAGCCGCTCGATATCGGCCCCGACTGCATGCAGCGCCCGGTGGCTCGCCTTGCGCAGCGTCAGGGCGGCCTCGCCGAAGGTTGCGGGCGCATCCGCCCGTTTGCCGGTGCGCTCGACGATCTCGCCGACCAGCCGCCAGAGCCGCTGGACGAAGCGGGCCGCGCCCTGCACGCCCTCGTCGGTCCAGATCACATCGCGATCGGGCGGCGAATCTGAGAGCATGAACCAGCGCGCGGTGTCGGCGCCGTAGGAGGCGATGATGTCGTCGGGGTCGACGACGTTCTTCTTCGATTTCGACATCTTCTCGATCGCGCCGATCTCGATCGGAGCGCCGGTCTCGACATGGAAGCCGCGCCGCTGCGCGCCATCGACCTCGATGCGGACATCGCCGGGCTCGACCCAGGCGCCGTCCTGGGCGCGATAGGTCTCGTGGACGACCATGCCTTGCGTGAACATGCCGGCGAACGGTTCGTCCAGCCCGGCATGGCCGGTCGCCTTCATGGCGCGCGTGAAGAAGCGCGAATAGAGCAGATGCAGGATCGCATGCTCGACGCCGCCGATATACTGGTCCACCGGCAGGAAACGATCGACCACGGCGCGGTCGGTCGGGCTGTCGGTCCGCCACGGATCGGTGAAGCGGGCAAAGTACCAGGACGAATCGACGAAGGTGTCCATCGTGTCGGTTTCGCGCCGGGCTTTGCCGCCGCATTGCGGGCAGGTGGCGTGCTTCCATGTCGGGTGATGGTCGAGCGGATTGCCCGGCTTCTCGAAGGACACGTCGTCGGGCAGCGTCACCGGCAGGTCTGCGTCGGGAACCGGCACAGTGCCGCAATCGGCGCAGTGGATTACCGGGATCGGGCAGCCCCAATAGCGCTGGCGCGAGACGCCCCAGTCGCGCAGGCGGAAATTGACCTTTCGCGCCCCGACCGGTGCATTTCCGAGGATCGTGATTTCGAGCCGGCGGGCGACTTCTTCTTTCGCCTCCGGAATGGTCATGCCGTCGAGGAAGCGCGAGTTGATCATGCGGCCGTCATCGACGAAGGCGGTGTCGGTGATGACGAAGCGCGCCGGGTCGGTTCCTTCGGGGCAGACGACCGGTGTGTTGCCGAGCCCGTATTTGTTGACGAAGTCGAGATCGCGCTGGTCATGCGCCGGGCAGCCGAAGATTGCGCCGGTGCCGTAGTCCATCAGGATGAAGTTCGCGACATAGACTGGCAAAGACCATGACGGATCAAAGGGATGAGCGGCGCGGATGCCGGTGTCGAAACCGAGTTTCTCCGCCTTGTCGATCGCCTCCTGGGCCGTGCCGATGCGCTTGCAGTCCTCGATGAAGGCCTGCAGCGACGGGTTGGTCGCGGCCGCGGCCCTGGCCAGCGGGTGATCAGGCGCCACGGCCAGGAACTTCGCGCCGAACAGCGTGTCGGGGCGCGTCGTGTAGACCTCCAGCTCGCTCAGGGCGACGGCATTCGATTCGAGGGCGAAACGAACAAGCAGACCCTCCGAGCGGCCGATCCAGTTCTTCTGCATCAGCCGGACCTTGTCGGGCCAGCGCGTCAGGCCCTCCAGCGCGTCATGCAGCTCCTGGGCGTAGTCCGTGATCCTGAAGAACCATTGCGTCAGCTCGCGCAGCTCCACAGCTGCGCCCGAGCGCCAGCCGCGCCCGTCGATGACCTGCTCGTTGGCGAGAACGGTCTCGTCGACCGGGTCCCAGTTGACCCTGGCGGTCTTGCGGTCGACCAGCCCGGCCTTCAGGAAATCGAGGAAGAGCTTCTGCTGGTGGCGGTAGTAGCTCGGATCACAGGTCGCGAGCTCGCGGCTCCAGTCGAGCGACAGGCCCATGGACTGCAACTGCGTCCGCATCGTCGCGATATTGGCGTAGGTCCAGTCGCGCGGATGGACCTTGTTGGCCTTGGCAGCGTTCTCGGCCGGCAGGCCAAACGCGTCCCAGCCCATCGGGTGCAGCACGGAGAAGCCCTTGGCGCGCTTGTAGCGCGCCACCACGTCGCCCATCGCATAGTTGCGGACATGGCCCATATGGATGCGCCCCGACGGATAGGGGAACATCTCGAGCACATAGTAGCTCGGCTTGCCGTCGTCGTTGCGTGTCTCGAAGAGCTTGCGCTCGTTCCAGACATCACGCCATTTCGGCTCGGATTCCTTGGGATTGTAGCGTTCGACGGCCATGAGAGCATGCGATTGTTGCGTGAGCGAAGCGAGCCGGACTAGGACACGATTGCGCGGACCGGGTCAACGGCGCGCAGAGGGCCGAAGCCCTCGGAATGGAAGGGTTTTTGCCATGAGCGACGTCGCGACGCGGCTTCTGGAAACGCACGCCGCCGTGGCGCGGTCGGCGCACGACGTCGGGCGCGAGCCTTCGTCCGTGACGCTGGTCGCGGTCTCCAAGACCATGCCGGAGGCGGTGATCCTGCCTGCGCTGGAGGCCGGGCAGCGCGTCTTCGGCGAGAACTACGTGCAGGAGGCCAAGGCCAAATGGCCAGCGCTGCGAAACCGCTTCCCCGATGTCGAGCTCCACATGATCGGGCCGTTGCAATCCAACAAGGCGCGCGAGGCGGTCGAGCTGTTCGACGTGATCCAGTCGCTCGATCGCGAGAGCCTCGCCAAGGAGCTGGCCCGCGAGATCGCGCGCTCGGGCCGCGCGCCGCGCCTGTTCGTGCAGGTGAACACCGGCGACGAGCCGCAGAAGGGCGGCGTGAGCCCGTCTACGATCGACGCCTTTCTGGAGACCTGCCGCATGCATCATGGACTCGTGATCGAGGGGCTGATGTGCATCCCCCCGGCGCAGGACCAGCCCTCGCCGCATTTCGGGCTGCTGGCCAAGATCGCCGCCCGCAATGGCCTGCGCGGGCTGTCGATGGGCATGAGCGCCGATTACGAGGCCGCGATCCAGTTGGGCGCGACGCATGTGCGGGTCGGGAGCGCGATTTTCGGGGCGCGGGGCTGAGGGCGCACCCCTCCCCTTGCGGGAGAAGGGGACGAGCGCCCCACCGCCATCACGCAGCGCCGCCCCAGCCTCGGCAGCACCTTGGCAAACACCTCACGCCTGACCGCGACGCATCCAGCCGTCGGCGAAAATCCCGGCCGCGCCAGATGCCAGAAGATCGCACTGCCCCTGCCGCGAATCACCGGAGCGTCGTTCCAGCCCAGTTCGACGATGAAATCGTAGAGATGGTCGGCGCGCGTCAGCCGCTCCTCGGCTTCGCCCGGTGGGCGGTCGATCAGGCGGTTGTAGCGGCGATCGGCGACATCGTCGCACCAGGCGTCGCGCGGGCGGATGACCCTGACAGGCAGCAACGCGCGCGGCCGGGGCCCGCGCTCAGCACGCCAGAGCACGCTGCGCAGCGGCAGGATCGCGCGCGGCGTGCCGCCATCACCTTCGCGCTTGTCGACGCGGATGCCGGAGCGGCCGAGCGCGCAGGGAAAGACGGCGAGGCCCGCGACCAGAAACCCCTTGCGGCGGTCCCGCACCGAGGCGAAGACGCGCAATCGCGTCAGCAGGCGTGGCGAGCCGGGTCGCGGTCGGTCACGTTTTCTCACGGCATTTCCATCCTGCGTGACCCGTTTTCGAGCGTGCGTGACTTGCGGTCGCGAATCAGCGGCCGCATGGTGCCCAAAGCGCAACCAGTCGATCGAATCCCGATGTCAGCCGTCCATCATATTCTTCTTGTCGATGACGACCAGACGCTGCGTGAGGCTCTGGCCGAGCAGCTCGCTCTTTATGACGAGTTCAAGATCTCGACAGCGGGCGCGGCGACGGCGGCCGTCAAGGCGGTGCAGGCCGAGCGTTTCGACCTCGCGGTGATGGATGTCGGCCTGCCGGACATGGATGGCCGCGCGGCGGTCAAGATCATGCGCAAGAACGGCTTCAAGAGCCCGGTAATCATGCTGACCGGCCAAGGCTCCGACGCCGACACCGTGCTGGGGCTCGAGGCCGGCGCTAACGACTATGTCGTGAAGCCGTTCAAGTTCGCCGTGCTGCTCGCCCGCATCCGGGCGCATCTGCGTCAGTACGAGGCGAGCGAGGACGCGGTCTTCCAGGTCGGCCCCTACACTTTCCATCCCGGCTCCAAGCTGCTCGTCAGCGAGAAGGGCTCCAAGACCAAGCTCACCGAGAAGGAAACCGCGATCCTGCGCTTCCTCTATCGCGCGGGGCGCAAGCCGATCGCCCGCGAGATCCTGCTGCAGGAGGTTTGGGGCTATAACTCCCAGGTCACCACCCACACGCTGGAGACGCATATCTACCGGCTGCGGCAGAAGATCGAGCCCGATCCCGGCCATGCCAGGCTGCTCGTGACGGATGCGGGCGGCTACCGCCTGAACCCTTAAGACCGGAATGGCTCTCGACGACGACATCGCCCTGCTGGCCCGGCAGAACCTGCTGGGCCTGATGGATCGCGATGCGCTGCGACTCGTGGCGTTCGCGGCCGAAAGCCGCATCCTGCGCGCCGGAGACGTGCTGTTCCGCGCCGGCGAATCGTCCGACAGCGCCTTTCTGGTGATCTCCGGGGCTGTCGCGCTGATGCAGGGCGATGACGGGCAGCCCGCCGACGAGATTGCGGGCGCGGGCGCGCTGATCGGCGAGATGGCGCTGTTTGCCGCGATCGAGCGGCCGGTGACGGCGATCGCGCGCGAGCCGACGCAGGTGATGAAGCTGTCGCGCAGCGTGATGCGGCGTGTGCTCGGCGAATCGCCGGGTTCGGCGCAGGCGATAGCGGATGCGATCAGCGACCGGCTTCAGGGTTTCGTCGGCGAACTGGTGAGCGTACAGGCGGCGCTGCTCGACATAGAGCGCGGCTGACGTCAGAGCGCTAGCGTCACCGTCACCGGCACATGGTCGGACGGCCGCTCCCAGCCGCGCGCCTCGCGCAGGAAGGCGAGATCGCGCAAAGTCGGCTTCAGACCGTCCGAAAGCCAGATATGGTCGAGCCTGCGGCCGCGATTGGAGGCCTCCCAGTCGGCGGCGCGGTAACTCCACCAGCTGTAGAGCTTTTCCGGCTCGGGCCGCAGCGTGCGCGCGGCGTCGGTCCAGCCCAGCTCCGAGCGCAGTTTCTCCAGCGTCGTGGTTTCGATCGGCGTGTGGCTGACGACGTCGAGCAGTTGCTTATGGCTCCAGACGTCGTGCTCGTAGGGAGCGATGTTGAGATCGCCGAGCAGGATCGCCGGACGATCGGTCGGGCGTTTCGTCATGCCCCAGACGCCGATCTCGTCGAGGAAGGCGAGCTTGTGGGCGAATTTCACGTTGAGTTCCGGGTCCGGGATGTCGCCGCCCGCGGGAATGTAATTGTGGATCGCGATCCCGGCGGCGGCGCCCGCGCCCGCGTCGAGCACGACGCTCATGTGGCGGGCGTCGTTCTTGCCGCACATCGCCATGGCGTCGCGCTCGCTGAAGGGCAGTTTCGAGACGATCGCGACGCCGTTATAGCCCTTCTGGCCGATGAAGGCCTGATGCTCGTAGCCGAGCTGCTGGAAGGCCTTGGCCGGGAACTGCTCGTCGGGCGTCTTGGTTTCCTGCAGGCACAGGATGTCGGGGGCCTGTTCGGTCAGGAAGCGCCCGACCATGCCGATGCGCAGGCGCACCGAATTGATGTTCCAGCTTGTGACGGTGAGTTTCACGCAAGGGTTTCCGGGCGAAAGGACGCCGGAAACTGGTTCGGAGCGCAGGGAAATGCAAGCGTCTCGTCAGAGGCTTATCCCGTCATGGTCGGGCTTGTCCTGGCCATCCACGTCTTCTCTCGTCGCGCCCTACGCCAAAGCCGTGGATGCTCGGCACAAGGCCGAGCATGACGGAGGAGGGCGTCACAGCACGCGCTGATAATTGATCACGAAATTCTTCGGGTCGGGCTGGCGCTGGGTGTCGAGATTGTAGAGCGAGACGGAGGTCTCGTAGCCCTGCGGGTCGATCACCACCCATTGCCGCAGTACATTGGCGCTCAGATCGTAGTTCAGGGTGATCTTCGAGGTGCCGCCCAGCGTCGAGCGGTCCTCAATCTTCACCGAAAGGATATCGCCCTTGGTGCTGTAGCCGGTGACGATCGAATCCTTGGCCAGATCCATCCTCTCCTTGAGCAGGAATTTCAGCGGCGTCTGGCCGATCGAGTACAGGTCCTGCGTCGCCAGCTTGGAATCGCGGATCGCGACCGAGGTGCCGTCGGCGACGACTTCCATGGTCACGGGCGGACGGTAGTCGAAGCGCATCTTGCCCGGACGCTGGACATAGATCTTGCCCTCGAATCGGCGTCCGTCGGCGGCGAACTGGATGAAATCACCCTGCAGGGCGGCAAAACCATTGAAATAGGCGTTGAGCTTCTCGACCGCTTCCGCCTGCGAGGCGGGGGCCGCGCTGCGCGTCTGCGCGCGGGCCGGCCTGACGGCGGCCGCAGGCGGTTCGGCCGTGGCCGTCACGACGGACGTGCCGCCATCCGCACGCGCCACGCCCAGACCATCGGGACGGATCGGCGGCAGCGGCGTCGGGCGGCTTGCGGGCGTGGTTGCCGCCGGAGAGCCGGCCGGCTTGGCGGGCTGTAGCTGAAGCGGCTGGGCCAGAGCGGGGGCGACGAGCATCGCGCCAGCCAGCACGGATGCGGCGAGGAGGGGTCGCGAGCGGGGCCGGAACGATGTCATGAGCGATAATGCTCCCGAAACAGACGGCTGCCAAAGCCGGGTAAACTGGTCAACGCCGATGATCGGGACAAGGTTGCAGTTCGTCATGGCAATTTCACGGCCAGCGACCCGGCCATGACGCGCCGAAAGCCTTGTCCGGTCAATCCTCGTCCTCGCGGGCGCGGCCGGTCTCGACCAGGATCTCGCGCTTGCCGGCATGGTTGGCCGGCCCGACGATGCCCTCGTTCTCCATTCGCTCCATGATCGAGGCGGCGCGGTTGTAGCCGATCTGGAGACGGCGCTGGATATAGGAGGTCGAGGCCTTCTTGTCGCGTAGCACGACCGCGACCGCCTGGTCGTAAGGGTCCTCGCTTTCGGCCTGGCCCATGGCGCTTTTGTCGAAGACCGCGCCGTCCTCGGCCTCCTCGCCCGGCGGCTCCTCCTCGGAGGTGACGGCGTCGAGATATTGCGGCCGGCCTTGCGTCTTGAGATGGGCGACGACGCGCTCGACCTCGGCGTCCGAGACGAAAGGGCCGTGGACGCGGGTGATGCGCCCGCCGCCGGCCATGTAGAGCATGTCGCCCTGGCCGAGCAGTTGTTCCGCCCCCTGTTCGCCGAGAATCGTGCGCGAATCGATCTTGGAGGTGACCTGGAAGGAGATGCGGGTCGGGAAGTTGGCCTTGATCGTGCCGGTGATGACATCGACGGACGGCCGCTGCGTCGCCAGTACGACATGGATGCCGGCCGCGCGCGCCATCTGGGCCAAGCGCTGGATCGTGCCTTCGATCTCCTTGCCCGCGACCATCATCAGATCGGCCATCTCGTCGACGATGACGACGATGAAGGGCAAAGGCTCGAGGTCCATGACCTCGTCCTCGTAGATCGCCTCGCCGGAATGCCGGTCGAAGCCGGTCTGCACTGTCCGGGTGATCACCTCGCCGGCGGCCTTGGCCTCGCCGACGCGGGTGTTGAAGCCTTCGATGTTGCGCACCGAGAGCTTAGACATCTTCTTGTAGCGCTCCTCCATCTCGCGCACCGCCCATTTCAGCGCCACGACCGCTTTCTTCGGGTCGGTGACGACGGGCGTCAGCAAATGAGGAATGCCGTCATAGACGGAGAGTTCGAGCATCTTGGGGTCGACCATGATCAGGCGGCACTCTTCCGGCTTCAGCCGATAGAGCAGCGACAGGATCATGGTGTTGATCGCGACCGACTTGCCCGAACCGGTCGTGCCGGCCACCAGCAGATGCGGCATCTTGGCGAGATCGACGATCACCGGCTCGCCGCCGATGGTCTTTCCAAGGCCGAGCGCGAGCCTGTGCTTGGAGCTTTCGAAATCCTGGCTCGCCAGCAACTCGCGCAGGTAGACCGTCTCGCGCTTGGCGTTGGGCAGCTCGATGCCGATGGCGTTCTTGCCCTGCACGACGGCGACGCGGGCCGAGATCGCGCTCATCGAGCGGGCGATGTCGTCGGCCAGCGAAATCACGCGCGAGGACTTGGTGCCGGGCGCCGGCTCCAGTTCGTAGAGCGTCACCACCGGGCCGGGGCGGACCTGAGTGATCTCGCCGCGCACGCCGAAATCCTCCAGCACGCCTTCGAGCAGGGTCGCGTTCTGCTCCAGCGCGTCTGTCGAGATCGTGTTGGCCGGGAGCTTCTTCGGCTCCGAGAGATAGGTCAGCGGCGGCAATTCGAACTGTTCGCGGTCGAGCAGCGAGGGCTGGGCCTCGCGCTGGAGGCGCTTGCCGGGTTTCGGCGCGACCGGCAGGGCGGTGACGCGCGGCGCGTTGAGGTCGCGCAGATCCTGCGGCTCCTCGTCATCCTCGAAAACTGGCTCCGGCGCACGGGCCTGTGCCGCAACGGGGCGCGAAACCGGCAGCGGCTCGGGCGCGAACTCCGGCATCGGCGCACGCGCGGCCTGTTCGTGGAATTGCGGCTCGCGCCTGACGCGCCCGGCGGCTACAGGCGCAGCGCCGGCCGTCTCGGCCATCGGCTCGGGCGGGTGCGGCAGGCGGCGCACGATCATGCCCTTCAGCGACATCGCGCCATGGGCGAGCCAGCCGATCAGGATGACGGCGAGGCCGGGCTCGTCGTCGCGGCGATCCTCGTTGTCGGACCAGGATTCGTCGCCGGCTTCCGCCTCCTCGACCGGGTCCTCGTCGCTGACGAAGCCGAAGCCCGCGGCGGCCGTGACGGCGAGGATCGCGATGCCGGCATAAAGGAAGCCGACGAGACCGCCGAGCGCATTGCCGGCGATGCCGACGAGATTGCGGGTGCCGAACAGGAGCCCGTCGCCGATGACGCCGCCCATGCCGGTCGGGAGCGGCCAGCGCGGCGTCGCGGGCAGCGCGCTGGCGACGGCGGCGGTGGCGGCGACGCCGACGATCCAGAGGCCGAGCTTGAGCGCGCCCCGGTCGAACAGATGCACGCGCATCAGCCGCAGGGCCCAGGTCAGGGGCGGAAACAGCATGGCGACGACGCCGAGGCCGAGCAGCTGCATGGTCAGGTCGGCGACCATGGCGCCCGGCCGGCCGAGCCAGTTGTTGACCGCGCCGTTGGTGGCGTTGTTGAGGCTCGGGTCGTCGACCGACCAAGTCGCGAGCGAGACCGCGATGGCGGCGGTGACGGCCAGCAGGGCCATGCCGCAAAGCTCGGCGGCGCGGCGCGACAGGAACTCCCGCACCGGATCGGGCAGGCGGTCCATCAGCGATGAGGAGCGTCGGATCGTGCGCATGCGTTGAGGCCGTGCTTGGAAGGCCGGCCCTGAGCGGCCGGCCTCATCGCGCAGGTTAGGAAGGGCAGGTTAAGACCCGCTTAACCTTGCGCGCCTCGGGCGACCGGAACGATGACGGGCCGGCTTTTGACGTCTTTGCGAGCAAAGCAAAGCAATCCAGGAGACGTCGAGCGAAACGCTGGATTGCTTCGCTGACGCTCGCAAAGTCGGGGGAGCCAACGAAAAACCCCGGCGGTTGCCCGCCGGGGTCGATGTTTCACATGAGACGCTGATAGGCGATCAGGCGTGGTAGGCGCGCTCGCCATGCTCGGCGATGTCGAGGCCTTCGCGCTCCTGATCGGGAGCGACGCGCAGGCCGACGATCACATCGACGATCTTGAAGAGGATCAGCGAGCCGAGGCCGCTGAAGACCAGCGTGAACAGCACCGCCTTGACCTGGGCGAAGAAGGCCGTGCCGAACTCGTAAGTCCCCACGACGAGCTCGCCGGGCTTGGTGGTGTAGTCCGGGATGCCGGCGCCGCCGAGCGCGGTGTTGACCAGGATGCCGGTCGCCAGCGCGCCGATGATGCCGCCGACGCAGTGGATGCCGAAGACGTCGAGCGAGTCGTCGTAGCCCAGCGCGTTCTTGACGCTGGAGCAGAAGACAAAGCAGACGACGCCCGAGATCAGGCCGAGCACGATGCAGCCCATCGGACCGGCGAAGCCGGCGGCAGGCGTGACCGCGACGAGGCCGGCGACAGCGCCCGAGACCATACCGAGCATGGAGGGCTTGCCCTTGACGGCCCATTCGATGAACAGCCAGCCGACAGCCGCCGCCGCCGTGGCGACGAAGGTGTTGATCATGGCGAGCGCCGCCGTGCAGTTGGCCTCGAGGTTGGAGCCGGCGTTGAAGCCGAACCAGCCGACCCAGAGCAGCGCGCCGCCGATCAGCGTCATGGTCAGCGAGTGCGGTGCCATCAGCTCCTTGCCGTAGCCGATGCGCTTGCCCAGCAGGACGCAACCGACGAGGCCGGCGATGCCCGCATTGATATGGACCACGGTGCCGCCGGCGAAGTCGAGCGCGCCCCATTTGAAGAGCATGCCGGCATCGGCATTGACGGCGTCGAGCGCGGCCTGGGCTGCGGCCTTGCCGTCGGCGGGTGCGTCAGCCAGCGCCTTGGCGGCGTTGCCGACAAGATCGGGACCGCCCCAGTACCAGACCATATGGGCCATCGGGAAATAGATGAAGGTGACCCAGAGCACGGTGAAGAGCAGCAGCGCCGAGAACTTCATGCGCTCTGCGAAAGCGCCGACGATGAGGGCCGGCGTGATGCAGGCGAAGGTCATCTGGAAGCAGATATAGACGAATTCCGGGATGACGACGCCGTTGGAGAAGGTCGCGACCGTGGTCGTGGCGTCGACGCCCTTCAAGAAGGCCTTGGAGAAGCCGCCGACATAGTCGTTGAGGCCGCCGCCATTGGTGAAGGCGAGCGAGTAGCCGAAGATCACCCACATCAGCGAGACGATGCAGGTGATGGCGAAGACCTGGGTCAGGACCGAGAGCATGTTCTTGGAGCGGACGAGGCCGCCATAGAACAGCGCGAGGCCCGGAATGATCATGAGCAGCACCAGCACGGTCGAGCTCATCATGAAGGCGACGTCGCCCTTGTTGGGGACGGGGGCCGGCGGGGCGGCGGGGGCGGCCGCGGTCTGTGCGAGCGCGGCGCCGGCAAGGCCGGCGAGCGCCAGTCCGACCAGTCCTGCCCGGCGATAAGTCTTGAAATTCATATCTGGAAACTCCTGCCTGAAGGATCTTGGTGTCAGAGGGCGTCGCTGTCGGTCTCGCCGGTGCGGATCCGCACGGCCTTCTCGATCGACGAAACGAAAATCTTGCCGTCACCGATCTGGCCGGTGCGGGCCGCGGCGGTGATCGCCTCGATCACCTTGCCGACGAGCTCGTCGGAGACGGCGACCTCGATCTTGATCTTCGGCAGGAAGCTGACGGCGTATTCGGCGCCACGGTAGATCTCCGTATGGCCCTTCTGGCGGCCATAGCCCTTCACCTCGGTCACGGTCAGGCCGTGCACACCGATGGCGGTGAGCCCGTCGCGCACCTCCTCCAGCTTGAACGGCTTGATGATAGCCATCACGATCTTCATTGCAGGGTTTCCCCGTTTACGCCGCCCGGAAGTCAGCCCCGGCGATCTTGTTGCGCCTCGCGCGACCCGGAATTCGGAGCGCGCGTCGAGCCGTGCAATTCAAGGCGCGTGCCAACTGACGCAGTGCAACGTGAACGATCGATTCGCCGAATCGGGCGCGACTCTGAGGTAGGCGCACACAAAATCGCCCACTAATTATGCATTTGATGAAAAATAGGGCTGTCGCTTATGCGTTTCCGGCTGGGGCTCAGTCGCGGTCCGGCCTTGGGCGAATCAGCCCTTCCTGCGCCACGGAGGCGACGAGCCGGCCCTGCCGGTCGAAGACGAGCCCGCGCGAAAAGCCGCGCGCGCCGGAGCTGGACGGGCTGTCCTGCGCATAAAGCAGCCAGTCATCGGCGCGGAACGGCCGATGGAACCAGAGCGCATGGTCGAGGCTGGCGCCCTGGATGTTCTTGTCGAAGACCGTCCGGCCATGAGCGATCAGGCTGGAATCGAGCAGCATCAGGTCGGATGCATAGGCGAGCACCGCCTGATGGATCGCCGGCTCGTCGGGCAAAGGCTGCATGGCCCGGATCCAGACGTTGAACTTCGGTTCCATCTTCTGCGCCGAGGCGTAGCGCGTCAGTTCGACCGGCCTGATCTCGATCGGCCGCTCGCGCTCGTAATAGGCGCGCACCACCGGCGGCATGTTCGGCAGCACGCTTTTGCGCATCTCCTCGCGGTCGGGCAGGTCCTCCGGCATCGGCACGTCGGGCATCGGCATCTGGTGCTCGTAGCCCTCTTCGGGAACCTGGAATGAGGCCGACATGGCGAAGATCGCCTCGCCCTTCTGGATCGCCAGCACGCGCCGCGTGGTGAAGGAGCGGCCGTCGCGCAGGCGATCGACCTCGTAGAGGATCGGGATCGTCGGGTCGCCCGGCAGCAGGAAATAGGCATGCAGCGAGTGCGGCTCGCGTCCCTCCACCGTCTTGCAGGCGGCGTAGAGCGCCTGGCCGATGACCTGTCCGCCAAAGACCCGGCTCCAGCCGATGTTTGGGCTGCGACCCCGGAACAGATTGCGCTCGAGCGGTTCCAGGTCGAGGATCGACGTCAGGGAGTCGCTGATCTGTGACATGTCGTTTACGAGGCTCTTCCGGCGGGCTTGCGGCGAAACGGGCCGCCTGCCCGCATCAGCACCAAGCCGCCGCGCGTCGTCAAGCCGCGCCGGGGACGGGGAACGGATAGCGCAATGGCGCAGCATCGGGACGGCGCGAGCGCCGGGATCGTCATCGCCGGCGGCGGCATTGCCGGCCTTTCGCTGGCGCTGGCGCTGAAGCAGGCACTGGGCGAAGGGTTCTCGGTGACGCTCGCCGATCCGGCGCTGGCCTCCCCTCCGCGCGAGGACAACCGCGCCTATGCGGTCGCAGCGGCCGCGCAAAGGATGCTGCAGGCGCTGGGGGTCTGGGAGGCGATCGCCGCCACCGCGCAGCCGATGACGGAGATGCTGGTCACCGACAGCCGCACCAGCGACGTGGTCCGGCCGGTCTTCCTGACTTTCGACGGCGAGGTCGAGCCGGGCCAGCCCTTCGCCCATATGGTCGAGAATGCGGCGCTGCTGCGGGCGCTGCTTGCGGCCTGTCGCGAGGCTGGGGTGGCGCTGCTCACCGAGGGCGTGCGCCGTTTCACCGCCGGCGAGAGCGGCGTCGAGGTCGTCCTGAGCGGCGGGGAGCGCCTGCAGGCCGCGCTGCTGGTTGCGGCCGATGGCGCGCGCTCCAGACTGCGCGAGCAGGCCGGGATCGGCTGGGTCGGCTGGGATTATCCGCAGTCGGGCCTCGTCGCGACGCTGGGTCATGAACGGCCCCATGGCGGGCGCGCCATCGAGCATTTCCTGCCCTCGGGACCGTTCGCGATCCTGCCACTGAGCGATGGCGGCACGCTCGGGCATCGGTCTTCGATCGTCTGGACGGAAGCGAAAGAGAACGTGCCGGCGCTGATGTCGCTCGATGCCGACGATCTCAAGGCCGAGATCGAGCAGCGTTTCGGGCTCGAACTCGGCGAGATTTCGCTGGAAAGCAGGTTGCATGCGCTGCCGCTCGGTTTCGGCGTGGCGCGCAGTTTCGTTGGCGAGCGTCTGGCCCTGCTCGGCGACGCCGCCCATGTCATCCACCCGATTGCGGGACAGGGCCTCAATCTCGGGCTGAAGGACGTCGCGGCCTTGGCCGAGGCGATCGTCGATGCGGCGAGGCTCGGGCTCGATGTCGGGACCGCCGAGGTGCTCGCAGGCTATGAGCGCGCGCGGCGCTTCGACACCGTGGCGATGGGCGTGGTCACGGACGGGTTGAACCGGCTGTTCTCGAACGACGCCACGCCGGTCAGGCTGCTGCGGGATCTGGGACTGGGCCTCGTCGATCGCCTGCCGGGGCTGAAGCGCCTCTTCATCCGCGAAGCGGCGGGGATATCGGGCGAGCCGCCGAGGCTGCTCAGGGGCGAGGCGTTGTGACTTTCCTTCTCCCCTTGCGGGAGAAGGTGGCCCAAAGGGCCGGATGAGGGGTCGATCAGTCATTGGCAAGGTGAAATCGCGCTTGCG
>JBKJSB010000048.1:0-11467 GCA_046593015.1 Allobosea sp.
CCCGTTCTCGTCCCGCCCGCCACGCGATGATTTCGGCGGCGGCGGATATGGCGGCGATCGCGGCTATGGCGGCGGCGACCGTGGCGGTTATGGCGGCGGGGGCGGAGGCTATGCCGAACGCGAGGACCGCAGCGGCGGCTTTTCCAGCCGCGACAGCGGCCCGATGGAAGGTACGTTCGACGGGGCCGTGAAGTTCTTCAACTCGGAGCGCGGCTTCGGCTTCATCGCGCCCGACAAGGGCGGGCCGGACGTGTTCCTGCACGTCTCCTCGCTCAGCCGCTCGGGTCTGCAGCCGCCGATGGACGGACAGCGCGTGCGCTTCTCGATCCGCGCCGGCAAGAAGGGCCCCGAAGCCGCCGATGTCAGCTATGTCTGAGATCGGCGCGGCGGTCTGAGAGACCCCGAGACCCGCCGCAAGGCGGGTCTTTCTTGTTTTGGGCGTGTCAGACCCGCACCAGCGCCCGGTGCGGCTGCGCCGGCAGCGTCACGCCGATCGCGTCGCCCGGCCGCACCTGACCGCCTGCCAGCACGACCGCCATCACGCCGGCCTTGCGGACGAGCCTGCCATCGGCATCGCGCCCGAGCACGGCGGCGAGCAGGCCCGGCCGGAAATCCTCGATCTGGTGGCAGGGGTTGCGCAGGCCCGTGACCTCGACCAGCGCCTCGTCGCCGAGGCGCAGGCGCGCGCCCGTCGGCAGGGCCAGCAGGTCGAGACCGCGCGTCAGGACGTTCTCGCCCATGTCGCCGGGCTCGATCGCAAAGCCGCGGTCCGCCAGTTCCTCGGACAGTTCGCACTGGAGCAGATGAACCTGCCGCAGATTGGCTTGCGTCGGGTCGACCGCGACGCGCGAGCGGTGCTTCACCGTCTTGCCGCAATGGGCGTCGCCCTCGACGCCGAGCCCGGCCAGAAGCCGGATCTCAGCACAGACGGGTTTGCTGAAGCCATGGCCGGCCGCCCGGCTCACCGAGACAATCTTCGCCGTCATGGATCGTCCCTGCATCCGCCCTTCATGCGCGGCTTCTGCCATGGCAGGGACACGCTGGCCAGCGCGTCATTTCGTCAGGATCAGCCGCTCGCGCGCGGTGATGCGCAGGCGGTAGGCCTCGCCCAGATGCATCAGGACGATCTCGCGGCCCTCGCCGAGCAGTTGTCTAACGTCGACGACTGGAATCTCCGGCTGGCCGGCTGGCAAAGCCGTCTTGGCAGGGTCGTAGGGGGGTGCGGACGTCATGGACGAGAAACCTGGCGGCGATGCCTGAACGGCGATGTCAGCGTGAACGCCGGTTCCGCGAGGCTGCTAATTTGGAATAAAACCAAATCAAAACAGCAACTTGACCAGCATATGACTTAGTCCCGACAGGGCGGGGCCGTCAATCGCATAAGGGCGGCCGGCTGGGAGCTGCGTTCGACCCCACCGCGCTCATCCCGCGGAGCGGCCGAAGGCTGCGTCTCGAAGGATGCTCCAGTTCGCATCGGAGACATCTGGATCACCCTTCGAGACGCCGCGTGACGGCACCTCAGGACGAGGGATTGGGACGCGAACGAAAAACGCCGGGCTTTTGGGGCCCGGCGCGAAACCGTTCAGATTACTACCTGGAAAAGGCTCAGTGGCCCTCGTCGAGATGCCCGATATGCTTCTGGGTGTAGAGTTCGAGGCCGATCCGCGAGATCAGTTCGAGCTGCGTCTCGAGGAAGTCGATATGGCCTTCCTCATCCTTCATCAGGGCGCGGAACAGCTCCTCGGAGGGGTAGTCCATCACCTCGCGGCAATAGGTCGCCGCTTCCTGATAGAGGGCGCGGGCCTCGATCTCGGCCTTGAGATCGCATTCGATGACTTCCTTGACGTTCTCGCCGATGCGCAGCGCATCGAGCGTCTGCATGTTCGGAAAGCCTTCGAGGAAGAGGATGCGGTCGGTGAAGCGGTCGGCATGGACCATCTCCTCGATCGATTCCTTGCGCCAGGTCTTGGCCATCTCCTTCAGACCCCAATTGTCGAGGATCCGGTAATGCAGCCAGTACTGGCTGATCGCGGTGAGCTCCGAGCGAAGCCCCCGGTTGAGATATTCGATGACCTTCTTGTCACCCTTCATGGCGGCTCTCCTCGCAGTACTACATTAGAATGATCCTAATGTAGGGCGAGGCGCGGCGGAAGGGAAGACCGAAATGCGTTTGGGCCGCGGTTTTTGCGCGGAAGCCGAAGGGGTTCAGGCGGCGACGCGGCCGCCCGCGATCTCGATGCCGTCCATCATATGGCCGACCTGCACATGAACCGCGCATTCGATGTCGCGGCTGGCGCAGGAGCCGCACTGGCTGGCGCAGGCGGCGCGCGCCTCGGCCAGAATCGACCGGACGGCCCGGGCGCAGCGGCCGCAATCGGGGCTGCAGCCGAGGCAGTCGTAGGCTTCGCCCGCCGTCGCCGGGCCGCTGCCGTCAGGCCCGATCATGCCCTTGATCTGGCGGCAGGAGATGACGTTGCAGGAGCAGACGATCACGAATGCCGGCCTCCGGCCACGCGCATCTCGGTGACGTCCCCGTCGGCGCGGCGCAGGCGGACGATGACCTCGACCGAGGAGATCTCCATTCCCTCGGGCGCATCCGGCAGGCCGGCGACCTGGATGGTCGAGCCTGGGATGTCGACGACCGTCTCGTCCTCTTCATTGTAGAAGTGGTGGTGCTCGGAGACGTTGGTGTCGAAGAAGGTCTTCGGGCCCGAGACCGACACCTGACGCAGCAGGCCTGATTCCGAGAACTGGCGCAGCGTGTTGTAGACGGTGGCGAGAGAAAGGGGCTCGCGGGCGCGGATCGCCTCCTCATAGAGCATCTCGGCCGAGACGTGACGGTCGCCCTTGGCGAAGAGCAGCCAGCCGAGCGCCATGCGCTGGCGGGTCGGACGCAGGCCGGCGGTGCGCAGGCGTGCCTTCACCGCGCTGATCGGGCAGGAGGCCGGGGTTTTCTGCGGCCACGGAACATGATCGGGCGGGGTGCGGGGCTGAACCGCATCCGTCTCGGGCAGAGTGGGCTTGAGGGGTGAAACGCTCATCGCAAACGCCTTCCGACAGTGCCGGCTGTCCGGCTTCGTAGTTTAGAAAACATCTAAACTACTGATATTGTTAATATATTTGTCGGATCAGGCGGGCGGTGTCAATCCGCAGGGGTGCGGCAATACGCATCAGCGAGCGCAGGCCACGCATGCGCCACGCGGGCGCTCAGTGTCGGAAATGGCGGTGTCCGGTGAAGACCATGGCGAGGCCGGCCGCATCGGCGGCCTTGATGACCTCGTCGTCGCGCATCGAGCCGCCGGGCTGGATCACCGCTGTCGCACCGGCCTCGGCCGCCGCAAGCAGTCCGTCGGCGAAGGGGAAGAAGGCGTCCGACGCGACGACGGAACCCTTGGCGAGGCTCTCGGGTGCTCCCGCAGCCTTCGCGGCCTCGGCCGCCTTCCAGGCGGCGATGCGGGAGGAATCGACCCGGCTCATCTGGCCAGCGCCGATGCCGACGGTCGCGCCGCCCTTGGCGTAGACGATGGCGTTCGACTTGACGTGCTTGGCGACGCGGAAGGCGAAGCGCAGATCGGCGACCTCGGCCTCGCTCGGCTGGCGGCTGGTGACGACCTTCAGCACCATGTCGTCGACGACGGCGTTGTCGCGGGCCTGGGCGAGGAAGCCGCCCGAGACGGTGCGCAGCGACAGGCCTCCGCTGCGGACTTCCGGCAGGCCGCCGGTCAGCAGCAGGCGCAGATTCTTCTTGGCGGCGATCAGCGCGATCGCCTCCTCGTCGGCGTCGGGCGCGATGATGACCTCGGTGAAGATCTCGACGATCCGCTTCGCCGCCGCCGCGTCCAGCTTGCGGTTGAGCGCGACGATGCCGCCAAAGGCCGAGACGGGGTCGCAGGCGAGCGCCCTCTCATAGGCCGCGCCGAGATCGGCGCCGGTTGCGACGCCGCACGGGTTGGCGTGCTTGACGATGACGCAGGCCGCGCTGGCGGCAGGATCGAATTCGGCGACGCATTCGAAGGCAGCGTCGGTGTCGTTGATGTTGTTGTAGGAGAGCTGCTTGCCCTGCACCTGCCGCGCGGTCGAGACGCCCGGCCGCTGCTCGGGCGTGCGGTAGAACGCCGCCCATTGATGCGGATTCTCGCCATAGCGCAGCGTCTCGGCGAGCGCGCCGCCGAGCGCACGGTAGGACGGCGAGGTCTCGCCCAGTTCGTGCGCGAACCAGTTCGAGATCGCCGCGTCATAGGCCGCCGTGCGGGCATAGGCCTTCTGCGCGAGTTTTTTGCGCAGCGTCAGCGTGGTCGCGCCCTTTTGGGCGTTCAGATCGTCGAGGATGGCGGCGTAGTCGGCGGCATCGACCACGACGGCAACGTCGTTGTGGTTCTTGGCGGCGGCGCGGATCATCGCCGGTCCGCCGATATCGATGTTCTCGATGCAGTCGTCGTAAGACCTGCCGGCCGCCACCGTCGCCTCGAACGGATAGAGATTGACCACCAGGAGGTCGATGGGCGCGATGCCATGGCCGATCATCGAGGCCTGATGCTCGGGATGGGAGCGGATCGCCAGCAGCCCGCCATGGACCTTGGGATGCAGCGTCTTCACGCGCCCGTCCATCATTTCGGGAAAGCCGGTCAGGTCGGAGACGTCGGTGACCGGCAGCCCGGCCTCGGCCAGCGCCTTCGCGGTGCCGCCGGTCGAGACCAGCGCGATGCCGAGCCTGTGCAGGGCGCGGGCGAAATCGACGAGCCCGGTCTTGTCCGAGACGGAAAGGAGGGCGCGTTCGACGCGGCGAAGCTCTGTCGGCATCGGGTCAGGTCCGGGGGCTCGGGGCAGGAGGATATGCTTGGCGCGCGAGCTATCATGCTGCGCTGCATAAGCAAAGCGCCGCATCGCGACGTGGTCAGGCGTCGGGCGTCGGCATCTCGGCCGGTTCGGGAACAAGCGGGTGGGCCGAGAACAGGCCGTGGACCCGCGCGAAGCGCCAGGCGATCTGCGGCGTCGCCACCGCGTCGAAGGCGACGACGAGCTGTTCGCTGCGGCGGCGGCTGTCGGCGGCGGCAAGAAAGATGCTTTCCTCGATCGTGACGGGAAGGCCGCCCGCTCCGAAGCTCCAGACCTCACCAGAGGCGAGCGTCAGCAACACGCCAGTCCCGTCGCTCGTCAGGCTGGCCCTGATGGCGGGATGCAGGTGGAAACGCGCCAAAGCGGGCAATGTCTCGCGCGCCGTCGACAGCGTGAACTCGTCCTCGCCATCGAGACTCGCCCCGTCGCGCGCCAGCAACAGGCGACGCGTGTGGACGGCCCCCAGTTTGCGTTTGTAGCCGTCATGGCTGGCGACCCATTCATGGCCCTCGGTCGCTTCCTGCCGCGCGACCCGGACATCGCCAGGACCCGCCACGATGCGCCGTTCCCCGAGCACGAGGCCGAAATCGGCGCTGGAGCGTTCATCGAGTTCGACGGTGGAGTGCGCCGCCGTGCTGCGCGCCGCCAGCCTGAGTTCGGCCGAGCCATAGCGGCTCGCCCCGCAATTGACGACGATGCGGTCTGGCCCACTGGAGAACTCGAAGGCGAGGCAGCCGGCATGGGCCTCGATCGAATGCGCGCCGCGCGGCGCGGCCCCGGCATCGACCACGACGATGGCGCGCCCGCCGGTCAGACGGCTGTAGCCGGAATAGGCGGCGTGTTCGATCGGCCGGGCGCGGGCGTCGTCATAGGCCGCCAGAGTCGCCATCAGGTCGGGCGGCGTCGTGCCCATGCCGTTGAACAAGGCGAGCGACCCGTCGCCATGTCGGAACAGCCTCAGATGCGGCATCATCCGCTCGATCGCCATGATCACGCCGCGCGGCGGCTCCATGCCGCGCGCCGCGAAGGTCTCGCGCAGGGGCAAAAGGTCCAGCAGTAACTCGATCAGCAGGCGCGGATTGCGGGTAAGATGGCCGCCATCGGGCAGGATCTGGTGGTCGAGTTCGTCAGACAGCGCCATTTCGAAGCGCCGCAGCCTGCGGTCCTGCTTGTCGAGGCTGATCGCGGCGAGCGTGACGGCGATCAGAACCTGCAGCTTTGCCACGCCCTCGACCGCCCCCGACAGGGTGAGCGTCAGCTTCTGCGTCAGGCGCGAGACATGGCCGACGAAGCGCTCGTAGAAGACATGGTCGGCGCCCTCCAGCAGCAGCGGCGAATGCGACAGGAAGGCGATCAGCCGCCGGGCGGCGACCGCCGGCCGCCTCGCGATCTCGCTCCGGTCGCGCCGCTTCTGGATGAAGTCGCCGACCAGCGCGCGGGCGTTGGCGCGGGCGATCGCGGTGTCGGCCGCGCGCATATGGCGCAGCCAGCCGAAGCCGTGCAGGGCCTCGGCCCAGGCTTCGCTCGGCGGCGTGCTGTCGAAGGGCGAATCGCCATGGCTGCGGAGCGTGCGCCCGGCGAAGGCGAAATAACCGGAATAGATGTCGCTGGCGGTGGTCGGGTCGGCCGTGCGCAGGTCGTGGGGGGCGAACAGCAGCCGCGAGGCCGGGGCCTTGCCGAAGGGCCATAGGCGATGTGCAGCGCCGACGAACTGGCCGCGCGTGCGTCGCGCCGCCCGTCCGATCGCTGCGCCGGCAAGCCCCCTTCGCTCAGACCAGCCGCTCAATGCTCCCGAAAGCCCCACTCCCCGGCAAGGCCATCCCGGACCCTGCGATTCCCAGCTCCGTCATAGCCTGATCAGCCGGCAGGCGTAAAACCCCGCCCAGCCGGAAAGCCGCGCCGTGTCCCCCGCCAATTGATGCGGCAGCGTGCGCAAGTCGCCATTGACGTCGATCGCGCCGGAGACGCCGCCGATCTCATCGGGCGTGATCGGCTGACGGCGGAAATCGGCGTTCTCGGCGAGAAAGGCCGCGATCTGGTGCTCACCCTCCTGCGGCTCGAGAGAGCAGGTGCAATAGACCAGCCGGCCGCCGGATTTCGTCAGCCGGGCGGCAGCTTCCAGCAGACGGGCCTGCAGGGCCACGAGCTTGTCGCGGTCGTCGGGCGTCTTGGTCCAGGCGACGTCGGGGTGGCGGCGGATCGTGCCGGTGGCGCTGCAGGGCGCGTCGAGCAGCACGGCGTCGAAAGGCTCGGCCTGCCACAGGCTTGCGTCCTTCGTGACGATCTCGGCGGTGAGGCCAAGCCGGGTCAGGTTCTCGCGCAGGCGGCGCAGGCGCGGGCCGGACCGATCGACGGCGGTGACGCTTGCGCCCATCGCGGCGAGCTGGGCGGTCTTGCCGCCGGGCGCGGCGCAGAGATCGGCGACGCGTTCGCCCGCTTTGGGAGCCAGCAGCAGCGCCGGGAGGGCTGCGGCGGCGTCCTGCACCCACCAGGCGCCCTCGGCGAAGCCCGGCATCGCGGTCAGGCTGCCGCGTTCGCGCAGGCGCACCGAGCCCGTCGGCAGCAGCAGGCCGTCGAGGCGCTGCGCCCAGCCGGCGGCGTCCTGCTTCACCGAGAGATCCAGCGGAGGCTCGTCGCGATGGATTTTGGCGATCGAGGCCGCGGTTTCCTCGCCGTAAGCTTCGCGCCAGCTCTCGCTGAGCCAGTCTGGCAGGTCGAGGAAGAGATCGGCCTCGGCCTCGGCGAGGATGGCGTCGCGCTCGCGGGCGAGGCGGCGCAGCAGCGCATTTCCGAGCGCGACATAGCGGGAGGAGCGCGCATCCTCGTGCAGATGGCGGATGGCGAGATCGACCGCCGCATGGTCGGGCACGTCGAGGAAGAGGATCTGGGCGGCGGCCGCGACCAGAATCGGCTCGAACGGGCCGGAATTCCGCGGGCTGCCGCGCTCAAGCCTGGCATTGATCGCGTGCTGGATCGTGCCAAGCCGGCGGAAAGCGGTGATCGCGATGGCGCGCGCCAGCCCCGCATCGGCGGCGTCGAGCCCGAAATCGGGGCTGATGCGATCACAGGTCTCGTCGAGCGCGAGTTTTGCCCGCAGCACCTCGTCGATCAGCGTCGCCGCCAGGCGGCGCGCCGGCAGGCCGGGCACGGGCTCGGTCGCGGCCGGTTTCATTTCGCCTGCGCTTTCCCGCGCCATGTCCGGTCGCGCCATCTCAGCCCCAGGGTCCGGGCTGGTTGCCGCTGTTGCCGGCCCATGGGCTGGCGGAGGCCTGACTCGTAAAGCTTCCGGGCGAGCGGCCGACGCCCATCATGCGGGCCTGCTCCATCAGCGCCGCGATGCGGTTGCCGGTGTCGGGATGTGTCGAGAACAGGGAGTCCATGCCGCCGCCGGTCAGAGGATTGATGATGAACATGTGCGCCGTAGCAGGCTTCCGCTCCGCCGTCTCGTTGGGAATGTGCGGCACGGCGCTGGCGATCTTGGCGAGCGCATCGGCGAGCCAGACCGGATTGCCCGCGATCTCGCCGCCGAGCTTGTCGGCCTCGTATTCGCGCGAGCGCGAGATCGCCATCTGGATCACCATCGCCGCGAGCGGGGCCAGCACGGTGATCAGAATCTGGATGATGACGTTCGGCCGGTTTTCACGCGAGCCGAACATCATGCCGAACGTCGCCAGCGACGAGATCGCGCCAGCCATGGTGGCGGTGATCGTCATGGTCAGCGTGTCGTGGTTCTTGATGTGGGCCAACTCATGCGCCATCACGCCCGCCAGCTCCTCATAGGTCAGCGTGCGCATGATGCCGGTCGTTGCGGCGACCGCCGCGTTTTCCGGGTTGCGGCCGGTGGCGAAGGCGTTGGGCTGGTCCTCATGGATCAGGTAGACGCGCGGCATCGGCATGTTGGCGCGCGCGGCGAGGTCGCGGACCATGCCGTAGAGCTCGGGCGCGCTGGCCTCGTCGACTTCCTGCGCATTATGAGCGGCGAGCGCGAGCTTGTCGGAATTCCAGTAGCTGAACAGGTTGGTGGCGGCCGCGATGGCGAGCGCGACAGCTGCGCCGCCCGCGCCGCCGAGCAGATAGCCGACGGCTCCGAACAGCGCGGTCAGGCCAGCCATCAGGATGCCGGTGCGGAAATAGTTCATGGGTCTCCCCTGCATGTCTTGAAGCGGAAGGGACGTTTGCCTCTCCCCTTGCGGCTTTTCGCGCCTTATGTGGTGAGGGCAATGCCGCTCCCGCAAGGGAGCCCGCCGGAACGAGACCCGAAGACGCCATGACCGACGATCCGATCCCGCCCGAACCGGGCAGCACAGCTCCGGCCCGCAAGCTCTCGGCAGCCGCCGAACGGGCGCTGGCGGAGGCGCAGGCGCGCCGCGCCGGGATTGATGCGCGGGCGGCGGAATTGGCGCGCGAGCGCGAGATCAACGGCCGGGGCGGCCTGGAGCCGGGCCGCTACAATGACTGGGAGGTCAAGGGCCTGACCAGCGACTTTTGAATGCTCAGGCGTCGCGGCGGATGATCGTCGCCAGCAATGCGATGCCTGTGGTGATCGAGAGCCTGCAGGGCTCGTCCGTCTCGATCCGGAGCGCGTCGCCGGCCTCGATCGCGAAGGCTTGACCACCGGCATCGCCGGTCGCTGTCCCATCAGGCGCATAGATCAAATGCAGGCCCGCCGGCAGTTCAGCCGGCTCGCCCGGCCTGAGCACATCGAGCGCGATGTCGCAGAGCGCCCTGTCGGCGATCAGGTTCACGACCTCGACCGGGCCGTTTTCGAGCCGGGTCACGATCGGCGTGCCGCCATCGTATCGCACCGGACGAAGCGGCTCGCGCAGATCGATCTCGCTGTCGGGCGTCACCAGCACGAGGCCGCGACCGGCAATTACGACTTGTAGCCGCTCATAGCCGGTCAGGTCCGAAAACGGGCCCAGCGTCACGATCTGCGTGCGGCCGAGCCGCCAGATCACGCCGTCCCAGGCGGCGGGCGCGGTCTCGGGGCGATAGCAATCGGCGATGTCGGTGCTGACCCCGCCGCCATTCTTCCATGGCGTCCGGCGAAAGCCGCTGGCCGGAAGGGCGGTCAGGCGGGGCGCGTTCATGAGGCGGGCGCGTCGGCGGCGCTGCCATCGACGCTGGCGATCCAGGCCAGCGCCTCGGGCAGGGTCGCGAAGACCGGCCCGTGGCGCAGCTTGTCTTCTTCCTCGGTCAGGCCGAAGCGGATGCCGTAGCCGTCGCTGTCGCGCCTGATGGCGATGAAGCGCGGGCGCTCGCTCGGGCTGCTGGCCTTGGCGACAGGCATGGGCATGGACTGCAAATCGGCAACTCCGGCGCGGCCTGAACGCAAGGCCGATCGCATCCCACGGGACACGCTTAGCCGAATAGCGGTCCGGCGCGGTCTGTGCAACCGCGCCGGGTTCTGATGGTCAACGCGCGTCTCGGCTTTCGCCGCTCAGCTCTCGCCGCTTCAGCTCTTGCGGCCCTCGAGCTGCGCCTTCAGCGCGGCGAGCTTGGCGAAGGGCGAATCCGGATCGGGCTCGCGATCGGCCGGGCGCGGCCGGGCAGGCTGGACGAAACGCTCGGCGTTGCGGTCGTCGCGACGCGGGCCGCCGGGACGGCCGTCGCGCTTGAAGTCCGGCCTCGGCCCGCGGCCCTGCTCGGGGCGGCCCTGATCGGGCCTGCCGCTGCGTGGCGGGCGGTCCTGGCGCGGCTGGTCCTGGCGCGGCTGGTCCGGGCGGGGCTGGTCCTGACGGGGCCTGTCGTCGCGGCGCGGCGGCCGGTCGGGGCGCGGGGCGGCGGCGTCGATCGCGGGCGCGCCTTCGGCCCCGGCCGCCACGGCCGGAACGGGCGGGCGGTTGCCGTCGCGGCGGCGGTCGTCGCGGTTGGGGCGGCGTCCGCCGGGCTGGCGTTCGCCGGGCGCACCGTCACGCGGCTGGCCTTGCCGCGTGTCAGGCCTGCGTCCGGCATTGTCTGGCCTGCGGCCGCCCTGGGGACGATGCGGCCGCCAGACCTCGATCATCTCGGGCTCGGCGGGGGCTGCGGCTGTCGCAGCCGCGACCGGGGCGGCCGTCTCCGTGACGGGCGCGTCGGCCTGGGCGGTCTCGCCCGGCTCTGCTTCAGCGGCCGCTTCGTCCACAACCGGCAGAGACGACATCAGATCGGCAGGGACCGGCTCAGGTGTAGGCTCGAGCGCAGGCGCGAGTTCGGCCTCGGTCAGGATCGGTGCGTCGGCGGTCTCGGCAGCCGGCTGCTCGACGATTGGCGCTTCCGGTTCAGCCGGCGTTTCCGTGGCAGCGGTTTCGACAACCGGCGTCCCGGCATCGGCGGCGGGCGCGGCCTCAGCGCCCTCGTTCAGCGCTGCGACCGGATCGGCTGGAGCCTCAGCAGTCGGCTCGACTGCTGCGACCGGAGCCGGGGCTACGGCCAGCGGCACGGTGATCGCGGGGCCGGGACGCTTGACCGAGTTGTAGCCGAGCGAACGCAGGATCGAGGCGAAATCCTCGCCGGCGCAGCCGACGAGCGAGGTCATCGCGCCGCTGGCGACGAAGCCGTCCTGCTCGGCCGTTCCGGTCGGCGGCATGCCTTGCGTCAGGCCGGGACGGTAGGCGATCGCCGGGCGGATCAGGTCGGCCAGGCGCTCGAG
>JBKJSB010000320.1:0-4133 GCA_046593015.1 Allobosea sp.
ATGACCGTCCGCCGCCTCGATCCCGTCCTCGTCGACCGCATCGCTGCCGGCGAGGTCATCGAGCGCCCGGCTGCGGCCGTGAAGGAGCTGGTCGAGAACGCGATCGACGCCGGCGCGCGCGCCATCGCCGTCACCATCGCGGCCGGCGGACGCCAACTGATCCGCGTCGTCGATGATGGCTTGGGCATGTCGCCGGAGGACCTCGCGCTCGCGGTCGAGCGCCACGCCACCTCCAAGCTCCCCGATGGCGATCTCTTCGCGATCCGGTCGCTCGGCTTCCGCGGCGAGGCGCTCCCCTCGATCGGCTCGGTGGCGCGGCTTTCGATCACGACCCGTCGCGGCGACGCGCCCCAGGGTTCAGCCCTCGTCGTCGAAGCCGGCGAGAAGGGCGTCGTGCGCCCGGCGGCGGCCGCGATCGGCACCCGCATCGAGGTCGCCGACCTCTTCGCCTTCACCCCGGCACGCCTGAAATTCCTCAAGAGCGACCGGGCCGAGGCCGGCGCGGTCTCCGAGATGCTGCGCCGTCTCGCCATCGCGCACCCCGCCATTCGCTTCAGCCTCGATGGCGACCACGTCACCGGCTTCGACTGGCCGGCCGAGGCGATCGGCGAGGACGGCCAGTTGCGCCGGCTCGCGCGCGCGCTCGGCCGTGATTTCCCCGAGAACGCGTTGCGGCTGGACGCGCAGCGCGAGGGCTTTGCGATTGCGGGCTTCGCCGGCCTGCCGACCTTCCATCGCGGCACGTCGGCCGGCGTGCATCTGGCGGTCAATGGCCGCCCGGTGCGCGACAAGCTGCTGCTCTCGGCCGTGCGTGGGGCCTATGCCGATGTCGTGCCCTCCGACCGGCACCCGGTGCTCTTCCTCGACGTGAGCTGCGATCCGCGCCTCGTCGACGTCAACGTCCATCCGGCCAAGAGCGAGGTCCGCTTCCGCGATCCGGCGCTGGTGCGCGGGCTCGTCATCTCGGGGCTGAAGGCGGCGCTCGCCCAGGCCGGCCACCGCGCCACGACGACCGGCGGCGCGCGAACGCTGGAGGCCTTCCGCGCGGTCTTCGCCGGGAGCGGCCATGGCGCTAGCGTGCAGCGGCCGCAATTTCCCGAGCCGCCGGCGTGGAACGCGTTACCGGGCGGCTTCGGCGAGGCGGCCCAGGCGGATTTCGCCGCCTTCTCGACGCCCTCCGCCGATGCCCGCGCCGATATGGGGGAGCCAGCATCCGATGCGCTCGACCGCCCGCTCGGCGCGGCCCGCGCGCAACTGCACGAGACCTATATCGTCGCGCAGACCCGCGAAGGCGTCGTCATCGTCGATCAGCACGCCGCCCATGAGCGGCTGGTCTATGAACGGCTCAAGGCCGAACGCGCCAGGGCCGGAATCGCCCGCCAGCCGCTGCTGCTGCCCGAGGTGGTCGAGCTCGATCCCGTCGACGCCGAGCGGCTGAACGCGGCGACCGGCGAGCTTGCGACACTCGGCCTCGTCATCGAGCCTTTCGGCCCCGGCGCGGTGCTGGTGCGCGAGGCCCCGAGCCAGCTCGCCGGCGGCAATCTCCAGAGGCTCGTCCGCGACGTCGCCGACGCGCTCGCCGAACATGGCGAGACCGGCTCGCTCGCAGGTTCTCTGGAAAGACGCCTCGACCATGTGCTGGCGACGATGGCCTGCCACAACTCGGTCCGCGCCGGCCGCCGCCTGCGCCCGCAGGAGATGGACGCCCTGCTGCGCGAGATGGAGATCACGCCCAATTCCGGCCAGTGCAACCATGGCAGGCCGACCTATGTCGAGCTCAAGCTGGCGGACATCGAGAGGCTGTTCGGGCGGCGGTGAGCTCTGCCTCATCGAAAAGGGGTGACCGCGGGCAACGGCGTGACGATGCCTTCTCTTGTCCGCGATCGGCTGCCGTCAAAATGCCGCTTTGGCGGCAGCGATCGCCGCCGATGTCAGCGACAGGACGGCGAGGACGTCGTCGCGGTTGAGGGTCGGGAAGTCGTCCAGTATCTCGTCCATCGTCATGCCATCGGCCAAATTTTCAAACAGTGTCTCAACCGTTACCCGCGTGCCTCGGAAGACCAGAGCGCCGCTCATGATCTCGGGATCGCGGCTGACCAGTTCCGCCACGCTCGCATGCTTCTCTCGGGTTTCAATACCGTCCATCGTCGCCTCCTGAGATCGGCGTCGTCGAGATCGACATCATAGTCGCTGAAACAGCTGATCGCCAGACGATCGAAAGATGAGATCAGCCAACCCGCAACACCATCACCTGCGTTTCGCCATAGGCCCGCCGCTCCAGCTCCGCGAACCCCTCGGGCAGCGCCACCGCGACGCCCGCAGCCTCCTCCAGCACCACCAGCGCGCCGACTTCAAGCCAGCCGCCGTCCCGCGCCGAGGCCAACGCCCTCTCGCCGAGGCCCTTGGCGTAGGGCGGGTCGCAGAAGACCAGCCCGAAGGGCGGCATGCCGCTGATCGGCCCGAGCTTCGTCGCGTCGCGCCGGAAGACGCGGCTGTGGCCGGCGACGCCGAGCGCCGTCTGGTTCTCGCGGATCAGCCCGCGCGCCTCCGTCCCGTCGTCGACCAGCAGCGCGAACGCCGCTCCGCGCGAGAGCGCCTCGAAGGCCATCGCGCCGGTGCCGGCGAAGAGGTCGAGCACGCGCGCCCCTTCGACCACGTCGTCATAGGCATGCGCCAGCACGTTGAAGAGCGATTCCCGCAGGCGGTCCGAGGTCGGCCGGATGGTCCCGATCCCCGGTTTCGGGCTGGCCAAAGGCCGCCCGCCGAAACGCCCGCCGACGATCCGCATATCTCCGAGCCTCAGTCGCGCTTGCCGCGCGGCGCGCCGCCGGGACGCGGCCCCTTGCCGCCGCCGCCGGGACGCCCGCCGCTGGGCGGCCGGCCGCTGGGCTTGCCGCTGAAGGGTTTGCCGCCGAAGGATTTGCCACCCCCGCCGCCCGGCTTGCCGCCGAAGCCACGGCCGGGGCTGCGTTCGCCGCCAGCGCCGCGCCCGGCCGGCCGGTCGCCAAAGCTGGGGCCGCGTGGGCGCTCTTCGCCGCTGCGCTCGGTAAAGCGCCGTGCCGGCCGTTCCGCGCCCTCTCTTGCAGGGCGCGCCGGCCGTTCGCCCGGCGCCGCAACGTCCTGCCAGGGCCGCTCGCCGCCGCGCTCGCGAGACGGGCTCGCGTCCTCGCGCGGACGCCGCGGCGGACGCTCGCCACGCTTGTCCGGTGACGCGCCGGGGCGCGGGCCGCGACCCTGCCCGTCGCCGCGCTCGTTGCGCGGCAGCCGGTCGGGCCGGCGCTTGGGGTTGTCGGCGGGGTCCCGGCGCTCTTCGCGTGAAGCTCTGTCCTCGCTTGGCGGAGCGCTGACGCGCTCGACCAGCACGCGCCGGCCGCTCGGATCGGTGATGGCCTTTCCCCGCTCGCGCCTGACCGCGCCGGTCGCCTCGCGGGCCTGCCGCTCTTCCTTCGGGTCGGCTCCGCGCCGGGGTGGCGCCTTGCGTTCGCGCTGCGGCTGCGCCTCGTCGTCTCTCCAGACCGTGCGCTTCCACGGCTTGTCGCTGCGGTCGTCGAGCGAGGGCGTGCGCACAGCGTCGCTCTGCCAGCGCTCGCGCTCCGGCTTGCCGTCGCGCTCACCCGTCTCGCGCCGGCGCGGGCGGTCGTCGCCGGAGGGCGCTCGGCGCGGCTCGCGGCTCGCGGCAGGCGGTGGGGCTGCCGGCAATTCATCACGGCGCGGCGCGTCAAAATCGACGCCGGCCTTGGCCATCAGCTCCTCGCCGAGCTGGTCCTTCAGCACGCGCGAGCGAATTTCGTCGACCTCGCCCTCGGGCAGGTCGGCGAGCTGGAACGGCCCGAACGAGACCCGGATCAGCCGGTTCACATCCAGCCCGAGATGTTCCAGCACCGTCTTGACCTCGCGGTTCTTGCCCTCGCGCAGGTCGACCGTGAGCCAGGTGTTGGAGCCCTGCTGGCGCTCGAACCGCGCGATGATCGGGCCGTAGGAGACGCCCTCGATGGTGACGCCGTCGCGCAACGTATCCAGCTTGTCCTGCGTCACCGAGCCGAAGGCGCGCACGCGGTAGCGCCGCAGCCAGCCGGTCTCGGGCAGTTCGAGCATGCGCGCCAGTCCGCCATCATTGGTCAGCAGCAAAAGCC
>JBKJSB010000251.1:0-11471 GCA_046593015.1 Allobosea sp.
CGCGAAAGGCGCCCTGGCCGTCGAGAACGCGGGTCGGCGGCAGGGTTTCCACGCGGGCATCCTCCCCTTGGGCCTCCGCCGGCCCGGTGCCGGCAAGGCCGACGACCTTGCGCAGCATCTCGACGAACAGGCCCGACAGCGGCAGGTTCGACCAGGTCGTGTCGGCGGTGACATGCATCATCGCGATCATGCCGTCGCCGCGCCGCTCGCCGGTGACGACGGGCGTGCCGTCCTCCAGCGCCGCCCAGGTCTTGCGGGCGAGGTCAGCTTCGGGCTCGGCCAGGATCTGGCGGCTGACGCGGACGTCGTCGTTGATCTGCGTGCCGAAGAAGGGGCTCTCGCGGGTGAAGGGCGCGAGCTTGCGCGGCGTCTCCCAGGAGAGGCCACCGCCGAGCGTGCGCCCGCCGCGGCGCAGGCGCACCGGCGTCAGATCGTCGGAGGCCGCCGCGAGACGCGCGCCGGCGAAGCGCAGCAGCACGCCGCCGCGCGCGATGAAGGCGTCGATCTTGCCTGCCGTGTCGCGGTCGAGCGCGCCAATGTCGGCGAGCACCAGCACGGAGAGGTTCTGCGCCAGCAATTCGCCGACCGGATCGGTCGAGCCCGGGCGCGGCTCCCTGATCTCGGCGAAGGGCTGCAGCGCGCGAGAGACGTAATAGGTCGGCGAAAGCAGCGGCTGCGCGGTGTCGGTCGTCGCGCCCGAGACGATGCCGACGCGGCGACGCTTGGCGCGGTCATCGAGCAGAGCGACGGCGGCCGAGGAGCGCTCGCCGACGATCTCCAGCCTCGAAACGGCATTGCGGACTTCGATGGGAAGGGTCAGCCGGGCGCTGGTCGCCAGGGCCGAGCCCTCGAAGATGAAGGGCGCGTCGCCGAGCGGCAGGCCCTTCAGATCGAGCGCGCGGACCTGCCCGGTCGCGGCCGCCGCCGGGGTCGGGCGCAAAACCTTGACCGTGAGCGCGCCGGCGAGGTTTTCGGGGTTCGTCAGAGCGAGCTGGTCGGCCGGGCTGGTATGGATCGACAGCCGGCCGGCATCGGCGACCTGCTTCAGCCGCGCCAGGAAGGCGCTTTCGTCGCTGCCGATGCTCAAGCCATCGGCGACCCAGACGATCTCGCCGTCGGGCGCGCCGGCGAGGAATGTTTCGATGCGGGCGAGATGGGCCGAGCGGTCGGACGCATGCGGCTGCAGCGCGAAGGCGCGCAGGCGTTCGAGCGCGGCGCGCGGCTCCGACAGCGCGACCGCGGCCGGCGCTTCGGCGAGGCCCAGCAGCGCAACCGGGCGGCCTTCGCGGGCGGCGGCGGCGACGCGGGATTCGGCGATGGCGAGCCGCTCGGGCCAGTCGGTGCCTGCGCCGAAGCCGTTGTCGATCAGCAGCAGCATCGGGCCGCGGAGGGGACCGGCCTCTCGAGGCGGATTCCAGACGGGACCTGCCACCGCGAGGATGGCCAGCGCGGCGACCGCCATGCGCAGCGCCAGGAGCCACCACGGCGTATGGGCCGGCAATTCGCGCTTGGCGACGAGGTCGGCCATGATCTTGAGCGGCGGGAAGTCGATCCGCCTGGGCCGCGGCGGCGTCACCCGCAGGATCAGCCAGAGCGCGGGAAGCAACGCCAGCGCAGCCAGCGCCAGAGGAGCGGTGAAGGCGAGGGGGAGCGAGCTCAGCATGGTCTCATCGCCCTCCGCCGCTGCCGCGCGAGGTCGCGATCAGGCTGGCGATGCGCAGCACGCCTTCGCTCGCCGGCCTGTCGGTGCGGTGCAGGGTCAGCGTCCAGCCAGCCTTGCGGCAGGCCTCGCGGATGGCGTCGCGATGCGCTTCCAGCCGCTGGCGGTATTCGACGCCCCAGGAGCCGGCATCGCCGACGCGCAGGGACAAGCCGTCCTCGAGATCGAAGAGTTCGGCCTGGCCGGTGAAGGGGAAGGTCTCCTCGATCGGATCGGCGATCAGCAGGATGTGGCCGCGCGCGCCGCTGGACGACATCGTCGCGATCCGCTGCGCCAGCGAGGCTGCGGGCGAAAGCCCGTCGGTGATGATGATGGCGTCGGCGAGCCGCGGCAGCGGGCCGTCGGGCGGCAGATCGAGATCGGCCCCCTTGGCATCGACCACGATCGCCTGCGCCAGTTGCTCGACGATGCGGCGCGAGGCCATGGCCCGCGTCAGCCCGAGATGGCCGACGCGCTCGCCGCCATCGACCAGCGTCTCGGCCAGCGCGAAGCCGGCGATCAGCGCGCGATCGACCTTGGAGGCCATGGCGAGCGATGAGGCGAAACCCATCGAGGAGGAGCGGTCGATCCAGAGCCAGATCGCGTGCGAGGCTTCCCATTCGCGTTCGCGGACGAAGAGATGGCCATCGCGGGCCGAGCGCCGCCAGTCGATGCGCGAGGAGGATTCGCCGGTGACGAGCGGGCGGTACTGCCAGAAGGTCTCGCCGGGACCGGCCCGCCTGCGGCCATGGATGCCATGCACGCTGGCCGAGACCCTGCGCGCCTCCAGGATCAGGCGCGGCAGGCGCGCCGCGAGATCGAGCGAGGCCGTGAGAACCGGCTTGGCCGGCTGGCGTTCGGTCTTGCCGAGAACGCGCGTGCGCAGCATCTGGCGATCGCCTCCCTTATCCCAACCGTTCCACGAGCTTGCCGATGATGCCCTCGACGGTCTCGCCATCGGCGCGGGCGGCGAAGGTCAGTGCGATGCGGTGCTTGAGCACAGGGATGGCGAGTGCCGCGACATCGTCGACCGAGGGCGCGAGCCTGCCCTCGACCAGCGCACGAGCCCTGCAGGCCAGCGTCAGCGACTGGCTGGCGCGCGGTCCCGGACCCCAGGAGAGCTTGTCGGTCAGGGCCGGGTCGCCATCGCCGGGGCGGGCCGAGCGGACGAGATCGAGGATCGCATCGACCACGTTCTCGCCGACCGGCAGGCGGCGCACCAGCCGCTGCGTCGACATCAGGGTCTCGGCGGTCATGGCGGCGACCGGCTTGTGCTCGGCCGAGCCGGTGGTCTCCATCAGGATGCGGCGCTCCGCCTCGCGGTCGGGATAGGCGACGTCGATCTCGAGCAGGAAGCGGTCGAGCTGGGCTTCGGGCAGGGGATAGGTGCCCTCCTGCTCGATCGGGTTCTGGGTCGCCAGCACATGGAAGGGGGCGGGCAGGTCGTAGCGCTCGCCGCCGACCGTGACGTGGTGCTCCTGCATCGCCTGCAGCAGCGCCGACTGGGTGCGCGGCGAGGCGCGGTTGATCTCGTCGGCCATCAGGAGCTGGGCGAAGACAGGCCCCTTGATGAAGCGGAAATGGCGCTTGCCTTCGGCGCTCTCGTCGAGCACCTCGGAGCCGAGAATGTCGGAGGGCATCAGGTCCGGCGTGAACTGGACGCGACGGGCGGTCAGGCCGAGCACCGTGCCCATGGCTTCGACCAGTTTGGTCTTGGCGAGGCCGGGCACGCCGACCAGCAGGCCGTGGCCGCCGGCAAGCAGCGTGATCAGCGAGAGGTCGACGACCTTCTGCTGGCCGAAGATGACGCGGCCGATCTCGGTGCGGGCCGCGCCGATGGCTCCCAGCGCCGCTTCGGCGGCCTCGACGATGCCGGTGTCGAGATTGATCGGCGCGTCCGCCGTCCGCACCGTTGAGACTTGCGCTGCCATCTCGTTCTCCTCAACCTTCGTTCCGCGCCTGGCGTCGTCGTCTGGCCTTGAGCGTCGTCTTGAACCTGTTCGGCTCAGAGCCGTTGAGTGTGGGCCGGTCGCGGCATCGGCTCAAGTCTGCCGAAGCTGCGTAGCCTCAAGTCGGCTTCACGATTATGTAGAGTTCAAGGCAGGGGACGCGATGCAACCAATATGCCGCAGCCGGTACGGCCGGGCGTTTCGATGACGACGCCGGGCAATGCCATGGAGCGCCTGCTGGGCGCGCTGCGCAACGGCAAAGAGCGCGGTCCGCCCCCTCTGGAGCGCTGGAATCCGCCGTTTTGCGGGGATCTCGACATGCGCATCGCCGCCGACGGCACCTGGTTCTACCTCGGTACGCCGATCGGAAGACCTGCGCTGGTCAGGCTTTTTTCCTCCGTCCTGAAGCGCGAGGGCGACGATTACTTTCTCGTGACCCCGGTCGAAAAGGTTGGGATCACGGTGGAGGACGCGCCGTTCCAGGCCGTCGAGATGGCTGTGGATGGTGAGGGCGATGGTCGCTCGCTCGCGTTCCGGACGCAGGTCGACGATGTCGTCAGCGCGGGGGCCGAGCATCCGCTGCGATTCGCGCGCGCTGACAGCGACGGGCTGAAGCCCTATGTGCTGGTCCGGCGCAACCTCTGGGCGCGACTGACGCGGGCCCTGACCTACGATCTGCTCGCGCTGGGCGAGGTGCGCGAGGTCGAGGGGACGCCGATGTTCGGCGTGGCGGCTGCGGGCGAATTCTACCCGGCGGTGCCGGCCAGCGAGATCGACGGGCTTTGATGCAGGCGTTTGGACGCAGGCGTTTTGGATGCGGGACTTTGGATGCAGGACTTTGGATGCAAGCGTTGAGGCTATCGGGCGCGCAATTCTCGGCGTTGGCGCAGGTCCGGCTGCGGCCTGAGCCGCCGCAACCCGGCGACCTGATCGCACGGCCGCGCGGCGACCATGAAATGCAGCCGCACCCGATGGCGCAGCCAGACGAGGCGGCCGCCGTCCAGGCGGCCGTGCTGATCCCGATCGTGCTGCGCGAGAGCGGGCCGACCGTCCTGCTGACGCAGCGCTCGGCGGCGCTGCGCAGCCATTCGGCGCAGGTCGCCTTTCCGGGCGGACGCGTGGACGCGGTCGACGGTTCGCCGGTGGTGACCGCGCTGCGTGAGACCGAGGAAGAGATCGGCCTGGCGCGGGCGCATATCCGCACGCTCGGTTATCTCGACGCCTATCTGACCGGCACTGGCTATCGCATCGTACCGGTCGTGGCGCTGGTCGAGCCCACGTTCTCGCTGACCCTCAACGCCCATGAGGTGGACGAGGCCTTCGAGGCGCCGCTCGATTTCCTGCTCGATCCGGCCAATCACAGGCGCGAGGGCCGGGAATGGAAAGGTCTCTACCGGACCTACTATGCCATTTCCTTCGGCGATCGCTATATCTGGGGCGCAACCGCCGGCATGATCCGCAATCTTTATGAGCGGCTGGCCGGCTGATCCGGATCGGATACGAAAACAGATGCTGCGCTCGATCATCGAAGAGGTTCTGCTCTTCGTCCTGCCCTTCTGCATCTTCGCGGGCTATCTCGTCGTCAAGCGGCGCAACCCGCTCGATGTCGAGCACTGGGCGAGGCACTGGTTCTGGCTGTCCATCGTTGGGCTGGCCATGGTGATCGCGCTGATCGCGGTCGGCGGCTGGATCGCGCCGCGCAACCAGGGCGCCTATGAGCCGCCGCATATGGAGAACGGGCAATTGGTGCCAGGCCGCTTCAAATGATGAGCCGCTTCAGGTGAGCGACCCGCAGGCGCGCGTCGAGGCCCTGCTTGGCCAGCCGGCGCTGGCGGCCGTGCTCAGCGCGCTGAACGGCGATGGCGAGGAGACCCGCATCGTCGGCGGCGCGGTGCGGAGCCTCCTGCTCGGCGAAAAGGCGAGCGACATTGACCTCGCCACCACGGCGTTGCCCCAGGAGACGATGCGGCGCGCCGCGGCTGCCGGCTTCAAGCCGGTGCCGACCGGCGTCGAATACGGCACGGTGACGCTCGTCGGCCATGGTGCGACCTTCGAGGTCACCACGCTCAGGCGCGACATCGAGACCGATGGCCGGCATGCGAAAGTCGTCTTCGGTCGCGATTTCGCGCAGGATGCGCTGAGGCGTGATTTCACCATCAACGCGCTCGGCCTCGATCGCGACGGCGTCATCCACGATGTCTGCGGCGGGCTCGACGATCTCGCCGCGCGGAAAATCCGCTTCATCGGCGATGCGAAGGCGCGCATCGCCGAGGACTCTCTGCGCATCCTGCGCTTCTTCCGCTTCCATGCCCGCTACGGCGAGGGCGCGCCGGACGCGGAGGGCTTTGCCGCCTGCATCGCCGGCCGTGCCGGGCTGGACGGGTTGTCGCGCGAGCGCGTCCGCTCCGAGATGCTGAAGCTCATCGTCGCTCCTGGCGCGGCGGAGGCGGTCGCGGCGATGGCCGGCGGCGGTCTGCTGATGCCGGTGCTCGGCTGCGTGCCGAGGCTCGGGCGCTTCGCCGCAATTGCGGGGCGGGAGGATGCAGGCGAGGTCTACCCGGCGTTCAGGCTTGCCGCGCTGGCGGTCGAGGTGAGCGAGGATGCACTGCGGCTGCGCGACCGTCTGCGGCTCTCGAACGAGGAGTTCGACAGGATATCGCGGATCGTCGCGGCGCTGGAGGCGCTGGCGGGCCGGGTGGGGAAACCGAGGCTGGCTGATCTCAGGCATCTGGCGCACCGCGTCGGCGCGGAAGCGGTAGCGGGTGCGCTGGTTCTGCGGGGGCGCGCGGCTGGTCAGGAGAGCCATGACAGGACGCACGCGCTGATCGCCGACCTTGGACGGACGCCGCCGTTTTTGCCGAGCGGGCGTGACGTGACGGCGCTCGGCGTTTCGCCGGGACCGCTGGTCGGGCGCGTGCTTGAGGCGGCGCGCCATGACTGGATCGAAGCGGGTTGCACTGCGGATGCTGCGGAGCAGGCCTGCTTCGTGACGCGGGCCGTCGCTGAGTTGTCAGGCTGATCTGTTCAAGGCCACCGCACGGTCGGAGGCAGGGAAGACAGGATCGAATCGACGTTTCCGCCGGTCCTGAGCCCGAAGATCGTGCCGCGGTCATGCAGCAGGTTGAACTCGACATAGCGGCCGCGCCGGACCTGCTGCTCGTAGCGGTCAGCTTCAGTCCACGGTGTGCCCATGTTGGCGCGCATGATCTGCGGGTAGACGCCCAGGAACGCCTCGCCGACCGCTTGCGTGAAAGCAAACTCGCCATCGGGATCGGGCGACCAGAGATAGTCGTAGAAGATGCCGCCGATGCCGCGCGGCTCGTTGCGGTGCTTGAGGAAGAAATACTCCTCGCACCATTGCTTGAAGCGGTCGTAGTCGGCGACCGGCGCGAAGCGCTCGCAAGGCATGCGCATGGCGGCATGGAAGGCGACCGAATCCGGATCGTCCTGCGTGCGGCGGCGGACGAGCACCGGCGTCAGGTCGGCCCCGCCGCCGAACCACGGCTTCGTCGTCACGACGAAGCGGGTGTTCATGTGGACGGCCGGCGCGTGGGGGTTCCACGGGTGGGCGATCAGCGAAATGCCTGTGGCGTGGAAGCGCGGGTCTTCCGATGCGCCGGGGATCTGGCCGGCGAATTCGGGCTGGAAGGTGCCGTAGACGGTCGAGACATGGACGCCGACCTTCTCGAAGACGCGGCCCGACATCACCGACATCACGCCGCCGCCGCCCTCGGCCCCGTCATGGTTGGTGCGGCTCCAGGGCGTGCGCACGAAGCGGCCTGCTGTCGCCGCATCGGCTTCGGGCGCGAAGGGGCCGGCCGCCTCGTCCTCGATTGACTCCAGCGCCGTGCAGATGCGGTCGCGCAGCGTCTCGAACCAGGCGCGGGCGCGGGGCTTCATGGCCTCTGCGAGGGCGAGGTTGGCGGGGGCTGAGTCCGCAGCCGACTTGTCGTCCATACGCCGATCTCCCAAGGCCTAGTCTTCGGCAGACTGTGTAAACCCGCCCACCTGTCGCAAGGCTTCGCCCAGAACGATGGCGGCTGCAACCGCGACATTGAGCGAGCGCAGGCCCGCTCGCATCGGCACATGCAAGACCGCGTCGGCCGCCGCGTAGACCTCGCGCAGGACGCCGGCCGATTCCCGGCCGACCATGACGATGTCGTCGGCCTGGAAAACGAAATCGACATGGGCGGTCGCCCCGTCGGTTTCGGCCAGGATCAGGCGGAGGCCGGCCGCGCGCCGTGAGGCATCGAAGGCCGCGAAGGAATCATGGCGCGTCACGGCCGCTCGGTCGAGATAGTCCATGCCCGAGCGCCGAAAGTGCCGGTCCGAGACGTCGAAGGCCGCCGGCTCGACGATGTCCACCGCAACCCCGAGGCAGGCCGCCATGCGGATCATCGTACCGGCGTTCTGCGGGATGTCGGGTTGGTAGAGCGCGAGGCGCAGCATGCTGACGATATCGTGGGTGACGGAAGCGTAAGGCTCCGGTCATCGGATGGCGGGGCGGCATGCGTCAAGCGGGTGGCCAAACCGGGCCGTCCGGCCCATATGCAAAATGCCGCGAGACCAAGATGCCGATCCGGAGGAGGGCGGCCACGCCATGTTCGCTCCCCTGTTCCGCACGCTCGAACGCCAGGTCGACGTCTTCGCGTCCTTTGACGAGACCGCGACGCCGCCGCGCGGGGTCTGGCCCTTCATGTGGCATCACATCAAGGGGGTGAAGGGCTGGCTCGCGCTGATCATGCTGACGGGTCTGGGCTTCAGCGGCATCGAGGCGGCGATGTATCTGATGGTCGGCTGGTTCGTCGACCTGCTCGCGACCCAGTCGCCCGAGACGATCTGGCGCGACCATGGCCTGCTGCTGGCGGGCGCGGCCTTCCTGCTCGTCGTGGTCAGGCCGCTGATCTATTTCGCCAACCACGCCATCGTCGATCAGGTCGTGGTGCCGCAGATCACCAACCAGATCCGCTGGCGCAACCACGTCTACACGCTCGGCCACGCGCTCGGCTACTTCCAGAACGATTTCGCCGGCCGTCTGTCCTCGCGCGTCATCCAGGCCGGACAGTCGATCCGGGGCGCGACGATCGAGGTCATCGACGACCTCTGGTATGCGCTGATCTTCGCCTCGGTGGCGCTCGGTTTTTTCGGGGCGACCTCGCTGTGGCTGGCGCTGCCGGTGCTGGTCTGGCTCGGGGCCTATGTCGTGCTGCTGATCTATTTCGTGCCGCGCGCCAAGAAGCGCTCAGAGGCCAATTCGCTTGGCCGCTCCTCGACCACGGGGCGCATCGTCGACGCCTACACCAACATCCTCACCGTCAAGCTCTTCGCGCGCGCCGATGCGGAGCGCTCGGCCGTGCGCGACTCACTGACGCGCTGGAACGCCTCCTTCCTCGATCTGTCGCGGCTCATCACCGGCGTCAGCGTCATCCTGCAGACGATGAACAGCCTGCTCGTCGTGGTCACGGCCTGGCTCTGCCTGTGGCTTTGGGCTCAGGGCGCGATGACGCCGGGCGCGGTCGCAGCCTCGATCGGGCTGGTGTTGCGGCTCGTCCAGATGTCGACCTGGCTGATCCATCTTGTGCGCGGCGTGTTCGAGAATATCGGCTCGGTGCAGGAGAGCATGGAGACGATCGCCAAGCCGCACGACCTCACGGACGCCGCCGACGCCAGGCCGCTCGTCGTCAGCGAAGGCGCGATCCGTTTCGAGGCCGTGCGCTTCAACTACGGCAAGAAGGCCGGCCTGTTCGAGGGGCTCGATCTCGAGATCAAACCCGGCGAGAAGATCGGCCTCGTCGGCCCGTCCGGAGCGGGCAAATCGACGCTGGTCAACCTGCTACTGCGGCTCTACCCGCTGGAAGGCGGGCGCATCCTGATCGACGGGCAGGACATCGCGCAGGTCACGCAGGATTCGCTTCGCGCCCAGATCGGCATGGTGACGCAGGACAATTCGCTGCTGCACCGCTCGATCGGCGACAACATCGCCTATGGCCGGATCGGCGCGACGCAAGCCGAGATCGCGGCGGCCGCGCGGCAGGCCTCGGCGCATGAATTCGTGCAGGGGCTGTCGGATCAGGACGGCCGCAAGGGCTTCGATTCGCGCGTCGGCGAGCGCGGCGTGAAGCTGTCCGGCGGGCAGCGCCAGCGCATCGCGATTGCCCGCGTGCTGCTCAAGGACGCGCCGATCCTGATCCTCGACGAGGCGACTTCGGCGCTCGATTCGGAGGTCGAGGCGACGATCCAGGAGCAGCTCACGACGCTGATGCAGGGCAAGACCGTGATCGCCATCGCCCACCGGCTCTCGACCATCGCGGCGCTCGACCGGCTGATCGTGCTCGACGAGGGGCGCGTCGTCGATGCCGGCAGCCATGCCGAGCTCGTCGCGCGCGGTGGGCTCTACGCCCGGCTCTGGTCGCGGCAATCGGGCGGCTTCATCGCGGCGGCCGACCCGGAGAAGGCTCTCGTCTGAGGCGAAAGCCCGTTGGCTCGAGGCAAAAACCTCTTGGCGCAGGCCTTTTGCGCACTAGCTCACATGCATGCCGGATGCGGCGCGGGCATAGTAGACTTCGTCCAAACTGCATGCCAAAGAGCGCGCCAGTGACGCGCCGCCGCATTGCAGCGTGCGGTGCCGGCTCCTATGCAGGAGCTCTGGACTTGAATTGAAAGCCTTCCAAGGCTTTGCGCAGAGCAGGGGATCGGATCGTGGCCCAATCGACCAACACGGCAGTGACCGGCGCGAAACCCACCGAAGGCACCCGCCGCGACTTCCTTGTCCTCGCCACCGGGGCTGCCGGCGTCGTCGGGCTCGGCGCGGTCGTGATCCCGCTGGTCAGCCAGCTCGCACCCGACGCGCAGACGGTCGCCGCCGGCGCGCCGATGGATGTCGATCTCGCCCCGATCGCGGAAGGCCAGGCGATCAAGCTGTTTTGGCGCGGCAAGCTGATCTTCGTTCGCCACCGCACGCAGAAGGAAATCGACGAGGCGCGCGCCGTCAATGTCGCATCGCTGCCCGATCCGCAGGCCGACCAGGCCCGCGTCAAGGACGGCAAGGCGCAGTATCTCGTGGTCTATGGCAACTGCACCCATCTCGGCTGCATTCCGCTCGGCAACGCGCCCGGCGAGAGCAAGGGCGAGTTCGACGGCTGGTTCTGCCCCTGCCACGGCTCGCACTACGATTCCTCGGGCCGTATCCGCAAGGGTCCGGCGCCGCTCAATCTCGGCGTGCCGCCCTATGCGTTCACGGCCGACACCAAGATCAAGATCGGCTGAGGCATGTCCGGCTTCGCCCCTTTCCATTCCGATGAGACAGCCCTGAGGCATTCATCATGAGCGGCCACAGTTCCTACACTCCCAAGACCGGTTTCGAGCGCTGGCTCGATGCGCGCCTGCCGATCGTGCGGCTGGTGCATGATTCGGCGGTGTCCTATCCGGTCCCGCGAAACCTGAACTATTTCTGGACCTTCGGCGGCATCCTGATGTTCATGCTGGTGGCGCAGATCGTCACCGGCATCATCCTGGCGATGCACTACACGCCGGAATCGAAGATGGCGTTCAACTCCGTCGAGCACATCATGCGCGACGTGAACTATGGCTGGCTGCTGCGCTACCTGCACTCCAACGGCGCCTCGATGTTCTTCGTCGCCGTCTACATCCACATCTTCCGCGGGCTCTATTACGGGTCGTACAAGGCGCCCCGCGAGGTGCTCTGGATCCTCGGCGTGGTGATCTTCCTGCTGATGATGGCGACCGCCTTCATGGGCTACGTCCTGCCCTGGGGCCAGATGTCGTTCTGGGGCGCGACCGTCATCACCAACCTGTTCTCGGCG
>JBKJSB010000217.1:0-7623 GCA_046593015.1 Allobosea sp.
CGTCGCCGCAGTCGAACAGGTGGCGAGCACTATCATGCAGGCAATCGCAAATCTCGGCATCGGCATCCCGGGCTTCTCCATTTGGCCCGATATTAGCGGGATTCATTTACCGAGGCACCGGAAATCTTCCAGAAACCGGGCCTTCATGGTCGAGGCAATATTGTCAGCACGGTCAAATCCTTCAATTGCCGGGCACCAATATATGCAGGAGGCATCAGATGCGCATCGACGCTATCAAGATCGGCAACAATCCGCCGGAAGACGTGAACGTGATCGTGGAAGTGCCGGTCGGCGGCGACCCGATCAAATACGAGATGGACAAGGAAGCCGGCACGCTCTTCGTCGACCGCTTCCTCTACACGCCGATGCGCTATCCGGGGAATTACGGCTTCATCCCGCACACGCTCTCGGAAGACGGCGACCCTTGCGACGTGCTCGTCGCCAATACCCGCCCGCTGATCCCGGGCTCCTATATCGCGGTCAGGCCCATCGGCGTGATGATGATGCAGGACGAGGGCGGCGGCGACGAGAAGATCATCGCCGTGCCGGTGCCCAAGCTGACCAAGCGTTACGAGAACGTCCACAACTACACCGACCTGCCGCAGATCACGCTCGACCAGATCCAGCACTTCTTCGAGCACTACAAGGATCTGGAGCCGGGCAAATGGGTCAAGCTCGCCGGCTGGGGCGACGCCGCCAAGGCCAGGCAGCTGATCGTCGAGGCGATGGACCGGGCCAGGGCGACCAAGGGCTGAGGCCCCCGTGTCCGGCCGGAGGGGGAGGCGTCAGCCTCACCCCTCCTATCGGTTAAGCCTCACGCCTTCGCCGCGCTGGCGGCTGCGTCGATATTCGCGACCAGCTCCGCATCGAGCCCGAGCGAGCCCGACAAGCCCGCCAGGAAATCCTTCTCGGCGGGCGTATCGGGATTGATGGCGATGCGGGCCGCCGTATAGATCTGCGCCGCCAGCTCGGGCGTCGCCGCCGCCTCGACCAGCACGTCGACGCTCGCCGGGTTCGCCATCTCATGGCTGAGCCATTCATTTGCTTCTGGATCGAAGCCGGCCTCGCGCAGGCCGCCCAGGATGGCGTCGCGCTCCTCGGCGTCGATCGCGCCATCGGCTGCGGCCGCCGCGATCATGGCGCGGATGAAGACCAGCGCCGAGGCTTCGCTGGCCGCCTCCGGCTCGAAACCGCTGCCGGCCGGCGCGGGCAGCACCGGGTCCTGCTGCATGTCGAGCAGCGGCTTTCCGGCCTGGTGGTTCTGGTAGGCCTTGTAGGCAAGCCCGCCGATCAGCGCGAGCCCGCCAAGCTGCGCCGCCGAGCCGACGACCGAGCGCCCGGCCGAGGTGCCGAAGACCAGCGCGCCCAGCCCGCCAAGCACGGCCGTCGCCATGGCCGGGTTCTTGTCGAGCATGCCCTTCGCCTGCGCGAGCACATCCTGCACGTTGCGCCCGCCGGTGACCTGGCCCAGCGCCTCGCCCGCCTTCTGCTGCACGCCGGTCTGGCGCGCCGCATCGCCGACGCCTTGCGTCGCCTGGCCGAGGATCTGCCCGGCCATGCCGACGAGCCCGCCGGCGCCGCCGCCGCGCTGGAACTGTTCCGCCAGTCCGCCCAGCGTGCTGGCCAGCCCATCGGCCTTGCCCGGAGCCGTCCCACCAGGCCCCGCCAGGCCGCCTTTGCCCGCCTGGCTGCCGGCGCTGATCAGCGCGTCGAGAAGCGACTTGGCGTTGAACATCGAAAAACTCCTCCAAGGCACATTTTTTACGGGTCGGAGCCTTCATCTAAGCAGCGCCCCGCGCAATCGCTAGCCGGCCCATGCAAAAGTCGAATGACTTTGGGAGGTGAACCGCCATCCGAAAGCGCTCAACCCATCGCCAGCGGCAGCAGCCCCGGCTCCTTCAGCGTTTCCAGCGCGATCTCGGAACGGACGCGGGCGACGCTCTCATGCGGCATCAGGATCTCGTTGACGAAGCGCGAGAGCTCCTTCAGGTCACCGACCGCGACCTTCAGCAGATAGTCGGCCTCGCCCGTCAGCGCATGCGCCTCGAGGATCGCCGGCGTCAGCCTGACGAGATCGCGGAAACGGCGGGCATTGTCTCGCGAATGCGTATCGAGCGCGACATGGATGAAGACCGTGACGCCCAGGCCGACAGCGGACGGTTCGATCAGCGCACGATAGCCGCGGATCGTGCCGTCCTGCTCCAGCCGCTGCCGCCGCCGCGAGATCTGGCTCGCCGACAGGCCGACCTTCTCCGCCAGCGCGCCATTGGTCAGCGAGGCGTCCTGCTGGAGCGCGTCGAGCAGGCGCCAGTCGAAGCCGTCGAGAGTGGGCTGATTCTGCATAGACCTGACCTTCATTGCACGTTCCGTGCAGATTAACTGGCATGAGTCCCGATTTTGCAAGCTCCTTGCCCTGTTGATGCGCGATCATGACATCCACAGAGCGACATTCGCGAGGAGCACGCCATGGGTCCGTTTCCGTTCGACGCCGCACCGCCCGCCATATCCGAGGCCAACCCGATGGGGACCGACGGCTTCGAGTTCGTCGAATACGCCCATCCCGATCCCGAGAAGCTTGGGCGCCTGTTCGAACAGATGGGCTTTGCCCGCGTCGCCAGGCACCGCTCCAAGAACGTGACGCTCTACCGCCAGGGCGACGTCAATTTCGTCGTCAACGCCGAACCCGATTCCTTCGCGCAGGGTTTCGCCGCCGCGCATGGCCCCTGCGCCTGCGCCATGGCGTTTCGCGTCGTCGATGCGAAGCACGCCTTCGAGCGGGCGGTCTCGCTCGGGGCCGAGCCCTATGAGAGCAAGGTCGGCCCCGGCGAGCTTGCCATTCCGGCGGTGAAGGGCATCGGCGGCTCGCTGCTCTATTTCGTCGACCGCTACGGCGCGCAAGGTTCGGGCAAAGAAGGCTCGATCTGGGACGTCGATTTCGAGTGGCTGGGCGAGCGCGATCCGCATCCCGAGCAGGCCGGCATGCATTATCTCGACCACCTGACCCACAACGTCATGCGCGGGCGCATGAACCACTGGGCCGACTGGTACGGGAAACTGTTCAACTTCCGCGAGATCCGCTTCTTCAACATCGAGGGCAAACTGACCGGGCTGATCTCGCGCGCCCTGACTTCGCCCTGCGGCAAGATCCGCATCCCGATCAACGAATCGCTCGACGATAAAAGCCAGATCGAAGAGTACCTGCGCCAGTACAAGGGCGAGGGCATCCAGCATGTCGCGCTCGGCGCGCGCGACATCTACGCCTCGGTCGAGACACTCCGCGCCAACGGCCTGCCCTTCATGCCCGCCCCCCCAGTGACCTATTACGAGAAGGTCGACGCCCGCGTGCCGAACCATGGCGAGCCGGTCGAGCGGCTGAAGGCCAACGGCATCCTGATCGACGGCGAAGGGGCGGTCGCGCTCGGCGAGAAGGAAGGCCGGATGAGCAAGGTCCTGCTGCAGATCTTCTCCGGCACGGTACTGGGGCCGATCTTCTTCGAGTTCATCCAACGCAAGGGCGATGACGGTTTTGGCGAAGGCAATTTCCGGGCGCTGTTTGAATCGATCGAGGAGGACCAGATCCGGCGCGGGGTGCTGACGGCCGCGCAGTAGCAACGTTGCGATCGGCTTCGGGCCAACCATGCGCCCGCCAGGTCGACTGCGATTCGCCCTTCGCTTCCCGGGATGCTAACGTTACGGTAGCGCGGAGCGGTGGAGGTCGCCATGCCCAGGCTCAAGCTCATCCTGAGCCCGACTTCGACGCTGCCGGTCATCTATCTGATCGACGAATCGGTCGGCCAAAGCGGCGCCAACCGCCGCAAGGACGTGCTGCTCGTGCAGTTCTTCATCCGGCTGCTGCAGGACCAGCCGCAGAAGCTCGACGGCGAGCAATACAATTTCGTTCCGCCCAACAGCAAGCAACTCGCCATCGACGGGGTCTGCGGCCAGCACACCATCCGCCACATCGTCCATTTCAAGAAGGAGCATGACCGGACCAATGAAGGCGGACAGATGATGCATCACGACGCTCGCGTCGATGCGATGAAGACGGGCGACCCGATCGGTCCGCGCACCGGCCGCGTGCTGTCGATCCTGAGGCTGAACCAGGACGTGATCGCCTCGATCGGCGTCGAGCGCTTCCGCAAGCTTTACGCCGAGCGCCTGTTCCCGGCCGAACTCAAGGACGAGTTCTTCATCTGATGATCACCACTGCCTCACGGCAGCTTCTTCAGCAGCAGCGTCGCGCCCACGGCCGGATCCTTGCGCCACTGACCGTTCTCGAAGACGAGCTCGACGCTGTGGCCCTTGCGGGCGATCAGCGAGAGCCGGCCGGCGGCGTAGCGCCAGCCGGCGGGATCGAAGATCGTCATGCCGGTGTCGGCGCAATTTCCTTCGAAGGCGGCCGGCAGGCGGCCGCTCGATGCAGGCGGGCCGGCATTGAGCACGATCCGGCAAGCCTCGCGGTTGGGCTGGCGCATCACGCTGTAGCGGCCGGGGAGGCTCTCGGCGGCCGGCGCGCGGGAGAGATCGACTGCGGTCGGACGCTGGGCCGCCGTGGCCGCCATTTCGGCGGCGCTCGGCTGCGGCCGGCGCGCGCTGCGCGGATAGCCCTTCGGGTCGAGCCGATACTGTTGCCCGTCACCGGTCTTGCCATCGAAGCCGCCCTCGGCTCCGGTTTCGCCAAAGATGAGCACGGGCTTGCCCAGAGCGTCGTTGAGGCGCGGCTTGCCCTCCGCCGTGACGGTCCAGGACGCGGCCGCGCTCAGGATCGGCAAGGCCCGCCTGCAGGTTGCCGGAAAGCGCAATTGCCGGCCATGCGGCGCCTCCTCGACGCCGAGCGTGATGGTACATTTGCGCGACGCGCCGACCTTCTCGACATCCCATGCGCCGAGCAGCGGCGCGATCGCGTCGGGGGCCCTGTCGGCCCCGCGCACGGGCGGCTGCGCCTGCGCGACGGCCTGGCTGAGGAACCCTGCCGTCATTGCGAGCGCAGCGAAACAACCCAGAGCTCGGCGCGAGACGCCGGATCGCTTCGCGGAGCCGGTACTCGGGCTTGCCGAAGGCAAGACCCGGGTGCTCGCAATGACGGAAACCGCCTTCATCCCTTCGGCGTCCATGGCGTTTCCGGCACGGGGGTCAGCGGGCCCTTGCCGTCGAACCACGAGGCCAGATTGTCGACCAGCAACTGGCCCATCTGCTCGCGGGTATGGACCGAGGCCGAGCCGACATGGGGCAAGAGCACGGCATGCTCGATCGCGATCAGTTCGGCCGGCACGCGCGGCTCGTCCTCGAACACGTCGAGGCCGGCCGAGAGGATGGTCTTGTCCTGCAGGGCCTTGATCAGCGCCTGCTCGTCGATGACGGTGCCGCGCCCGACATTGACGACGATGCCGTTGGGGCCCAGCGCCTTGAGGACTTCGGCATTGATCATGTGATGGGTCGAGGCGCCGCCCGGCGCGACCGAGACCAGCGTATCGACATCCGTCGCCATCTCGACCAGCGAGGGATAGTAGCGATAGGCCACGTCGGGCTGGCGCGAGCGGCCGTGATAGGCGATCGGCACGCCGAAGGCCTCGAGCCGGTGAGCCACGGCCTTGCCGATGCGGCCCAGTCCCACGATGCCGATGGAGCGCTTGCGCAGCGACGTCGTCAACGGATAGGCGGCTTTCAGCCACTTGCCCTCGCGCAGATAGCGGTCGACCTGCGGCAATTGCCGGATCGTCGAGAGCAGCAGGCCGATGGCGAGATCGGCGACCTCGTCGGAGAGCACGTCGGGCGTGTTGGAGACGACGATGCCGCGCTTGCCGGCCTCGGTCGCATCGACATTGTCGTAGCCGACGCCGAAATTGGCGACCATTTCGAGGTTGGGCAGCGCGTCGAACAGCGCGCCGTCGATGCGCACATGGCTGCCGCCGCCGGCGACGCCGCGCACGCGGGAGCCCACCTGCGCCAGCATGGCGGCGCGGTCGTCGGCCTTCCAGAGTTCGTGGACGGTGAAGCGCGCCTTCAACTGGTCGGCGGCATAGGCCATCAGCGGGCCGGTCATGATGATCTCAGTGGCGTTGGGCCGGGTCATGGCATGCGTTTCCATTAGGTGCTGGGAGTTGGTCTGGCGGATGATGAGCTGCGGACGGACCGTCAGCGGGAGAACGTGACGGAGCTTGATTCCGGAAATCTGAATCGATTAAGTGACGGGCGCGAGACGTGCTGCAACCCCGAATGAGCGTCAGCGGCCGGTCTCATCTCTACACATCGGATCGCCCCGGAAAAGGGCGCATCCGCGCATAAGTAGTATGACTTAATCATGCGATTTTATGCGTCTGCGCACCCGATGCAGGCTCGATGAAGGTCAGCGTCGAGTTCAGTGCGTCGATGACCAGCGCCGTCATCCGCGACGCCGCGAGATCGCCGTCGCGCTGGATGATCGCCTCCAGCACCCGCTCGTGATCGACCAGCGACTCGACGAAGTAGTTGCGGTCGTCGGCGGCCTTCAGCAGCAGCGTCCACTGGATCGCGGCGGTCACCACGCTGCTCAGGCACTGCAGGGCCGAGTTCTGGGCGGCTGCAAAGATCGCCTCGTGAAAGGCGAGATCGGCCCGGATCGTCGCCTCCGCGTAAGGAGCGGTCGCGGTCATGCCGCGAAAGGCCGCCTCGATGCGCGCGAGATCGGCCGGCGTGCGCCGGATCGCGGCCAGCCTTGCCGCGCTCGGCTCGACGAACCGGCGAAGTTCGAACAGATCGCGCAGGAATTTCTCGTTCGGATCGGCCTGGAAATGCCAGGAGAGCACATCGGGGTCGAGCAGGTTCCAGCGCTCGCGGGCGGCGACCCTGGTGCCGCTCTTGGGCCGCGATTCCACCAGCCCCTTGGCCGTGAGCACCTTGACCGCCTCGCGATAGGCGGTGCGGGAGACCGAGATCTCCGAGCGCAGCGCATCCTCGTTGGGCAATAAATCGCCGGCGCGGTAGGTGCCGGAGATGATCGCGACCGCGAGCTTGCGCGCCACCTGCCCGAACAGGCGGTCGGGGTTCAGCGTGGTCGGCCGCGAGAAATCGCGCACCCGCATCGTCTTTCGCCTCTCCTCCATCCCGCAAAGCAACGGGGGGCGACGCCCCGCGAAACCTGCAGCCGGCGCTTGACACGCCTGTCTCTATGGTATGACTTTATCGCAGATGAAACCGGACGCAACAGGCCAAGCCTTGCCTTGAGGCGACGCCCTGGCCTTGCGCCCGCTTGCATCGATCGGTCACAAGAAGCCGGTAAGGCCGCGATGCGGAAGGCTCTCCCGGAGAGCCGTCACCGCATCCTCGAGGAAGCGAAGACCAAAGGAAGGCTCCCATGGCCACAGTCCAGATTGCCGACGTGCGCAAGGCCTATGGCACGACGCAGGTTATCCACGGCGTCGATATCGACATTTCGGACGGCGAGTTCGTCATCCTGGTCGGCCCGTCGGGCTGCGGGAAATCAACCCTGCTGCGCATGATTGCCGGCCTCGAGAACATCTCGGGCGGCGAGATCCGCATCGGCCCGCGCGTCGTCAACGACGTGCCGCCGAAAGAACGCGACATCGCGATGGTGTTCCAGAACTACGCGCTCTATCCGCACATGACGGTGCGGCGCAACATGGC
>JBKJSB010000052.1:0-7139 GCA_046593015.1 Allobosea sp.
GCGCGGCCGCGTGCAGTTCCGACACCGCCTGGCGCAGCAGCGGACGGCCCTCGCCCATCGGGCGGAAGCGGGCGGGGTTGGCGGAGGGCTGGCAGGAGGCGATCTGCGCCAGCGCCAGCGCGAGCTGGTCGGGGTCGTCGGTCTCGATCACGCCGGCCCTGCCCTCGCCGAAGCCGAGAGCCCGGCCAAGCGTGCTGGCGTAGTCGAGATTGCGCGTCAGCCCGGAGAGATCGTGCTTCGGCTTCGCGCGGCCGAGCACGCGGATAGCCGAAGCTCCGAAGGCGAGCGCGGCCGCATAGGTCTCCAACCCCAGCTGCGTGATCTCGTTGACGCGCAGCGGCAGGACGCGGGCCGGCAGCCCGTCGCCGAAGCGGGCCAGCGCGTCGATCAGCGGTTCGCCATGCTCGGCATCGTGCAGCAGCACGATTGCGTCGCGACCGCCGGCCTGCGCGAAAGTGGTCAGCAGCGTGCGCAAACGGCGCATAAGCGCGTCTGTCGGCGGCAGGGCGTAGGTGACCGCGCCTGTCGGGCAGACGGCGGCGCAGGCCCCGCAGCCGGCGCAGATCTCGGCCGAGATCGCGACATGATCGCCATTGGGGGTGATCGCGCCTGTCGGGCAGAGCTCGAGGCAGCGCGTGCAGCCGGTCTTCTGCGAGCGGGAATGGGCGCAGAGGTCCTCGTTGAGGCGGACATAGCGCGGCTTGTCGAACTCGCCGACGAGATGGCTCGCATCCGCGACCAGTTTTTCGATCGCGGCGGGATCGCGCGGATCGGCCCTGAGATAGCCGGCGCGCAAATCGCCGGCCGGGAACAGCGGCGTCCCGCCCGAGACGTCGATGACGATGTCGCATTGCGAGACCGCGCCGTTGCGCGGCTCGCCGAAGACGAGCTTTGCGCGGGACGAGGGCAGCGGGGCGGCATAGTCGTTGACCGTCAGCTCGAACGCGCCGAGCCAGCCGGTTGCGGCCCCGATCGTGCCTTTCAGCACCGGCGTCGCCATCACGCGCGGCGGCGCGATCTCGCCGGGACGGCTGAGCAGGATCGTCACGTCGAGATGGTCGGCGAGGCGCTGGCCGACGGAAATCGCGGTCTCGTCGCGGCCATAGACCAGCGCAACGCCCTTGCTGGTCAGGGTGGTGAAGCCCATCGCCGGCATCGGCTCGGCGGCGGCAGCCAGCAGCGCCGCCATCTTGGGCCCGGCTGCGCTTGCCTGCTTCGCCCAGCCGCCGGTCTCGCGGATGTTGGCGAAGACCAGCTCGCCCTCGTAGTCGAGGTCGGCCGCCAGTTCCTCGAACAGCGGCGCTTCCTGCGTGCAGGCGATGGTGATGGCGTCGCTCTCGCCGAGCAACTTCGTGACGATCTCGGTTTGCGAACGGCAAAGATGGCGGGCGCTGCGGATGTCGGCGCTCGGGCAGCCCCTGGCCAGCGCCGGCATATCGAGCGGCATCGTATCCTCGCACGAACAGACGATCAGCGTGCGGGCGGCATCGGTCATGGGCGGTCGCGTCCTTGGGCTCGCGAGAGCGTCTTTTCGTCTCTCTTGCGGATTTCAACGCTTATATGGAATTGGAGAGGTTCAAAAGAAACAAACGCCGCGCCTTTCGTCGCGGCTTTGGGGAGAAACTGACCGATGACCACCCAAAGCCCTCATCCTGAGGAGCCGCGTAGCGGTGTCTCGAAGGATGCTTCAGAGCGCGCTGGAGCACCCTTCGAGACGCAAGCTGCGCTTGCTCCTCAGGATGAGGGATCGCGTGGAGCGGCGTCATGGTGGTGACCGTCCGGCGCTCCGACGATCTCAGGCGCGAGCCGGTGCTGCCCCCGGGTTTTTCGCTCGTGACGCTGCGCGAAGCGGGCGATGCGTTCGCCCATGCGCAGACGATCGCGCCTGATGCCGGAGCGGCCACGCTGGTTTGGGCGCGCCGCTTCGACATCGTCGAATTCGCCGTCGTGCTGGAGCCCGACTCAGCCCTGCGCGAGGCGCGGCTGGCGCATTACCTCGCCATGAACGCGCTTGCCGACGCGCTTGCGGTGCATTGCCCGCCCGAGCGGCCGATCCTGTTTCGCTGGCCCGATGCGCTGGTCTACGATCTCGGCCTGATCGGCGGCGGCAGGCTAGCCTGGCCGGCCGGCTGCGCCGAGGCCGAAACGCCGGACTGGCTGGTGTTCGGCGCGATGCTGCGGGCGACGACGATGAGCCCGTTCTCGATGGGGCAGACCGGCGTCGGCATGGAGGAGGAAGGCTTCGAGGAGGTCGATGCGGTCGATCTGATCGAATCCTTCTCGCGCCATCTGATGCTCGGCGTGACGCAGTGGCAGAGCGACGGGCCGAAGGCGATCGTGAAGCGCTGGCTCGACCGGATCGACAAGGTGGTCGGCACCCGCCACGGCATCGAGCCCGATGGCGACCTCGTCGCGACCTCGCAGGCCGGCGCCGAGCGCAAAAGCCTGATCGAGGCGCTCGAACGAGCCGACTGGCTCGACCGCGACAGCGGCGGCCCGAAGCTGTGATCAAGCTCCCGCGCGCGATCAGGCTCGACCCCTCCGACACGTTGGTGTTTCGCCGCGCGGCTGAGCCCGGCGAATGGCTGGTGACCGGCTCCTTCCGGTTCGATCCGGGCCAAGTGGAGGCGCTCGACGCCAAGGGCCGCGTCGCCTTCCGCTCCGGCTTCCTCGGCATCGGCAGTTTTGGCTGGAGCACGCTTGCAGTGGTGACGGAGGCGAGCGAGACAGAGCGGGAGAGCGCAGTCGCGCAGCTTGCCGCGCAGCTCATCGAAAAGCTCGGCGCGCCCGATCTCGCTTCCGCCCGCGCCGCCGCCGAGGGCGAGATCGCCTTCGCGGCCTCGCTGTGCGACCATCCGGCGCAGACGCTGCTGGCCTTGCATCGCAGCCTCGAGGATGGCGAAATCCGCGAGCGCTTCCGCACGCTGACCCCGCGCCCCAGCCATGACACCGAGGGTTTTCGCGCCTTCGAGTTTCTCGAGGTCGAAGGCGAGCACGGGCCGGCCGAGGAGGTCGACCTGCTGAATCTGAGAAAGACGCAAGATTTGAGAAAGAACACTGCGTCATGACGCATTTCTGGGCTGCCTCCGGCCATCTCCTGCTCGACCGCGCGCCCGGCGGCGGGCTCGCCGTGACCGATGATTTCCTCAAGGCCTATCTGGCGCGGCCCGAACTGCTGCCGCCCGAGGAGGCCTGCGACGCCGAGCGCGCGCTTCACGCCAGACTGATGGCGCAGCCGCAGGCGGATATCTCCAAGGCCGCGATCGCCGCCATCGCCGACGCGGATGCGCGCGAGAACTGGCGCTTCATGCTGGGCTGGCGCGACCGGCTCACCGCTGCGCCGACGCTGGAGGCGGCCTACGCGGCGCTGATCCGCCAGGGCGTCGCCGGGATCCCGCCGCTGTTCCTCGACCAGCTCGTGCATGTGATCCTGCGCGGCGCGCTCGACGCGGTGGACGACCCCTTCGTCGTGCGGGCGGCCGAATGCCTGTTCCGGCCGCAGCGCGTCACCTTCCACGAGAACACGATCCTGCTCGCCGACGCCGAGATCATCGAGGGGCACGAAGCCGACCGGCACGCCTCGCCGCTGCTCGCCATGCTGGGCGGTCCGGCCGTGACCTCGCTCGACATCCTGAAGACCGCCAATGCCGAGCATTACTGGCAGCGCTCGGACGGCTTCGACATGGTGCTGGATCTCGGCGGCAAGCCGTCGGGCCGGGCCGCTCTGGGCGAGGCGCTGCGGCACTGGCTGCGGGCGATCCACGGCTTTGAGGCGACCATTGAGCCGGTCGAGAGCGTCAAGGACGCGGACTGGCGATGGTTCGTCGGGCTCGATGCGGAAGCGACCGCGATCGGCAACGCGCTCTGGCAGGGCGAGACGATGGCGGAGGACGCTGCCTCGCGGCTGCTGGCGCTCTACAGGCTGACGCTGCCCGCCGAGGTGCCGGTGCTGCCCGCCGCCAAGGGCGCGCCGGTCTATCTGCTGATGGCGATGTCGGACGACAGGATCCTGCGCATGAAGCCGCAGAACCTCGTGGCGGGGCTGCCGCTCGCCGATCCCGCTCTGGCGCATTGAGGAGACCGGCATGGCACAACAGCACATCGAGGTCGGCGTCGTGGTCGAACGCCGCCGGATCGACTCGCCCTGGGCCGACCATGCCTGGACGCCGATCGCCGTGCTGCCCGAGCCGCCGGCGCTTGCGCCGTGGACAGAACTCAAGCGAGAGCCGGACCGGACGAGTTTCTATCTCGGCCCGGCGGTTCTGACGCTGCATTCGGTCGACACCGCCCATTTCCGCGAGAACTTCCAGGCCGGCCGCGCCAAGCTCTGGGTCGCCGTCCGTCCGACCGGCATAGAGCCCGAACTGGAGCTGGTCGGCGTCACCGCCGACCCGTTCGAGGGCGAGGATTTCTGCGAGAATGTCGGCGACATCATCGAGGCGCTGCCGATGCCGGCGGGAATCGCCGAGCAGGTGCTCGCCTTCTTCGACGCGCACCATGTCGAGCGCGAATTCATCAAGCGCAAGCGCCAGGAGCACGATCCGCGCAAGGGCGGCGGGCCGCGTCCGGACGCCGGTTTGCGGCGCGGAGACGAAAGCTGATGGCCCCGCGCGGCGATGGCGAACACGATGATGGCGAGGATGGCGGCTTCCTGACGCGCTGGTCGCGCCGCAAGCGCGAGGTGCTGGCGGAGAAGGGGCCTTCGAAAGCTCGGGCCGACGTCTCCGATCCCCTTCCCCCCGCTTGCGGTGGGGAAGGGTTAGGGATGGGGGGGCGAGCAGAACATGGCTCAACGCCGACGCCTGGCTGCGACGGCCTGGACTCCCCTCCCCACCCCAGCCCCCCCCACCGCAAGCGGGGGGAGGGGGAAGAGGGCGTCGTGCCAAGCTGACGCGGCCCGCCGGCTGCGCTATGCAGACCTTCATGATCGAGAAGCCCAAGCCTAGTCCAGGAGACAGCGAATTGCGGCGCGGCTGGACGACCGGGTCCTGCGCCGCCGCCGCCGCCAAATCCGCCTTTGCCGGCTGGATCACCGGCGAATTCCGCGATCCCGTCGCGATCACGCTGCCGGGCGGCCAGCAGCCGGCTTTTGCGCTCGCGCGTCAGATGCGGCTCGAAGACGGCGCGGAGGCCGGCATCGTCAAGGACGCCGGCGACGACCCGGACGTCACCCATGGCGCGACGGTGATCGCGCGGGTTGGACCGGCTCCCGCCGGCGGGGGCGTTGTCTTCCGCGCGGGCGAAGGCGTCGGCACGGTCACTTTGCCCGGCCTGCCGCTGGCGGTCGGCGAGCCGGCGATCAACCCGATGCCGCGCGCGATGATTGCGCAGGCGCTGGCCGAGATTCAAGGACAGACCGGCGGCCCGCGCGACGTCACCGTCACGCTCTCCATTCCCGGCGGCGAGGCGATCGCGCGAAAGACCATGAACCCCCGGCTCGGCATCGTCGGCGGCCTGTCGATCCTCGGCACGACCGGGATCGTCATCCCGTTCTCCTGCGCGGCCTGGATCCATTCGATCCATCGCGGCATCGACGTCGCCCGCGCCACCGGCCTCACCCATGTCGCCGGCGCGACCGGCGCGACCTCGGAGGCGGCAGTAGCCGCCCTGCACGGCCTGCCCGAGCAGGCCCTGATCGACATGGGCGATTTCGCCGGCGGCATGCTGAAATATCTGCGCCAGCACCCCGTCCAGCGCGTCACGGTGGCCGGCGGCTTCGCCAAGATGGTCAAGCTCGGGCAGGGCATGCTCGATCTGCACTCCCGCGCCGGCCCGGTCGATTTCGCCTGGCTGTCCGATCGGATCCGCGAGGCGGGCGGAAGTGAGGATTTCGCCGCCTGGACGCCGCAGGCCAATACCGCCCTGGAGGTGATGCAGCGCGCGCAAGGAGCGGGTCTGCCGCTCGCCGACATCGTCGCGCAACACGCCTGGCGCAGCGCCGCGCGCATGCTCGGCGTCGAGGTGGAACTTGAGATCGCGGTCTTCGACCGCGAGGGCGGGCTGGTGGCGCGGACGCCGTTCCGCAAGGTCGGTTAGCGCGCTCACACCCCGCCTCCCGGCCTGAAGCGGCGGTCGTAGCCCGTCGAGTACAGCGCGCTCTCGCCGAAATCCTCCGCGCCGAGCGCAGGCCCGACGAGGATCAGCGCCGTGCGCTCAAGCCCTGCCTCGCGCACTTGCTCCGCGATCGTCGCCAGCGTCCCGCGCAGCACGCGCTCCTCGGGCCACGACGCGCGAAACACGATCGCGACCGGGCAAGCTGGCCCATAGACCGGCGTGAGCTCAGAGACGACCTGATCGATCACATGGATCGAGAGGTGGATCGCCAGCGTCGCCCCCGTCGCAGCGAAGGCGGCGAGCGTCTCGCGCTCGGGCATCGCCGAGGCCCGGCCCGAGGTCCGCGTCAGCACCAGCGATTGCGCCACGCCAGGCAGCGTCAACTCGCGCTTCAGCGCGGCGGACGCAGCCGCGAAAGCCGGCACGCCCGGCGTCACCGTGTAGGGGATGCCGAGCGTGTCCAGCCTTCGCATCTGCTCCCCGCAGGCGCTCCAGATCGAAAGATCGCCGGAATGCAGCCGCGCCACGTCCTGCCCGGCGGCATGGGCCGCAACCATCTCGGTGAGGATCGCGTCGAGGTCGAGCGGCGCGGTGTCGATGATCCGCGCGCCCGCAGGGCACCAATCGAGCATCGCCCTGGGGATCAGCGAGCCGGCATAGAGACAGACGGGCGAGGCCGCGATCAGGTCGCGTCCGCGCAGGGTGATGAGGTCGGGTGCGCCGGGGCCCGCGCCGATGAAATGGATCGTCATGAGGCCGATCTCGCCAGCGCGCAGGTGACGCGCGCGGTCGCGATGCGCGGCTGGATCAGTACCCCGCCAGGTCCCGCCGCCGCGAGCGCCGCGGCTTCCGCCACCGAGCCGACGCCATAGAGCGCGGAAATGCGGGTCGAGCGCGTCGCGCAGGACGCCTCGAAACCTTTGAGCGCCTCGTCGGGAATGGCCACGAGTTCGGCATGGCGCGCCTTGGCCAGCGCCAGCAGGCCGGGCTCTGCGCCGCGGGCGGCCAGTGTGGCGATGCGCGGCAACGGCGCCTGCGCCAGCCCTGCCGCCGCCAGAGCGAGGTCGAGACATTCGGCGATGTCG
>JBKJSB010000088.1:0-5984 GCA_046593015.1 Allobosea sp.
GGGCGGAATCGCGCTTCCTCGCGGTCGTCGGGCACGACATCCGCACGCCCTTGTCTGGCGTGCTCGGCGTGCTCGAAATCCTCGACCGCAAGCGCATGAGCCAGCGCGACCGACGCCTGGTCGAGATGGCGGCGCTGTCGGGCGAGACGCTGATCAATCTCGCCAATGCGACGCTCGACCTTTCGCGGCTGGAGGCGGGCACAGAACCGCTGGACCGGCGCGACTACGAGCCCGGCCCGCTGCTCGCGGCGGCCGCCGCTTTGCTGCGCCCAAGCGCCGAGCGAAAGGGCCTGATCCTGAAACTGGAGCTGGATCACGTCGCGAAAGCCAGGCTTCATGGCGACCCCGCCAAGATCAACCGGCTCGTGCTCAACCTCCTGAGCAATGCCGTGGCCTTCACCGATGCGGGCGAGATCGTGCTCCGCTCCGAGATCGCACCGGCCGTTCCGGGGCAGCCGGCGACCCTGATCGTGACCGTGCGCGACACCGGCATCGGGATCGATCCCACGATGCAAGGCCGCATCTTCCAGGATTTCGTCCAGGTCGATCCGGAAACGGGCCGGCGCTCCGGTGGGGTCGGGCTCGGTCTCGCGATCTGCAGCAAGCTCGTGGCGCTGATGGACGGAACCCTGTCGCTGGAGAGCGCGCCGGGGCAAGGCAGCGCCTTCACCGTGCGGCTGCCGGCCCCGGCCGCGCGAGCTTCGGCCTCGGCCGAGACCGGCAAGGCGATCGACGAGCCCCTGATCGTGCTTGTCGTGGACGACGAGCCGGTGACGCGCGAAGTCGCGCGCATCATGATCGGCAAGGCCGGCCACCGCGCGCTGACGGCGGCTTCGGGCGAGGGCGCGCTGGCTTTGCTGGAGCGTCAGCGCGTCGATGTCGTGCTGCTCGACATGCACATGACCGGTATGGACGGCATCGAGACCGCCCAGGCGATCCGCGCGATGGCGGCCAGCACACAGCCCGAGATCGTGGCGCTGACGGCCGATGTCTCGCCCGAGACGATGCGCCGGCTGCGCCAGGCGGGGCTGGGCACGATCCTGTCCAAGCCCGCGACCTCGGCCTCGCTGCTGCAGGCGCTCGGTCGCGGCCGCAAGCGCAGGGGCCGGATTGCCGGCGTGACGCTGCGGACCGACCGCGCGGTCGATCGCGGCTTTCTCGACCAGCAGGAGCGCCTGATCGGCGGTTCGCGGCTGGGCGAGCTGTTCGCGTTGTTTGCGACGGTCTCCCAGGCTCAGATCGCGTCGCTGCACGAGGCGTTGGGCGCGGCCGACCGCAAGGCCGTGGAGCGCGCCGCCCACCAGTTCGCCAGCTCGGCCTCCGCGCTCGGGCTGGGGCAGGCGGTGGCGCAGGCCGCCGCGATCGAAGCCGCCGCCGCCAGCGCGCCTCTCGACGAGCTTTCGGACGCCGTGGCGCGTCTGGCGCAGGCGCGCACCGAGGCGCTGGAGAGCCTGCGCGACGGGCAGCCGGCAGCACCGGCCCGGCCGGCTCAGGCGTTGCGCTCGGCGAAGATGCCGAGCTTGTAGCCGATGCCGCTGACGGTCGCGATCACGCGCGGCTCGCCGGCCCCGGTCAGCTTGCGCCGCAACCTCGCCACGAGCGCATCGACGGTGCGGGCGTCGACCTCGCCATGGCGGTTGCTGACGACCTCGATCAGATAGTCGCGGCTGAGCGGCCGGCCATTGCTGTCGACGAGCGCCGCCAGCAGGTCGAACTCGCCGCGCGTCAGCCGGATCGGGTCGCCGTTTACGGTGGCGAGCTCGCGCCTGAGCAGGTCGATCATGAAGGGGCCGAAGGTGATCGTGGTCGAGCGGCGCGCCGTCTCGCGCTCGATCTTGCGCCGGCGCAGCAGCGAGCGCGCGCGCGCCAGCAGATCGCGCAGATTGACCGGCTTGGAAACGTAATGGTCTCCGGCCAGTTCGAGCCCGACGATCCGGTCGATGTCGGTGTCGCGTCGCGTCACGAAGATGATGCCGGCGTCGGACGCGCCCTGAAGCTCCTTGGCGAAGTCGAAGCCGTCGCCATCGGGCAGCACGACGTCGAGGAAGACCAGCTCCGGCTTGACCCGCCTGACCGCCCGGCGCGCGGCCGCGACGCTGTCGGCCTCCTCGACGCGAAAGCCCTGATCGCTGAAATAGCCGGCGATCATCGCGCGCGTGACAGGGTCGTCCTCGACGACGAGAAGCCGCTCGCGGTTCGCAGCCGCCGTCTCGTTCATGCTGTCATAGCCTGGCGCGGAACTGGTGGATCGGGACGACCTTGACGCGTCGCTGCAGGCGAAAGCCTGCCCTGAAAGGCGTCGGTCAGGATCGGACGGAGCGCCGGTCATTGCAAGCGACCGGCCGGCGATCTGTAGATGGCCGTTCACGGAAAGAAGGCATCACGGACAACCCAGCCCGGTTTTCGCCGGTCGCAAGGCAATCGTTAAGCATGGCGGGCGAAGGCGAAGCCTTGCCGGCCGGACATCCACCCGGATTTAGCAATTTCCGCAGTAAGACAGCCGCGCCGGAGCGCCGATGCATGTCGATCGCGGATCGTCTCGACGTCGAAGCAGCCGGCAGAGGCAGGAAATCTGGGGACGGGAAGAATTCTGCTATGTCACCGACTGCGATGATCAGGGCGATGCGGCCTCATCACTGGCTCAAGAACGGGCTGGTCTTCGTGCCGATCATGCTCAACCATGATGTCTTCGATCTGGCCGCGATCGGCCATGGCGTCGTCGCCTTCGTCGCCTTCAGCCTGATCGCCTCGTCGATCTATCTGCTCAACGACATCGTCGATGTCGAGGCCGACCGGCGACACCCGACCAAATGCAAGCGGCCGCTCGCCGCCGGCGAGATCACCGAGCGGCAGGCCTATATGGCGGTGCCGCTGCTGCTGGCGGCAGCCTTTGGCCTCTCGGCGCTGCTGCCAAAGCCGCAACTCTTCCTGCTGGCGCTGGGCGCCTATCTCGCTCTGGCGCTGCTCTATCTGTTCTATCTCAAGCGCAAGCTGCTCGTCGATGTGCTGGGCCTGGCCGCATTGCACACGTTGCGCATCCTCGCCGGCAACGCAGCCGCCGCGATCCCGCTCTCCTCCTGGCTGCTGGCCTTCTCGATGTTCCTGTTCCTGAGCCTGGCGCTGGTGAAGCGCTATGCGGAGCTGCGCATCACGCAGGATCAGTCGGGCCTGAAGAAGGCCGGTCGCGGCTACCACGCCGAGGATATCGAGGCCCTGTCGCAGCTCGGCATGGCGTCGGGCTGCACCTGCGCGCTGATCATGGCGCTTTATGTCGACTCGGCCGCCGTCAAGGAACTCTACCGCCATCCCGAGGTGATCTGGCTGATCTGCCCGATCATCCTCTACCAGATGGCGCGCGTCTGGTTCCTGGCGCGGCGCGGCCAGATGCCGGACGACCCGCTGGTCTTCATGATCCGCGACTGGCGCAGCCAGCTCATGGGCGTGCTGGTCGTCGCGATCATGGTCGTCGCCTCGGTCCTGCCGTGACCGGGCGCGCCGCCGACGGCAGGGCCTCCGATTGCCGCTCCTGGGGCGGGCTCGTCGCCCGGGACACAAGCCTCGTGACGCCGCAGGACTGGTGCGCCGGCCCCGAAAACCACCCCGCGCCCGCACTCGCCTATGGCAATGGCCGCTCCTATGGCGATTCCTGCCTGAACGACGGCGGCGCGCTAATCCTCGGCCGCCGGCTCGACCGGGTGCTGAACTTCGACCGCGAAAGCGGCCTCGTCACCTGCGAGGCGGGCGTCCTGCTCGACGATCTGCTGAGGCTCGTCGTGCCGGCCGGCTGGTTCCCGCCGGTGACGCCGGGCACCAGCCTCGTCACCGTCGCGGGCGCGCTGGCCAACGACGTCCATGGCAAGAACCATCACCGCGCCGGCTGCTTCGGCCGCCATGTCCGGGCCTTCGAGCTGATGCGCTCGGACGGAACCCGCCTGACCTGCGCCCCCGACCTCAACCCGGAGCTTTTCGCCGCCACGATCGGCGGCTTCGGCCTGACCGGGCTGATCACGCAGGTCACGCTGCAGCTCATGCCGATCGCCTCGTCCGAGATGATGCAGGAGGTGCTGCATTTCGACAGGCTCGACCGCTTCTTCGCGATCGCGGCGGAATCGGACGCGACGCATGACTACACCGTGGCCTGGATCGACTCGCTCGCCGGCGGGGCCGATTTCGGCCGGGGCGTCTTTTTCCGCGCCAACCACGCGCCGGCCTCGGGCGGTGAGCCTTCGCAGCCTGCCCGGACGCTTGCCTTCCCGCTCACGCCGCCCGTGCCGCTGATCAACGGGCTGACATTGCGCGCCTTCAACTGGCTCTACCGCAACGCGCAAGCCCGCGATCCCGCGCCGCGCCGCATTCCTTACCGCCCGTTCTTCTACCCGCTCGACCGGGTCCGCGACTGGAACCGCGCCTATGGGCCAAAGGGCCTGCGCCAGTTCCAGTGCGCGATCCCGATGGCCGATGCACGCGCGGCGGTGGAGGAGATGCTGCGGCTGACGCTGGCCTCCGGCGAGGCCTCGTTCCTTACCGTTCTGAAGCTGTTTGGCGACGTGCCCTCGCCCGGCCTGATGTCGTTCCCGATCCCCGGCGCGACGCTGACGCTGGACTTCCCCAATCGCGGCGCACGCACCGAGCGCCTGCTGGCCGAACTCGACCGGGTGACGCTGGCCGCCGGCGGCCGCATCAACCCTTACAAGGATGCGCGGATGTCGCCTTCGACCTTCGAGGCCTCCTTCCCGCACTGGCGCGACTTCGCCCGCCATATCGATCCGGGCTTCTCGTCGAGCTTCTGGCGAAGGGTCACGGCGGGGTAGCGCACCCGTCAAGCCCGGCCCTGTGCCGGGCATCCACGTCTTTGGCATAGAGCACGAGGGAAGACGTGGATGGTCGGGACGAGCCCGACCATGACGGGAAACGGAGTGCGCCTCTCCCGAGAAAAATAATCCACCCCGCCTTTGAACCTCTCCCGGGCCCGCTGCGACCAATGCTCAAGGAGGGCGAATGGTTCGCTCCCGAACGGACCCCAGGAGACCAAGACCATGACCGCCTCGTTCCGCAAGATCGCCCTGTCCACCCTCGCCGCGCTGACCCTGGCCACCACGCTGGCCGCCACCACCGCCGAAGCCCGCCCGCGCCATCGCGGCATGCACTGGGGCGTCGGCGCCGGCATCGCCGCGCTCGCCGTCGGCGGCCTGATCGCGGCCGGCTCCCACGCCTACGCCGCCCCGGTCTATGGCTACGAGCCCGAGCGCCGCTGCGACCTGGTCGAGCGCGTCAACCGCTTCGGCGAGGTCGTCGGCTACCGCCGGGTCTGCTCGCTCTACTGAGCGCCAGCCCGCCAGCCCGAACCTGGTTCGTTCCGATCCGGCTCCCCGCGCAAGCGAGGAGCCGGACGGCGTCGGGGTCTGCTTCAGCCAAGTCGCTTGATCGCGCTGTCACCCGAGCCAGAATCGAGGCACGATGGGCGCAGCGGGCAATCTTCGACGCGCCGCGGTCCCGGCGGGAGCCAAACCGATGAGACGCGTGGTTGCTTTTCTGGCGCTGCTGACGATAGGCGGCTGTGCCTTGGGCCGAGGCGACGGCTACGTTCTCGACAACCCTCCGGCGCCAGGTGTCGGTCGACACCCGGCCAAAGCGACCGACACCCCGCCTCGGCAAGCGAGATGCCGGACCCATTCGATCGGCAATGGCCAAACCTTGACGGAATGTGACGAGGGCGCGTGACCCCCAAGTCCGCAAAAAGGGGGCCGGCGCGAGCCGACCCCCCTGAGTGTTCTGTCGATAGCCGAAGAGCTCAGCCCTTCGCGACGGCGACCTTGCGCAGATAATCCGTCACGATGCGGGTGATGCCGCGGCCGAGCAGGTCGTCGAAGGCGTCGATGAAGGTGTCGCAATCCGCGCGCGTCGCGATCAGCGGCGGCTCCAGCCTTATGACGTTGCGGTTGTACTCGGTGAAGGCGACGAGCACGTCGTAATCCTTCAAGAGC
>JBKJSB010000180.1:0-13778 GCA_046593015.1 Allobosea sp.
GCCGGCCCACTGGTGGCGCAGTCGCTAAAGCCCGCCCCGGCGAAACCCGCTCCGCAAGCCGCCGCGCCGGTTGCGCATATCAAGCTCGGCCTCGGCCGGGCTGCATTGCCTGAAGAGATCAAGGCCTGGGACATCGACATGCGGCCGGACGGCCTCGGCCTGCCGCCCGGCAAGGGCACGGTGAAGCAGGGCGACGAGCTTTTTCAGGCGCAATGCGCGAGCTGCCATGGCGAATTCGGCCAGGGCAATGGCCGCTGGCCGGTGCTGGCCGGCGGTCAGGGCAGCCTCAAGGGCGACCGGCCGGAGAAGACGCTGGGCTCGTTCTGGCCCGATCTCTCGACCGCCTTCGACTACATCCGCCGCGCCATGCCCTATGGCAACGCCCAGTCGCTCAGCGCCGACGAGACCTATGCGCTGACGGCCTATCTTCTCTATCTTAACGACATCGTGAAAGATGAGGAGTTCGAGCTGTCGGACAGGAACTTCACCTCGGTGAAGCTGCCCAATGCCGGCGCTTTTTACGACGACGATCGCGAGACCACGGAGAAGTCGTTCTGGGGCAAGGAGCCGTGCATGACGAACTGCAGGCCGGAGGTGAAGATTACCGGGCGCGCCGCTGTGCTCGACGTCACGCCCGATGGCAAGAACGCGCCGAAGGTCGATTGATGCAAAACGCCTCGACTGCTCTCGGCTGGGCGAGCTATGTCGCGGTCGCCGCATCGCTCGCGGCTTCGCCGGCATTCGCCGCCGGCGGCGAAAGGGCGCTCGGCGAGCATCTCGCCTCGGAATGCGCGACCTGCCATCTGACCAGCGGACGCCAGGTCGGCGGCATTCCCGCGATCGTCGGCCAGCCGGCCGACCAGTTCGTCGCGTTGATGAGCGCCTATCGGGAGCGCCAGCGCGACAACCAAGTCATGCAGGCGATAGCCGCCCGGCTCTCGACCGAGGAGTTCGCGGCGCTCGCCGCCTATTACGAGACCCTCAAGTCCACCCCTTGAAACGGACCTTTTGGAGAACGCCATGACGGACCGGCCGTATGATCCCCTGAGACGAGCGATCCTGATCGGAGCGGCGACCGGCGCGGTTGCATCCGCCGGCGGCGCGGCGGCCGCGACCCGCCACCTCGCGATGGCTGACCTCAAGAAGGAGGCCGACATCGCCTGCGTCTACCATTGCGATTTCGGCGAGCCCCCACGCTTCGCGCAACTGCTAACGAACATCGCCAATCATTACTCGGTCTATGGCAGCGACCCGTTCGCGCTGCAACTGGCGATCGTCGCTCACGGGCAGGGCGTAAAGTTCTTCCTCGACAGCCTCGACAACACCAGTTGGCGCAACGAGGGGCCTTTCGCAGAGCTGTTCGGTCGCATCGAGGATTTGGCCAAGGCCGGTCTCAAGGTCCATCTCTGCGAGATCACCTTCGAGCGGCTGAAGCTCGACAAGGCGAAGGCACGCCTATCGGACTTCATTAGCTTCGTTCCGTCGGGTGTCGCAGCGGTCGCGGCGCTGCAGGCCAAGGGCTTCGGCTACATGAAGATCGGCTGATCGTCTCGAAAGGGGCGGCCGGGAACGAGAAACGACATTAGAGAGCGGAAACATGGTTATTGATCGTCGGTCTTTCATCGTCTCGGGAGCTGCCACTTCGACCGCCCTCGGCCTCGGCGCGCCCGCCGTTCTCGGCCAGGCCAAGCCGCGCGTCGTCGTGATCGGCGGCGGCGCTGGCGGCGCGACTGCGGCCAGATACATCGCCAAGGACTCGGCCGGAGCGATCGCGGTGACGCTGGTCGAGGAGAACGAGACCTACCAGACCTGCTTCCACTCCAATCTCTATGTCGGCGGGTTCAGGACATACGACGAGATCGTCCATCGCTACGACGATCTGGCGAAAAACCACGGCATCACGCTCACCCGCGCCCGCGCCACCCAGATCGACCGCGACAAGAAGGAGGTCGTGCTCTCAACCGGCCAGCGCCTGCCTTACGACCGCCTCGTCGTCTCGCCCGGCATCGACCTGAAATACGACTCGGTCGCCGGCTGGTCGAAAGATGTCGAGGAGCAGATGCCGCATGGCTGGAAGCCCGGCCGGCAGACGCAGCTGATCAAGGAAAAGCTCGACGCCGTGCCCAATGGCGGAACGATCGTGATGATCGCGCCGCCCAATCCCTATCGCTGCCCGCCCGGCCCCTATGAGCGCGCCTCGATGTTCGCCCACGCCTTGAAGAAGGCCGGCAAGACCAATTCCAAGATCATCATCCTCGATCCCAAGGAGATGTTCTCCAAGCAGGGCGTCTTCCAGGCCGACTGGGAGAAGCGCTACGGCTCGATGATCGAATGGCTCGGCCCAAAAGTGCATGACGGCATCAAGTCGGTCGATCCGAAGACCAACACCGTCGTCACCGGCTTCGAGACCTATAAGGACTGCGCCTTCGTCAACGTCATCCCGGCGCAGATGGCGGGAGAGATCGCCCGCAGCGCCGGCCTCGCACCGGCCGGCGGCTATTGCGCCATCGACGCAGCCACCATGAAGTCAACCGCCGATGCCAACATCTTCGTGCTCGGCGACGCCTGCATCGCCGGCGACATGCCGAAATCCGCTTTCTCGGCCAACAGCCAGGCCAAGGTCGCCGCCATGGTGATCCGCGGGGAACTGACCAATGCCCGGACTTTTCCGGCGCGCTACGTCAACACCTGCTGGTCGCTGGTCGACACCGACGACGCCATCAAGGTCGGCGGGCGCTATGAGCCCAAGGACGGCAAGATTACCGCGACCGAAACCTTCGTCTCTAAGCCCGGCGAGAGCGACGAGATCCGCAAGGAAACGCAGGCCGAGAACATGGGCTGGTATGCCGGCATCACCGCCGACATGTTCTCCTGAGGCAAGGCTTCGAAGGATATCCGCGCCGCCCGCGACCATTCGCGCGGGCGGCGCGGCTGGCCGTGGCCCGGCGCGCAGCCTATTCACATTCGACGAAACCGAAACGAAGGACGCCGCATGACACACCTGATTTCCGCAGCCCTCCTGCTGACCACGCTCACGGCAGCGCCGGCATTTGCGCAGGACATCGCCGCCGGCGAACGCTCCTGGAACAAGTGCCGCGCCTGCCACCAGCTCGGCGAAACCGCCAGGAACGGCGTCGGCCCCCAGCTCAACGGCTTGTTCGGCCGGGTCTCGGGCACCGTCGAAGGCTACAGCTACTCGCCCGCCAACAAGAACGCCGCGATCACCTGGGACGAGCCCGTCTTCGCCGACTACATCAAGGATCCGAAGGCCAAGATCCCCGGCACCAAGATGGTCTTCGCCGGGATCAAGAACGAGCAGGAAATCAAGGACCTGACCGCTTTCCTCAAGCAATACGGCAAGGACGGCAAGAAGCTCTGACGGCGTCATGACCGACCTGCGAGCCGGCTCTGGCCAAGGCGAGGGCCGGTGCGCTCAGCGCATCATCGGCGGCCGGTCGAACCCCGCGCGCTGCTCGGCGCCGAGCGTCCGGTAGAACTCGCGGAACGGCGTCTGCAGCGCCTCTATCATCTCCAGCCGCAGCTCGAGTTGCCTTTCGGCAAAGGCGAGCTTGTCGGGCGCGGCTGGCGGCGCCGCGGCTTCGGCCGGCAGCGTGGCGCAGAGTTCGCGGGCGCGCAGGTCGCTCGGCTCGACCAGCGCGTCCATCCTGGCGCAGTCCTCGCGCTGGCCGGGATCGAGCCTGAGCCGGCTGCGCAGATGCGCGCGGATGCCGGCCTCGACATGGATGCGACCTTCGCAGAGCGCCTTTGCCGAAAAGCCCATGCCAGCCGGCCCGCCCGTTGCGAAGGGCCCCGATGGGGGGCCGGAAAGCCTGCCATGGGGCATGCCATGTTCGCCCGGGCCGGGCGGGCCAGATCCGAACTGCGCCGGCTCCGCTCCAACGGCACGGAGTTGGACAAGCTGCGCCTTCGGCGGCTCGCCGGAGGCTGAGGATGCCGTGGCGATCATGTTGGCGAGCGGCAGGACCGCCAGCATCATGATCGGCGGCACGAGACGGAACAGCTTCATGACGGGCTCCTTGGGGCCATTCTGGATGGCTGGACCTTGGGCGCGTCATGCTTCCCGCGTTTGTCCGGCAGCGGGCCTTTTGGTTTCCGTCGGTATCGCCCTGCCTCCTGCATGCAGCCTGGCCTGATCGATGCCGTCACATTTTTTGATTTGCGCTTCCGCGTGGCGGCCATGATCCTCGCGCACCCCCGGGTTGCAGGGAGCGCGCCATGAACCTCGCCATGCGGCAACCGCGCCAGACGATCGGCGAGGTGCTTCGCGACGCCCGCGCGAGCATCGGCGCGTCGCAGCTCGACATGGCGCTGCGACTCGGCATTTCGCAGCGCCATGTCAGCTTCGTCGAGACCGGGCGCTCGCGCCCGAGCCGCGACCTGATCCTGAACTGGATGAGCGAGGCCTCGGCGCCGGTCTCGATCCGCAACGCCGCGCTGCACAGCGCGGGCTTCGCCGTGACAGGCGAGGATCCGACGCCGGCCAACGACGCCATCGGCCGGACGCCCGCCGTGGTCGAGCGCGTGCTCGCGGCTCACGAGCCGCTGCCGGGGATGGTGTTCGGAGCCGACTGGCGGATGGTCTCGCTCAGTCCGGGCGGGCAATGGCTCTTCGCCATGGTGATGCGCGAATTCCTGGCCGGCGTGCCCGATATCGCGCGCGGCTGGGACATGCTGGCCGGCCTCGGCCATGAGGGCGGGCTGCTCTCGCGGATGCGCGACCCCTGGCGCGTCGGCGGCGCTCTGCTGAATCAACTCCGCATCGAGCAATGGACAAGGCCGGCGCTGAGGCCGCGCATCGACCGCGTCGAACAGGCGCTGCGGCTGCGCTACGGCGCGGATGCGCGCGAGCCCCTGCCCGAGCCGCACGAGCCCGGCCTCACTCTCGTCTTCGACACGCCGGTCGGGGTCTTGTCCTTCTTCACCGTACAGAGCGTGTTCATGCTGCCGCAGGACGTGACGCCCGGTTCGCTCAGGACGGGGCTCTGGTACGCGGGCGACGACGCGACCCGCGAGATCATGCGGCTCAAGCCGAGGCCGCCGGCCGGTTGACCCCGGCGCTCACATCCGCGCGCTGAGACCGCCATCGACAGTGAGCGTGACGCCGTTGACGTAGCTCGCCTCCGCAGAGGCCAGAAACAGCACCGCGGGCGCGATTTCCTCCGGCCGGCCCCAGCGCCGCAGCGGCACCCGCATGTCGATGAATCGCGCGATCGCGGGGTCGGCCGCGAGCCCCCGGTTGACCTCGGTGGCGAAGAAGCCGGGCGCGACCGCGTTCACGGTCAGCGTGTCCGAGCCGAATTCGACGGCGAGCGCCCGCGTCAGGGCCGCAAGCCCGCCCTTGGCCGCCGCATAGGCGGGGTCGCCGGCGCGGGCCACCATGGCCGCGATCGAGGTGACGAAGACCAGACGGCCCGCCGGCGACGTGGCCAGATGGGTCATCGCTGCGCGGGCGATGGCGTAGGCGCCCGTCAGATTGGCGTCGAGCAGCGCGGAGAATGCCTCGGCATCGAGTTCGGCGGTGGGGCGGCGGTCGCGCAGCGCGGCCGCATGGACGACGACGTCCAGCCCGCCGAGGCCGGCCGCCGCCGCCGCGATGATCGCCGGCGCGTCACGCGCGACATCGCCCGGGGCGAGCACGACCGCCGCGTCGCCGGCACGCAGGCTCGCCGCGATCGCCTCCAGAGCAGCCCTGTCACGGCCGTTCAGGGCGAGCGCCGCGCCCTGGCCGGCGAAGCCCCGCGCGATCGCGAGGCCCAGCCCGCGGCTTGCCCCCGTGACGAGGACGCGGCGGCGCGCCGGATTGCCGATGGTCGCCTGCGTCATGTCGATCGCCTTTCCATGCGGCGCGGCGCGGCCCGCGAATTTTGCGGCTTCGCATGGCGACGCCGATGGCTCGATTGTCTGGCAGGTAATTGCAACAGACGACCGGGAGGCAGATCAAGGGCCGGTTCACAAACGGTCGCACCATCAACGCAAGAGTGTCTGCCCATGACAACGACATCCCCCGGCTCCGAGCATGAACTGGTCCTGACGCGCCTGATCGACGCCCCGCGCCGCAGCCTGTTCCGCTGCTGGACCGAGCCGGAGCTGCTGAAGCAGTGGTTCGCCCCGCTGCCCTATACGATTACGCATGCCGAGCTCGACGTGCGGCCGGGCGGTTCCTGCCTCATCACGATGCGCTCGCCCGACGGCGAGGACATGCCGCTGCCCGGCGTCTATCTCGAGGTCGTCCAGGACGAGAAGCTGGTCACGACCGACGCCTACATCAGCGCCTGGGTCCCGTCGGAAAAGCCCTTCATGACGGCGATCATGACCTTCACTGAGGAAGGCGGCCAGACGCGCTACACCGCCCGCGCGCGCCACTGGAGCGCCGAGGATCGCGAGGCGCATGAAAAAATGGGCTTCCAATGAGGGCTGGGGGCAGTGTGCCGACCAGCTCGCGGCGCTGGCGGCGAAACTCTGAAGCAGGCCAGCATGATCTACCATGGAAGCTGCCATTGCGGCCGCGTCGCTTTCGCCCTGGAAGGCGCGGTCAGCGCCGCCGTCTCCTGCAACTGCTCGCTGTGCGCCCGCAAGGGCGCGCTGCTCAGCGCGGTGCCAACGGAGCGCTTCACGCTGCTGACGGTGCCCGAGGCGAGCGCGGCCTATGCCTTCAACAGCCGCGCGATCGTGCATCGCTTCTGCCGGACCTGCGGCATGCAGCCCTATTCCGAGCATGCCGGGGAAGACGCGATCTACATCAACCTGAACTGCGTCGAGGAGATCGACCGCGCCGCGATCGAGATCATCGCGTTCGACGGTCGCGCCGCGTGAGCGTACGCTATGCCGTCAGCAGCCCGAGCGTTCGCTCGATGCGGGAACAGTTGCCCCGCGCGCGGGCCTTCTCGAAGCAGCGCCTGAGCCTGCCGCTGGCATGGGACGAGACGACGATGGCGTGGACATAGCTCTTGCGCACGACGGCGGGCGTGTTGACCAGCCGCTGCGAAATGGCGCGCATGATGTCTGCGAGCTGGCGCTTGCGCCCGGTCTCGCTGGCGACGATGTCGGCGGCCAGCAGCAGTTCGGCGGCGGCGGCGTTCGCCGCCAGCATGCGCAGATCCTTTGCCGTGACGGGCAGGCCGGCGCAGCGGCCGATATAGGCGTTGATCTCGGCTGCGCGCAGCGCCGCCACCGTTCCGTCCTCACGGCGATGCTGGAAAAGCCTGCGGCCGGGCAGATCCTTCAGCCGCGTCAGCGTCCGCGCCAGCACGGGATCCTTCGTCTCGCAGGCGATGTCCTTGCCGCTCTTGCCGCGAAAGGCGAGCGCAACGGTCGAGCCCGTGACCGAGACGTGGCGCTTCAGCAGGGTCGAGGCGCCGTAGCTGCCGTTCTCCCTGGCATAGGTCTCGTTGCCGACGCGGATATGGCAGCGGTCGATCAGTGCGACCGCGCAGGCGAGCGCCCTGTCGCGGGTGAGGGTTCGACCCTTCAGGTCGCGCGCCACCGCCTCCCGCAGCTTCGGCAACGCGGCGATCAGTCGGCCGAGCCGCGCGAGCTTGCGCTTCTCGCGCACCTTCTCCCAATCGGGATGGTAGCGATGCTGGATGCGGCCGGCCTCGTCATGCCCGACCGCCTGGAGATGGGCGTTCGGCGCGGCCGCGATACGGACTTGCGCGTAGGCCGGCGGGATGGCGAGCGAGCGGATGCGGGCGAGCGTGGCCTCATCGCGGATGGCAGCGCCCTCGGCGTCGAGATAGCGGAAGCCCTTGCCCCGCGCCTCGCGCCGGATCGAGAGGTCGCCCGGTTTGGTGCGCTTCAGCCGCGTCGTCGCCTTCGCTTCACCCTTCGCCGTCTCAGTCCTTGCCGTCACCGCTTTGGCCATCGCGAACCTCGCCATCCTCGTCGATGGCTAGACGCGAATGGCGGGCGGAGGTTCCAGCCTCAACCCAGGATGCGCTGGTCGGCGAGATGGACGAGCCTCCCGCCGGCGATGGTGGCGACGACACGCGGCTGGCTTGCGTCCTCGATCAGCACGAGATCGGCGCGCTTGCCCGGCGCGATGACGCCGCGATCTGCTAAGCCGAGCGCTTCGGCGGGAGCCTGCGAGACCAGCCGCCAGGCATCGGCGAAGGAAGCCGCGCCACGCCGCGCGAGCAGGAAGGGCGCGAGCGCCAGCGCGGGATAATAGTAATCGGAGGCGAGGATGGTGCAGAGCCCTTCGCGCACCATCTCCTCGGCCGAGGGGCAGCCGGTATGCGAGCCGCCCCGCACGACATTGGGCGCGCCGAAGACGATCGGATCGCCATGCGCGGCGGCCTCACGCGCGGTGGCCTCGTCGATCGGGAATTCCGCGACCGCGACGCCGAGCCCCCTGAACCAGCGCCGCATGTCGGGCGTCATGTCGTCATGGGAAAGCATCGGCACGCCGGCCGCGCGTGCCGCCGCAGCCAGCCGCTCCAGCGAGCCCGGGACCTCCGGTTTGCGCGCATAGACGCGCTCGACCAGTTCGGCGAAACCCTCCGCCGTGAGCCCCGAGCGCTCGACCATCTTGCCGACCTTGTCGGGCCGGTGGCGGGTCTTGAGCGTGCCTTCGGTGTGATCGTTGAAGGCGAGAACGCCGACGCGGCACTGCGCCAGCCAGTCGATGATCTCGGGCTCGGCATCGAGATTGAAGGTCTCGTGGCGCAGATGGAAGCGGGTGTCCGCGCCGAGCGCCGGCCGCAGCCTTTCGATCGCGGCCAGCAGCGCGCGGGCGTTGTCCGCGCTGCGCAGGCCCGGCTCCCAGGACCAGGTGACGCCATGGAAGGCCGTGGTGATGCCGCTCGCCAGCAAGGCGCGGTCTGCGTCGCGCAGCGCGAGGTCGATGTCGAACGACACCTTGGGGCGCGGCATGATGTGACGCTCGAAGGCGTCGCCATGGATATCGACCAGACCCGGCAGGACGAGCAGGCCGGTCCCATCCAGCGTGAGCGCAGAGCCGCGCGGCGCGGCCTCGAGAGCCGTCAGGACGCCGTCGGCGATGGCGACATCAGCGCGCACCAGCCCTTCGGGCAGAAGCGTCTCGCCGTTCCGGATCAGGATCGCCACGTTCGGCTCCGTTCGTCTGTCATGTCAGGACGTGCGCCTTGCTGAGCCAGCATGACAGGGCGATGACGGTGAACGTCATTGAACCGTCGCGCAGCCGTCACCGCGCCGTCGCGCAGGCTCTCTAGCGCCTCCTGATCCACAAAGGGAGGACGACCATGTTCAAGCCGCTGGCCTTGGCGCTGTTTGGCGCGACGCTTGCCCTCGCTGCGCCGTCGCAGGCGCAGGAGACGATCCGCTTCGCCGTGACCGATATCGACGGCGCGGAATCGCTCCAGCGCGAATTCGGCCCGTTCAAGGCCGCCTTCGAGAAGCTCACGGACCTCAAGGTGCAGTTCTTCGCGGTCTCGGGCCGCACCGCCGCCGTCGAGGCGATGTCGGCCGGCCAGCTCGATTTCGTGCTGACGGGTCCCGCCGAATATGTCGTGTTCAAGGCCCGCACCCAGGCGGTGCCGGTCGTCGGCTGGCAGCGGCCCGACTATTTCAGCCAGATCGCCGTGCTGGCGAGCGGGCCGATCAAGTCGGTCGCCGATCTGAAGGGCAAGACGATCTCCTTCGGCGAGATCGGCTCGACCTCGCAGCATCTGGGGCCCGCGCAGGCGCTCGCCGATTTCGGCCTGAAATACAATGTCGACTACAAGCCGGTCTTCGTGAAGCGCAACGTCGCGGTCGAGGCGATGAAGCGCGGCGACATCGCCGCCATCGGCCTCAACCTGACCCATCTCCAGCGCATCCGCGAGAGCGATGCGAAGACGGGCTTCGCCGTCGTGGCGCGCGGCCGCGACCTGCCCAACGACGTGATGATCGCCAGCCCCAAGGTGAAGCCCGAAACCGTCGCGAAGATCAAAAAAGTCTTCCTCGACCACGGCGCGGAGCTGATGAAGGCCGTCACCACCGGCACCGACGACAACCGCAAGTTTCTCGGCGGCGTCTTCCTGCCCGAGGTCAAGGACACCGACTACGATTATGTCCGCGCGATCTATGCGACGATCGGCATCACCGAGTTCACCAAGTTCATCGAGTGATGAGCTTGTCGCATCCGGTCTCGACCCTGATGCCGGGCGCGCAGGCGCCCGTCGTCGCCATCTCCGGGCTGAAGAAGAGTTTCGGCCCGCGCAGCGTCATCTCGGGTCTCGACCTGACCGTTCCAGCCGGGCAGTCGCTCGCGCTGATCGGGGCCAACGGCACCGGCAAATCGACGCTGCTGCGCATGGTCGTGCGTTTGGCCGAGGCTGATTCCGGCCGGATTTCCGTTCTCGGCGAGGAGGTCGGCACGTTGCGCGGCGCGCGGCTCAAGCGCTTCCGCTCGCGCGTCGGCGTCGTCTTCCAGAAGCACAACCTCGTCGCCCGCATCAGCGCGCTGAGCAATGTGATCCATGGCGTGCAGTCGCGCCGCTCGGGGCCGCGCACCTGGTCGCAGGCGCTGGCTCCGGCCGCCATTCGCGAGGAGGCGATGGCCTGCCTCGACGCCGTCGGCCTCGCCGACAAGGCGATGCAGCGCGCGGACTCGCTGTCGGGCGGCCAGTCGCAGCGCGTCGCCATCGCGCGCATGCTGATGCAGCGGCCGGAACTCGTGCTGGCCGACGAGCCCGACGCCTCGCTCGATCCGCGCGCCGGACGCGAGATCATGGAACTGCTGTTCCGGCTGACCCGCGACAAGGGGCTGACGCTGGTCTTCGTCTCGCACCACATGGCCCATGCGCGCCGCTTCGCCGATCGGATCGTGGGCCTCGCCGATGGCGGCATCGCGCTCGACCGGCGGGCGGAAGCCTGCTCGGAGGCCGAGCTCGCCGCTTTCTTCGAAGCGCCGGAGCCTGCCTTCGAGCCGGAGCCGGCCGCGCCCTCCCCCGTCGCGGTGTCCGCATGAGCCTCTCGCCCGCCCTGCCCGGCCGTCCCGACCGCTTCGCGCGGCCGAGCGCGGTCGCCTTCATGGGCTCGTTCCTGGCGATCGCGCTGGTCGTCTGGTCGTTCTCCGGCTCCGAGCTCTCGGCCGAAAAACTCATCCGGGGCATCCCCTATATGGGCAACATCCTGACCCGGATGTTTCCGCCCGATCTCTCGCGCCTCGAGCAGATCCTGTCCTCGCTGGCGACGACCTTCCAGATGGCGGTCTCCGGCTGCGTGCTCGGGCTGATCCTGAGCTTTCCGCTGGCGGTGCTGGCGGCGGACGGGCTCTCGCCCCATCCCATCGTCCGGACGCTGGCGCGCGGTCTGATCGCCTTCTTCCGCACCGTGCCGGACCTGATCTGGGCGCTCTTCTTCGTCATCGCGGTGGGGCTTGGGCCCGCAGCCGGCGTGCTGGCGCTGATGATCGACACGATCGGCTATGCCGGGCGCTTCTTCGCCGAGGCGATGGAGGAAACGGACAAGGGCCCGCGCGAGGCGCTCTCGACCATCGGCGCGAACAAGACGGGGCTGATCTTCTCGGCGGTCGTGCCCAACGCCATGCCCTCCTTCATCGCGACCTCGCTGTTCTGCGTCGAGAAGGCGACGCGCGCCTCGGTCGTGCTCGGGCTGGTCGGGGCCGGCGGCATCGGCGTCGAGTTGAAGGTCGCCTTCGACCTGTTCGACTACGACACAGCGCTGACGATCATCCTGGCGGTGTTCGCGCTCGTGGTGGCGGTGGAGCAGGTCGGCGGCTGGTTGAGGCGGCGGATCATCTGATCACTCGTCTTTGCGAGCCAACCGAAGCAATACAGCGTCTCGCTCTTCGCCCTCTGGATTGCTTCGCTTCGCTCGCAAAGACGGATAGCGCAGTCTCAATACACATCGGCCTGATAGCGCCCGGCCTTCTTGAGGCCCGCGACGTAGGCGACCGCCTCGTCCGCCGAGCGCTTGCCGTGCTCTGCGACGACATCGACCATCGCCCGCTCGACATCCTTGGCCATGCGCTTGGCGTCGCCGCAGACATAAAAGTGCGCGCCTTCTTCCAGCCAGGCGAAGAGTTCCGCGCCGCGCTCGCGCATGCGGTCCTGGACGTAGATCTTCTCGGAGCCATCGCGCGACCAGGCCAGCGTCAGATTGGTCAGGACGCCCTCCTCCTTCATGGCGGTCAGTTCGTCCTCGTAGAAGAAGTCGCTGGCGCGGCGCTGGTGGCCGAAGAAGAGCCAGTTCCTGCCGGGCGCTTTCGTGGCCCTGCGGTCGTGCAGGAAGGCGCGGAACGGCGCGACGCCGGTGCCGGGGCCGCACATGATGACCGGCGTCTCCGGGTTCCCGGGGAGGCCGAATCCGTGTGCGCGCTGGACATAGACAGGCACCTTGTCGCCGGGCTGGACGCGCTCGCCGAGGAAAGTGGACGCCACCCCCCAGCGCGGGCGCGTGCCGATTTTGTAGCGCACCGTATCGACCGTCAGCGAGATGCGGCCTGGCGTGGCGATGCAGGAGGACGAGATCGAGTAGAGCCGCGGCTGCAGCGGATCGAGCGCCTCGACAAAGGCTTCGGCCGAGAGCTTTGCCTGGCCGAATTTGTGCAGACAGCCCAGCACATCGAGCCGGTCGAGATCGCCGTCCGGATCCTCGCCCGCCGCCAGCCTTTTGGCCTTGGCGCGGGTATCGCCGCCTGTGACGTAGGAGATGAGCTGGAAGAGCGCGTCGGGCGCGGGGCCGAGCGAGACGTCGGAGACGAGCGCCTCACGCAAGGTCTTGCCGTTGACGATGGCGTCCGGCCGGGCGCCCAGCAGCGCGATGATGGCGTCGGCAAGGCGCGGATCGTTCTGCGCCACGATGCCGAAGGCGTCGCCGACGATATAGTCGAGCCCGCATTCGGACAGATCGAACTCGATATGCCAGGTCTCCTTCCCGGAGCCCTCGCCATTGAGCTTGCGGCGCGACAGGAAGGTGGCGAGCGCCGGGTTCTCGCGGCAGCGGCCGAGCGGGCCGGCCGGCGTCGCGGGCGCGGCCTCGGCGGGCGCGGCGGCCGGCACCGCGCCGCCCTCCTCGACCAGCGCCTTGAGCGCGCGCAGCGTGTCCTTGCCGCCCGGCGCGCAAAGGTTCAGGCGCGGCTCCTTGCCCTCGGCGATCGCGGCCGAATAGGTCTCGCAGACATAGCCGCACTGGCCGCAATCCTGCTGGGCCATGGCGGCGAAGAGTTTTCGCGGCAGCGGCTTGCCCTCGGCGAGCTTCATGCGCTCGGGCAGTTCCATCGCCGGATCGTGCCAGGGCGCGCCGTCATCCTCGGCCTGCCCCATCACCGCGGCGTTCTCTTCGGCGGACAGCGCCTTGACGCCGGCATTGTCGAGCGAGAGCAGACCGGCGAAGAAGCCGTTCAGCCAGGAGCGCTGCTCCTCGCTGAAGGGCGCGGTCTCGGGCAGGACCTGGACGAGCGGATTGGGCGTCTGGACGGTCATGGCTTGCTCGCTTCGAGAACGAAGCGCTGGTTGCGCGACCTAGCCCCCTCCCCCCGCTTGCGGTGGGGAGGGCCGGGGTGGGGGGGAGAGTGCAGGCCGTCGGAGCCAAGCGTCGCCGTCGAGCCTCGTCCTGCACGCCCCCCCATCCCTAACCCTTCCCCACCGCAAGCGGGGGGAAGGGGACAGGGCGGCGCTTCAAAACATGCCATCATGCCGCGATCTCACTTTGAGCAACCAGCGCCTGCAGCGCCGCGATCTCATGACGCCGCGCAAAGGCGACGAAGCTCTCCTCGGGCGCGGCACGATGGGTCGTCCAGTTCCGCAGGATCGCCTCGACCAGCGCCGGCG
>JBKJSB010000197.1:0-8206 GCA_046593015.1 Allobosea sp.
TGCTGAAGGGCCAACAGCATTCTCTTGCCCATGATGCCGGTGCCGAGAACGCCAACGCCGAAGGTGGTGGGGATCATTGCGTATTAGCTGAACGAGTGCAAGTCTGGCTAGTTTACGTCGAGCAGCGCAGTCGTCTTGGCATGAGCGCGACGACCACCCTTCAACAGCAAAACCTCGCCGGACAATGCGGGGTCATGTCGTCAGGCCGCGTGTTTCACCAACAGCGACTTAGCCAGCATGCAGTGAATACCTTTCGAACCGTTGACCGTCTGCGTCACGCGCAAGTCTGCGGCGAGCGAGCACAGTGTGTACGCATCTTCTCGGGATAAACCCGCCACCTCGCCGATCAGCACGATCATGTCGCGCAGCGTGATTTCGGCGCAGCGGTCGAGATCGGGGTCCATTCCCATGGTCAAGTAGTGCGTCGGCGTCTCGGCGCGGGGATAGGTGAAGGCGAGATCCTTGCGCAGGATGAAGGTGAAGCGACCCTGCAAGGCTGTTTCGATCGCGGTGACGCAGACCTCGCCATCGCCCTGCGCCGCATGGCCGTCGCCGCAGGAGAACAGCCCGCCCTCGACGATGACCGGCAGGAAGATCGTCGCCCCCGCGATCATTTCCTTGTTGTCGAGATTGCCGCCGAAGGCGCGCGGCACGATCGAGGTCACGCGGCCCCAGGAGGGCGGCGGCGCCGTGCCCATCACGCCGAAGAAGGGCGCGAGCTCCAGCTCCAGGCCCCAAGGCAGCTTGCCGGTCTTCGCATTGAGATCGAGCGGAATGTGCAGCAGGCGGACATCGTGGAAGTCACTCTGCAACGTGCCGGCGAGCGGGCGGATGACGTTGTAGCCCCAATCCTGCCGGAGCTGGACATCCTCGATCCGCACCTCCAGCACATGGCCGGGCCTGGCGCCCTCGATCGCGATCGGCCCCGTCAAAATATGACCCGGCAGGGTCTTGTCGGCGTGGGCGTGGACGTCGGCGACCTCGGGCGGGGTCATGAAGCCAGCATCGGCCCTCGGATGGACCTCCGGCGCGCCGGTGACGGTGTCGACCGTGACCGTATCGCCGCTGGCGATCACGAGCTTCGGCTTCAGCGCCGCATCGAAGAAGCCCCAATGGCAGGTGGCGCCGCTGGCTTTGAGGTGATGATGGGTCATGCGTCGCGGTCCGGTTCAGGGGGGCGGGTGTTGTGAGGCAGGAGTCTTGTGAGGCAGGAGTTTCGTCAGGCAGGCGTTCGTCAGGCAGGCGTTCGTTAGGCAGGAGTTTCGTCAGGCAGGCGTGTTGTCGGGCAGCGGCACGACGGCCGAGCGGCGCGCGCCGGCATTGTGGCGCATCGTGTAGACCGTGCCGCCGGCGACGAGCGTTGCGCCGATGATGGTCACGAGGTTCGGAATCTCGGCGAACACCAGATAGCCGCTCGCGGTCGCCAGCAGCAGGCGGACGAAATCGAGCGGCGCCAGCGCCGAAGCCTCGCCCATCTGGTAGGCGCGGGTGACGAGCCATTGGCCGGCGGTGCCGACGATGCCAATCCCGATCATCAGCGCCCACTCCGTCGGCGTCGGGTGCGTCCACATGAAGATGGCAGGCACGCCGAGCGCGAGCAGCACAACGGCGCCCTGCCAGAACAGGATCGTTTCCGTCCTTTCTGTATGCCCCAGGACGCGGACGGAGATTGTGATGCCGGCCCCGAACAACGCCCCGAGAATGGCGAGCAGCGCATAGCCGTTCATCGCCTCGCCCGTCGGCCGCAGCATGATGATGACCCCGGCGAAGCCCAGCGCCAGGGCGATCCAGCGCCGCCTGTCCACGACCTCGCCGAGGATGAGAATGGCGAGCAGCGTCACAAACAGCACCTGCGCGAAGCCCAGCGCCGTCGCTTCCGCCATCGGCAGGTAGATCAGCGCGGTGAAGCCACAGAGCATGGCGCCGAGCGAGAACGTGCCCCGCAGAAATTGCAGCCCCGGACGGCTGGTGTGCATGATCCGCGGCAGCGCCCGCCCGACCATCAGGGCGAGGATCAGCGTCATCACCAGCTGGCGGACGATCAGGATCTGCGGCAAGGGCACGCGCCCGCCCGCGAGCTTGATCAGGGTCATCATCACCGCGAAGGCGGCGAAGGCGGCGATCATCAACAGTGAGCCTCGCATGTTGGGCGTGGCCGCGCGCCACCAGCCATGGGCGCGCTGCAGGTGGCGCGGTCGAGCCGTAGGCAACGCGTTCGCGGCTGCCGGCAGGGCGGTCGCGGCCAGGATGGAGGCGGCCGCCGCGAGGCTCTCGGTGGAGGCCACCACGGGACCGGGCTCGGGAGCCGGCTCTGGTGACACCCCGTCGCAGAGGGGGGCGACGGCGCGCGCCTCGGCATAATCCTGGCTCATGCGTTCACCGGGACGCGGCAGCCGGCGCGCAGGCCCCTCATGCCGCCTGCCGGAATGCGGCCGTGGCCGGCCTGAGCCCGGTCAGCGCCAGCATCCGCTCGAGGCTCGCGCCGATGCGCAGCACCATCGGCTCGTCGAAGGGGCGCCCGACGATCTGCACCGAGAGCGGCAGGCCCGACGCCGAGAACCCCGACGGCATCGACATGGCCGGGTTCCCCGTCACGTTGAACGGCATGGTCTGGATCGGCCAGTTGGGCGGGAAGGCATCCGACATGCTGTCGAAGCGCGCCGCCGGCGCCAGCGCCGAGGCGCACAGGATCGCGTCGTACGACTTCAGCAATTGGTGGTTGATCGCCACCGCCAGTTCCCGGCGCAGGCGATACGCCTGGGTCAGGTCGGCGCCGCTGGTCAGCGCGCCGAGGATCATCCGGGTGAATGTCAATCTGCCGAAATCGAGCGGCCGCTCGCGGTAGTCCTTCTCATGGATGGCGAAGGCCTCCGAGAACATGATCACCCGCCCGACCGCGTTGAACAGCTCGTAGTCGGGGATCGTCACCTCCTCGACGATGGCACCCGCCTTGGCGAGCAGGTTTGCCGCGTTGTCGATGGCCACGACGACCTCCTGATCGACGCCCTCGGCTTCGGCGAAGAAGTGTCGGGGCAGCGCGATCTTGAGACCGCTGACATCCTGCTCCAGCCCGCTCCGGAAATCCGGCTTCGGGACATCGGCGCTGGCCGGATCGAGCGGATCATGGCCGGTGATGACCTCCATGGTGAGGGCGGCATCCTCGACGGTCCAGCTCAGCGGGCCGCAATGATCGAGCGTATAGGAGAGCGGAAACACGCCCCGCCGCGACACCAGCCCATAGCTCGGCTTCAGCCCGACCGTGCCGCAATAGGCGGCCGGCCCGCGGATGGAGCCGCCCGTGTCCGACCCCATCGCCATGCGGCACAGCCCAGCGGCCACCGCAGCGCCGGAGCCCGATGACGAGCCGCCTGGGATGTGCTCGGGGTTCCAGGGGTTGCGTGCCGGCGGAAACGGCAGATCGAAACTCGGCCCGCCCAGCGCGAATTCATGCGTCGAAAGCTTGCCGAGCAGCACGCCGCCGCCGGCCTTCAGCTTCGCCGCCACGATCGAATCGGCCGCCGGCACATTGTCGATCAGAAGCTTGGAGTGGCAGGTCGTGCGGATGCCGGCCGTGTCGTAGATATCCTTCAGCGCGTAGGGCACCCCCTGCATCGGGCCGGCGTCGACGCCCGCCTTGAAGGCGGCATCCGCCGCGTCGGCATCGGCGAGCGCCCGCTCGGCCGTCACCGTGATGAAGCTGTTCAGCGCGCCGTCCAGCGCCGCGATCCGTGCCAGAGCGTCCTGCGCGAGCGCGCTCGCGGTTACCGTGCCGGCGCGCAAAGCGGAGCCGGCTTCGGCGATGGAGAGTTCATGCAGAGGCTTGGTCGTCCCGGTCGCGGACATGTCAGGCCCCTTTCATCAGGGTGACGAGGGAGAACGTGTTGGACGGCTCGGCGGCAGCCGTGCGGGGCTGGCGCAGCAATGCGCTCATGCGCTTGAGATCGGCATAGCCGGAGAGGACGGCCTCCATCCGATCCAGGGGAACTGCCACGCCGGCGCGCCGCAGCAGCACCTCCAGTTCGAGCTTCAGATCGGCCGCGCTCTCGCTCATCACCTTGTCCCCTCACGCTGGATCACGTCGCCGGGACGATGCAACCGCCATGCCATTGCGGCTTGATTGTATCCAATATAGCGCCACCGAACGACAGCGCACCCTGGCTGAACCGAGCCATCATCAGCAGGATAGTGCCCCAAGGCCCTTGGCGGCAGGCCCGGCGACGAAGCTGAAAGCCATCGACGGCGTGGCGAAGGATGTCCGCCACGCGGCCCTGATCAATATTTGTACACAATGAGAGGCGAAGATCATCGCCTGAGCAGGGGGCTGGCGAGAGCCGGCGCGACCGAAATGCGTGCCAGGCGCGGTTCAAATCCACCGTGCGGGGCGAGAGAGTCGCCTAAATCATGAACGCGCCCCGTTTTGTCGCTGACCATTCAGGAGGCTGGATTGCATTGAATACAATCAAAGGCATCGGCATGTCTTTTGCTGAGCTAGGGCGGTCGACCGCCGGTTCGCGCCCGCTGCAAGCGCCCGACCAGTGGAGCAGGCAGCCCTAGAGTCCATCGCAACGCCTCCCTTGCCGAACACGACTCCCTCGTGAAGCCAGCCAGAGATCATCCCGCCAGCCAGACATTCCCCGACCTAATTCGCCCAAGCCGATCGTCCCCAACCAGGAGCGCCCCATGCACACCATCGCTATTCCAGACTACGTCCTGCAACGCGTCGTCGAACGGCGCGGCAAGGTCAGGCTGTTCGAGACGCTGGATCCGGCGCGAACGGCGCTGGTCGTGGTCGATCTGCAGAACGGCTTCATGGCGCCGGGGCAACCCGCCGAGATCGCTTATGCCCGCGAGATCGTCCCCAACGTCAACCGCATCGCCGGCGCGCTGAGGGCGGTTGGCGGCACCGTCGTCTACATCCAGAACACCATCACCGACGCGACCCAGGCCGACTGGTGCGTCTGGTTCGACAATTTCACCAAGGGCGACTTCAAGCAGCGCATGATCGCCGCCTTCGCGCGCGGCAGCTTCGGCCACGCGATCTACCCGGAGCTGGAAGTCCTGCCCGGGGACTGGACGGTCGAGAAGCAGCGCTTCGGCGCCTTCGTCGAAGGCTCATCGACGCTCCATGTCCAGTTGCAGGCGAAGGGCATCGATACGCTGATCATCGTCGGGACGGCGACAAATGTCTGCTGCGAGTCCACCGCGCGCGATGCGATGATGATGAACTACAAGGTTGTCTTCGTCTCGGATGCGAACGCCTGCCGCACGGATGAAGAGCACAATGCGACGCTCGGCAATATCCTGGCGTTGTTCGGCGACGTCCAGTCGACCGACGAGGTGCTCGGGTCGGTCGCCGCTGGGGCGGGGCTCCTGCAGGCCGCCGAATGACCCTCCGCTCCCTGCCGCGCCGCCTCCGGGCCGCATCCTCCCGGGTGCGGCCTTTCCATTGCGATTACGGCAGCCCCAGTTCCGGCATGGCAGTGGCACAAATATTGTGCGTCGCACCATCGAAACCGCTCGATTGCGCCGTGCCTCGGCGCATTTCGGCGTTGGCTGGCGATATTGTGTGCAATCCATGAATATGCACGCCGGTCCCGTTCCGGCCGACTCGGCGGAACATCATCGACATCGCCGAAAAACGTAGGGATTTCGTTCTGTGGCAATTGGCCTCGGTCTGTAGGGCACAGCCATAGCGACCCTCATCCTTCAGTGATTGGACACAATCATCGAAGCTTGGCACGCCCCTTGCTAAATCCTCAGGACGCCGCTCACGGCTCGCTCGCACCCCTGAGGATTGCCCACATGCTGCATCATCTGAAGAACGCCGGCGCCAACACGGTTCGCCTCGCCGCCGGCTTGGCGCTGCCATTCGCGATGGTGGCGCTGCTGGGGGTGGTTCCGGCCCAGGCCCAGACGACGCTGCGCGTCGCCATGACGGCCGGCGACATCCCGGACGTGACGGGCCAGCCAGACCAGGGCTTCGAGGGCTATCGCTTCGTCGGCTACACGCTCTATGATTCGCTGATCCTCTGGGATCTCTCCCGCTCGGATGTCGAGGCGTCGCTGACGCCCGGTCTCGCGACCAAATGGGCGATCGACCCCAAGGATAGCCGGCGCTGGGTCTTCGATCTGCGCAAGGACGTGAAATTCCATGACGGCTCGGACTTCAACGCCGATGTCGTGCTCTGGAACATCTCGCGCCTGATCGACGAAAAGGTCCCGCATTTCAACGCCAAGCAGTTTGCGGCGATGCGCACGCGCACCGTCAATATCGACCGGGCCGAGAAGATCGACGAGCACACGGTCGCGATCATCACCAAGGAGCCGGATTCGCTCTTCTACATCCAGATGAGCTTCTGGATGATGGTCTCGAAAGCGCAGTTCGAGAAGGCGGGCTCCTATGAGAAATATGCCCAGATGCCCTCTGGCACCGGTCCCTACCGCTATGCCGGCATGGTGCCGCGCGAGCGGCTGGAACTGACACGCAACGAGACCTACTGGAATCCCAAACGCATTCCCAAGCATGACCGGCTGGTGCTGCAGCCGATGCCGGAAGCGACGACGCGCGCAGCCGCCCTGCTTTCGGGCCAGGTCGATGTGATCGAGGCGCCCTCGCCCGACACGATCGCGCGGCTGAAATCCTCAGGGATGCAGGTCATCACATTGCCCTACCCGCATAACTGGCACTACCAGTTCAACTTCGTCGATGGTCCGTTCAAGGACAAGCGCGTGCGCCAGGCGGCGAATTTCGCGATGGATCGCGGCGAAATGGTCGAGATGCTGAACGGGCTGGCCCAGGAGGGCTATGGAACCGTACCGCCGAGCTCGCCCTATTTCGGAAAGCCGCTTCTCTACAAGCTCGACCAGAAGAAAGCGACCGCGCTGCTCAAGGAGGCCAAGTGCCACCCTTGCGAGGTCACGCTCGCGATCTCGACCTCGGGCTCGGGCCAGATGCAGCCGCTGCCGATGAACGAACTGGTCAAGGCCCAGCTCGAGGCGGTCGGCTTCAAGGTCAAGCTCGAGGTGATGGACTGGAACGCGCTGCTCGACGTCACCTTCAAGGGTCGTGAGAAGTTCCCCGCCTATCACGCCGTCAACGTCAGCCGCGCCACCCAGGATCCGTTCTCCGGCATCTTCCGCTTCGCCATGCGCAAGCAATGGGCGCCAGCCGGCGGCAACTGGGGCCATTACGAGAATCCGGAGATCGAGAAGCTGATCACCGAGATCTACAACACCTTCGACCAGACGAAACGCGACGCGATGATCACCCGCGTCCACGAGATCATGAATGACGACGCCGCCATGCTCTTCGTCACACATGACCTGAACCCCCGCGCGCTCTCGCCGAAGGTCAAGGGCTTCGTCCAAGCCCAAAGCTGGTTCCAGGACCTGACGCCGATCACCGTCGGAACGACGAACTGATCACCAGCCAGGTGCGGCCTGCCGCTCTCGCCGCGGGCCGCCCCATTCCCTGCCAGATCCGATTGCGACCCAGACCTGACGCGACCCAAGGGAGATCTCCATGTGGCACTACATCGCCCGGCGCATCGTCTACGCGATCCCGATCGCCATCGGCGTCACGGTCTTCTGCTTCGCGCTGGTCTTCCTCGCGCCCGGCAACCCGGTCCAGATGCTGCTCCCGGCCGACGCCAGCCAGGAGGTCGTCGATCTCATCATGAAGACCTATGGCTTCGATCGGCCGCTGCCGGTCCAGTACTGGACCTGGCTGACGCGCGCCGTCGTGGGTGATCTCGGCGTCTCGATCCAGTCCAACAGGCCGGTGATCGACGAGGTGCTGCGGGCGCTCGCCAACACCGTCTTCCTCTCCTTCGGCGCGGTGATGCTGGCCTTCAGCATCGCCTTCGTGCTCGGCACGCTGGCGGCCTATTACCGCGGCACCGCGACCGACCGCGGCGTCACGGCGCTGTCCATCGTCGGCGTCTCGATCCCGAACTACTGGCTCGGCATCGTCCTGGTCATCATCTTCGCGGTCGAGCTCAACTGGCTGCCCGCAACCGGCATGGGCCCGCGCGGCTCCGAGACCTTCAACATCTTCAACTGGGACCACTTCAAGCATGTGATCTTGCCGATCATCACGCTCTGCATGGTGCCGGTCGGCATGATCACCCGCACCACCCGCTCCGCGGTGTCCGAAGTGCTGGGCAACGAGTTCGTCAACACGCTGCGCGCCAAGGGCCTCGGCGAG
>JBKJSB010000230.1:0-2779 GCA_046593015.1 Allobosea sp.
CCGGGCGAAGGCGCGGCCCGGATCCTCGTTGCGCAGCGTCATCAGGATCGCGGTGCGGATCGCGACCGGCGTTTCGAGATCGCCATCGTCAGCGAAGGGCGCGACCTGCTCGATGCCGTCATCCACGGCATGCAGCAGCCAGAGCCCTAGCACGGCGTTCCAGAAGCCGAGCACCGTCCAGGGCGCGCCGAACAGGAAGGCGACGAAGATCACGATGTCGGCGACGGTCCATCCGCCCGCGCCGAGCACGCGCGAGAGGCCAAACAGCAGCGCGCCGAGCGTGACGAGGTTGAGCGCCAGCACGAGCCAGCGCCTTGCGCTCAGCGTCGCGGCGGCCTGCACCCCGGCCGGTGTCAGACCCAAAGGTTCGCCCTCTTGCGCGCCCGGCTTGAACGTGGTCGGAGCGGGACGCTGGTTCATGGCGGTTTCTGTCATGAGATCGGACGGAACGGAGATCGGTGGGAAATGGCGCGAGAGGTAAAGCCGGCAAGTCCCGACGGCGCAAGGCCACAGGCAACGGCGCTCTGGTATGTGGCCGAGCGTGAATGCGCCCTGAACGCGGTGACGCTACCCGAGCCCGGCCCGCATGACTGCCTCGTGCGCACGCTCTGGAGCGGGATCAGCCGCGGCACCGAGCGCCTCGTCTTCGAAGGCCGCGTGCCCGAGAGCGAGCGCGGGCGCATGCGCGCGCCTTTCCAGGAAGGCGATTTTCCGTTTCCGGTCAAATACGGCTATTGCGCCGTCGGCGTCGTGGAGGCGGGATCGGCCGATATGCTCGGCAAGACCGTATTTTGTCTGCACCCGCATCAGGACCGCTTTGTTGCGCCAATCGACTGGCTAACGTTGGTTCCGACCGACATTCCGGCCCGCCGAGCGGTTCTCGCCGCCAATATGGAGACGGCGTTGAACGCGCATTGGGACGCCGGCTCCGGCCCGGGCGACGCCATCGTGGTCGTCGGCGGCGGCGTCGTCGGCATGCTGGTTGCCTGGCTCGGCGCGTGCATCCCCGGAGCCAGGGTCATGCTGATCGACATCGACCCAAGCCGCGCCGCGCTGGCGAGCCGTCTCGGCTTTGCCTTCGCCCTTCCCGAAGACTCACCCACCGACGCCGACCTCGTCTTCCACGCCAGCGCCAGCGCGCCGGGGCTTGCAACCGCGATCGGCTGCGCCGGTTTCGAGGCAAAGGTCGTTGAGCTGAGCTGGTATGGCGAAGGCGCGGTCGAGGCCCCGCTCGGCGGCGCATTCCATGCCAAACGACTGCAACTGATCTCCTCGCAGGTCGGCCAGATCGCACCTTCGCGCCGGCCGCGCTGGGACTACGCCCGCCGCGTCCAGGGGGCGCTGGCGCTGTTGGCGCAGGACGATCGGCTCGACGCCCTGATCACGCAGGAGATCGCTTTCAAGGATGCGGCGGCTATGCTTCCCGACGTGCTTTCCGCCCAATGGCGTGGGCTGACCGCCATCCTGCGCTATTGACCTGACGCTGCCGTCTTGGCCAAGACAGGGCCTCGACCCGGCGGCCGCCGGCGCGCAGGAGCCATCAGCCCATGTTTTCCGTCGAAGTCCGCGATCGCATCATGATCGGCCATTCGCTGCCCGATCCGTTCTTCGGCCCCGCCCAGAACATGCATGGCGCGACCTTCGTCGTCGATGTCGCCTTCTTCCGTCAGGAGATGACGCGCCAGAACGTCGTGGTCGATATCGGAGCCGCGCTCGACGTGCTCAACAGGACGCTGAAACCGCTTAACTACCAGAACCTCGACGCGCTGCCCCAGTTCGAGGGCGTGCTGACCACCACCGAATTCCTCTGCAAATACATCTTCGACGCGATGGCGCAGGCGGCGAAATCCGGTGCGCTTGGCGAAGACGGCGCAGGGCTGGCAAAAATCCGGGTGACACTGCACGAAACCGATCTGGCGCGGGCCGCTTACGAGGGCGCGCTCGCGTGAGCGAAATCGTCTTCGCGATTCCCGGCGACCTCGCCTTGCCAACCGGCGGCTATGGCTACGATCGCAGGCTGCTGGCGGAATGGCAGGCGGCGGGCGTTCCGGCGCGCCATCTTCCCCTGCCCGGCTCCTTTCCCGATCCGACGCCGGGCGATCTCGCGCAGACCGGCCACGCGATCCTGTCGCAGCCCTTCGACTGCGCGCTGCTGATCGACGGGCTGGCCTATGGCGCCTTTCCCGAAAGCATCGCGGCGGGGCTGGCCGGACGCGTCGTCGCGCTCGTGCATCACCCGCTTGGACTGGAGACGGGGCTCGCGCCCGAGCGCGCCGCGTCGCTGCTGGCGGGCGAAGCGGCGACCTTGCGCTACGCCAGCGCCATCGTCGTCACGAGTGCGACGACGAAGCGTCTTCTCGTCGCCGATTTCGGCCTCGACGAAGCGCGCATCACGGTCGCGGTTCCCGGCGTCGATGCGGCTCCGAGGGCTCAGGGCAGCGGCAGTGGGGCGGTCTCGCTTCTGGCGGTCGGCTCGCTGGTGCCCCGCAAGGGCTACGACGTGCTGGTCGCAGCGCTTGCGGAATTGGCCGACAAGGACTGGCGTCTGACCATCATCGGGGCCGACGACCGCGCGCCGGTCACGACGCAGGCGCTGCGTGCGCAGATCGCCAAGGCCGGGCTGGGCGACCGGATCATGCTCTCGGGCGCAGTTCCGGATGCGGCGCTCGCCGAGGCTTACGACCGCGCCGATCTCTTCGTCATGCCGTCTCTGTTCGAGGGCTATGGCATGGTGCACAGGATCGGCAGTCCGCGCGCCAGCGCCTCGGTCAGCACCATG
>JBKJSB010000084.1:0-15492 GCA_046593015.1 Allobosea sp.
TTGCCGGGTTCGAGCTCGCGACCGGGGCGGCGGAAGGGGCCGTAGAGATAGAGCGGGCCGCCTTCGCGCAGGATGCGGCCGGCGTTGCGGAACAGGCCTTCCGTCGCCGCCCAGGGCGCGATGTGGACCATGTTGATGCAGAGGATGGCGTCGGCCTGATCGACCGGCCAGTCGTCAGCCATCGCGTCGAGCCGGAGCGGCGGCAGGACGTTTGGCAGGCCCTGATCTGTCGTCCACGCCGCGATGCTGGCCAGCGCCTCCAGGCTCGGGTCGCTCGGCTGGAAGGTCAGTCCGGGGAGGGCCGAGGCGAAATGGGCGATGTGCTCGCCCGAGCCGCTGGCGACTTCCAGAACGAGGCCGTCCGCCGGCAAGACCTCGCGCAGCAGGCCAAGGATCGCGTCGCGGTTGCGCAAGGTCGCCGGCGCGAACAGGCGCGATTCGCCCGGCTGTTTCCAGTCGTCGCCCGGCGTCCAGGGCTGCGGTCCGGTCGTCGGTTTGCTCTGCGACATGTCCTGCTTGCTCTCCTGCGGACGAATCTTTGCGCTGTCCCATCGCGTCGCGGCGATCTTACGCTATAAGCGTTTTGGAAGCGGGCCGCTGGCGAGTGCGGCTTTGCATGCAGCGGGCCCGTTTTGTTAACCGAGATCCTGATTGTCGTGGCCCTGACCGTGATCAACGGTCTGCTTGCCATGTCCGAGCTTGCCGTCGTCTCGTCGCGGCCCGCCAGGCTCAGGGTGCTCGGAGATCAGGGCAACAAGGGCGCGCTCACCGCGATTCGCCTCGCCGAAGACCCCGGCCGTTTTCTCTCCACCGTCCAGATCGGCATCACGCTGGTCGGCGTGCTGTCGGGCGCGTTCTCGGGCGCGACGCTCGGCGCGCGGCTGTCGGACTGGCTCTCCGAGCAGGGCCTGTCGCAGGCGATGGCGGACGGTTTCGGCGTCGGCATCGTCGTCGTGGCGATCACCTATCTCTCGCTGATCATCGGCGAACTCGTGCCCAAGCAGATCGCGCTGCGCGACCCTGAAAAGGTCGCCGCGCGCGTCGCGCCGGCGATGGCGCTGATCGCCACGGTCGGCGCTCCGCTGGTCTTCCTGCTCAACATCTCGGGCAAGGCGGTGCTGGCGCTGCTCGGCCAGAAGGGCGAGCCGGAAGAGACGGTCACCGAAGAGGAGGTCCGCACCATCATCGCCGAGGCGGAGAACGCCGGCGTGCTGGAGCGCGACGAGCGCGCGATGATCTCGGGCGTGATGCGGCTGGCCGACCGCTCGGCGCGGGCCCTGATGACGCCACGCCGCGAGGTCGAGGTGATCGACCTCACCGACTCAGCCGACGAGATCCGCGCCCAGTTGCGGGCGACCCGCCGCTCGCGCCTGCCGGTGCAGGATGGCGAGGCGGATTCGATCATCGGCGTCTGCATCGTCAAGGACATGATCGACAGACTGTCGGATGGCGGTACGCATGATCTGCGTGGGCTGATCGACGAGGCCCCGGTGGTGATGGACACCGCCAACGCCCTGCACATCCTGCGCGATATTCGCGCCTCGAAGGTGCATATGGCGCTGGTCTTCGACGAGTACGGTCATTTCGAGGGCATCATCACGCCCGGCGACGTGCTGGAGGCGATCATCGGCGCCTTCCAGGAAGAGGAGGAGACCGAGCCGCCGATCGTGACGCGCGCCGACGGCTCCTGGCTCGTCGCTGGCTGGATGCAGGTCGACGAGTTCTCGCACGAGCTCGGCGTCCATATCCCCAAGGACGCCGACTACCAGACGGTGGCGGGGTTCGTGCTGGCCGAGATGAACCGGCTGCCCAATGTCGGCGAGTTCTTCGAGAAGGGCCATTGGCGCTTCGAGGTGGTCGATCTCGACGGGCGTCGCATCGACAAGCTGCTGGTCAGCCGGGTCGATTGAGCCATGCAGAGAGATGTTGACGCTTCGCAGCCCGGCGTGATTTAAGCGCTTCAAGGGGTTTAATCGCGACGACCCCGTGAGGCCTCGGCCCAAGGCTCGCGTCCAGTTTCCTCGTTTCAGGATGGACGCCCATGTCTTCCAGCACACAGATCACTGCTGCCCAATTGTCACGGCTCGTCGGCCTGCCCGACGCACCGACGCTCATCGATGTCCGGATCCCGGACGATGTTGCTGTAGACCCGCGCATCCTGCCCAATGCCGGGCAGCGCTCGCACAAGACGGTGGCCGACTGGGCCGGCGACTATGCCGGCGCGCGTGTCGTCGTGGTCTGCCAGCGCGGCCTGAAGCTGAGCGAGGGCGTCGCCGCCTGGCTGCGGCATGAGGGCGTCGCGGCCGAGAGCCTCGAAGGCGGCTTCGAGGCCTGGCGCGACGCTGGCGGCCTTCTGGTCTCGACCGGCAAGCTGCCGCCGCGCGACGCAGCCGGCCGGACGCTCTGGGTGACGCGGGCCCGGCCGAAGGTCGATCGCATCGCCTGTCCCTGGCTGATCCGGCGCTTCGTCGATCCCAAGGCGGTGTTCCTGTTCGTGGCGGCGAGCGAGGTTTCGGCGGTTGCGGACCGTTTTGGCGCGACGCCGTTCGACATCGACGGCGTGTTCTGGAGCCATCGCGGAGAGCGTTGCACCTTCGACATCATGATCGAGGAGTTTGGGCTGGCGAGCCCGGCGCTCGACCGGCTGGCGGAGATCGTGCGCGCGGCCGACACCGCCCGGCTTGATCTCGCGCCGCAGGCGGCGGGCTTCCTCGCCGCATCGCTGGGGTTGTCGCGGATGTTCAAGGACGATCTGGCGCAGCTCGATGCGGGCATGCTGCTCTATGACGCCTTCTATCGCTGGTGCCGGGACGCCAGCGAAGAAACCCACAACTGGCCGGCCGTGAAGGCTCCGTCCGAAGGTAAGCCACGATGACGATCGCGACGACGGAGACCGTCCGGGCCGAGACGGCGCTGCCGACGCTGGGCGAGGCGACGCGCGTCTGGGCGAAGATTGGCTGCCTGTCTTTCGGCGGGCCGGCCGGCCAGATTGCAATGATGCACAAAGAGCTGGTCGAGGAGCGGCGCTGGATCGGCGAACAGCGCTTTTTGCATGCGCTGAACTACTGCATGCTGCTGCCCGGCCCCGAGGCGCAGCAACTCGCCGTCTATATCGGCTGGCTGATGCACCGGACGATCGGCGGGTTGATCGCGGGCCTGCTCTTCATCCTGCCGGGCGCGCTGGTGATGCTGGGGCTCAGCATCCTTTACGTCCTGTACCGGCAGGTTCCGCTGGTCGATGGCCTGTTCTTCGGCGTCAAGGCGGCGGTGCTCGCTGTGGTCATCGAGGCGGGACTGCGCATCAGCAAGCGCGCGCTGAAGAACCGGGCGATGGTTGCGATTGCGGTCGCGGCTTTTGTGGCGATCTTCCTGTTCAAGACGCCGTTTCCACTGATCATCCTGGCGGCGGGGCTGATCGGCTGGCTCGGTCATCGCCACCGTCCCGACCTGTTCGGGGCAGGCGGCGGCCATGGCGCGAGCGGACCCGATGTCGTCGGCATCGTCGATGGGATGTTCGAGCGCGGCGAACTCGCGCATGTGCGCCCCTCGACGGGGCGGGCGTTGCGAGCGCTGGCGATCTGGCTGCCGCTTTGGCTCGGGCCGGTTCTGCTGCTCTGGCTGCTGACAGGCGGCGCAAGCGTATGGACGCAGGTCGCGACGTTCTTCAGCACCATGGCGGTGGTGACGTTCGGCGGCGCCTATGCGGTGCTGGCCTATGTCGCGCAGGCTGCGGTCGAGACCTATGGCTGGCTCGTCGCCGGCGAGATGGTCGATGGGCTTGGGTTGGCCGAGACGACGCCGGGTCCACTGATCCTGGTGCTGCAGTTTGTCGGCTTCCTCGCCGGATTTCGCGCGCCGGGCAGCCTTCCGCCGCTGCTTGCGGGGACTCTCGGGGCGGCCCTGACGGTCTGGGTCACCTTCGCGCCCTGCTTTCTCTGGATTTTCCTCGGCGGGCCTTATGTCGAGGCGCTGCGTGGCAACCGGGCGATCTCTGCGGCGCTGGGCGCGATCACGGCCGCCGTCGTCGGCGTGATCATGAACCTCGCGCTCTGGTTCGGCTTGCACGTCCTCTTCCGCGAGGTGCGCAGCGTCAGCGTGCTTGGGCTGTCGCCGGACTGGCCGGTGCTGGCGTCGCTGGATTGGCGCGCCGCGCTTTTGTCGGCCGTGGCCATGCTGGCGATGCTGCGCTTCAAGGTCGGGATGATCCCGACGCTCGCCGCCTGCGCGGCCGCCGGTGTGCTGCTGACGCGGCTGCCGGCCTGAGTCAGCGGCGCGGCGGTTCGCCCGGGTCGATGACGCGATACTCGGCGTCGATGACATCGACGCGCTCGGCCGGCCGCTGCTGTTGAGCGAACGGGTTGGGTTGACCGAATCCGGCCGCCTTCAGCCGGCTGCGGATGCGCCAGGCCGCGATCGCGCCGACGATCATCACGACCGGGATCAGGATCAGCGCCAGGCTGGCCGCCAGCAGGAACAGCGTCACGCCGACGACCACGCTGGCGGCCATGGCGAGCCAGGTGACCCATGCGGGTCTGCCCGTCGCGGCTCCACCCAGCCGATGCAGATTGACGCGGATCATGTCGCTTTCGTCCCGGTTGATCGAAGGTCGAAGATAGGAAGCGAATGCGGCGAAGACGAGATCGGTTCCCGCAAGGGCAATCGCGCCCTCAAGTGGAACTCAGGAGGCACGGCGCGAACCCCTCCCCCTCGTGGGGAGGGGCAGGGGTGGGGGGCGAACGACCAGGTGAGCGACCTTTTGGAAAAGATGAGCCGGCAGCAGCGATGCGGCCACTCCATCGAACGAATTGCTCGGGCCCCACGCCCCCCACCCCTTCCCCTCCCCACGAGGGGGAGGGGTTTCTGTCGAGGCTCCCGCACGCGGCCACCCAGGCTTAAACTTATTGCAAGCTGGTACAGGGACGAAGCTCGTCAGGCTCGCTCGCGCCAGTCGTACAGCCAGTCGTGGCGGCGGCGCAGGCCGTCGGGGCCGAGCCGCTTCATCACCAGATCGCGCGCAAAGCTCCAGGGGCGGCCGAGATGATAGGCGCGCCCGTTGCCGCGGCTCGTCTCCTGCACGCGGGCGACGCGCTCTGCGCGCTCCCGCGCATAGGCCGCCATGGCGGCAGGCACGCCGGCCGCGCCGTCGCGTTCGAGATGCAGCGCCAGCAGGCGCGACAGCACTGCTGCGTCCTCGATCGCGAGCGCCGCGCCCTGCGCCAGGAAGGGCAGGACGGGATGGGCGGCGTCGCCGAGCAGCGCGATCCGGCCCTTGGCCATGGCGGCGGGCGGACGGTCGTAAAGCGACCACACCCGCCAGGAGCCGGCGGCCGAGGCAAGCCTGTGCAGGGCCGGCGTCGCGCCGGCGACCTGGTTCGCGAGCAGGGCACTTTCACCCTCGCGCGACCAGCCGTCGCGGGCCTCCCGCGCGGCGCGGATGATGACGAGATTGGTCTCGCGCCCGCCGGCGACGGGGTAATGGACCGCATGTCGGTCGCGGCCGAGATGCAGCGTCACCTGCGCCTCGCCGGCGGTGGCGCCAGTCACGGGCAGCAGCGCGCGCCAGGCCTCGAAGCCGGTGAAGGAGGGGGTGCTTGCGTCGCCGTTGAGCTCGCGCAGCCGCGACCACAACCCGTCCGCGCCGATCAGGCCGAGCGCGGGAAGCGTCTCCGCCTGGCCGTTCTCGCCGATCAGCGTCGCGGTGACGCCGTCGCCATCCTGCGCGACCGCCTCGACGCCACGGCCGACGATCAGCCGGATATTGGGCATGGCCCGCGCGGCATCGAGCAACAGCATATGGAGGTCGGCGCGCTTGAGCAGGCGAAAGGGGCTCTCGCCTTCGCCGGCGCTCATCGGCATTTCCGACAGCGCCGCGCCGTCATGCCAGCGCCTGACCACCAGCCGCCGCGCGATGACGCTGGCGCGCTTGAGTTGCAGGCGCAGGTCGAGCCCGTCGAGCACGCGGCCGGCATTGGGCGAAAGCTGGATGCCGGCCCCGCTCTCGGCGAAACCGGTGCGCTTTTCCGCCACGGTCACGGCAATACCGCGCCGCGCGAGCGCGATGGCGGCCGTCAGACCGCCGATTCCCGCGCCGGCGATCAGGAAATGGGGAGCTGTCACGGCTGGGCCGATGCGGCGATCAGGCGGCCCGGGCGGCTTCGTGATGGGCGCAGTCTGGCGGCGTGCAGGCCCCACCCTTCAGCGTGGGATCGTATTTGAACAGCGTCGAGCAATAGGGGCAGACGATCTCGGAATCGCCGCCCATGTCCAGGAAGACATGGGGATGGTCGAAGGGCGGCTTCGCCCCGATGCACATGAACTCATGCGCGCCGACATGGATGACCGCGACGCCGGGATCGTTGTGGAAATGGGGAATGCCGGTCTCGGCCATGGTCGCTGCTCGTCGAGGAAGAGGGCTTGTGATGTCGCGGCACGCTATCGCGCCGCAGTCCGCCGCGCCAGTGCGCGATTGCCTCAGGGGGCGCGGAAGCAGGCCTGCGTCAGGGCCGTGGTGCGTTCGCGCTCCCGCGCAGTCAGCGCGTTGCCCAGGACGCCGCGCCATAGCCCCTCGCGTTTCAGCGCCGCCACGGTGCAGGCATAGGATTGCACGCAGGCCGGATCGGGAATTCGCAAGGTCTCGCATGTGCGCTGATAGGTGATCCGCAGGGCCCGTTCCTGCGGCGGCGTCACCGGGAGGATCTGCATCGCCAGCATGATCGCGCCGATCAGGACGGGCTGGTGGATCAGGTAGAAGGCGAGGCTGTGCCGGCCGCACCAGCGCAACAGGCGGGCGAGGCGATCGGCGGGATTCCAGCGCGCCCAGCCCGGCAACACTGCGCGCGCCAGCACGAGCCGCGCCAGCGCCATGCCACCGAGCACGCAGCCGAACCAGGGAAACACCGGCACGAAATCAGCGCTGCGCACCGCGATCGGCGACAGGCCGAGGAAGGCGAGCCAGGGTGCATCGAGCCAGGCCGCGTCCCAGGCGGGATGATCGACAAGGACGGGCAGCGCGAAGCAGAGCGCAGCCGCGACAATGAGCATGATCGCCGGCGCGCGGATGAAGGCGAGGCCGAGCACGCTGCCCACCGCGACATGGTGCAGGATGCCGAAGAAGATGTAGCTCTGCGGCATGGCGAGCCGCGTCGCGACCGTGACGACCAGCGCCGCGCCGGCCACCATGGCGAGCCGCTTCAGGAAGGCGGCGCGGTCGAGCCCGCCTCGCGTCGCCAGCACGAGGCTGACGCCGACCAGCGTCAGGAAGGAACCGGCGATGATCCGCGCGAACCAGCGCCAGCCGGGTTCGCTCGGCACATCGACGTCGGTCAGTCCGAAATAGGAGAGGTCGTAGGCGAAGTGGAACACCACCATCGCCATCAGCGCGACGCCTCGGGCAAGATCGACGAGCGGAATGCGCGGTGTCGGGCCGGGGGCGGCCGGGGGCGGGGCGGGCTGGTTCATCGCCGCCCTTCATAGGCAAGCGGCATCGCCCCGGCTACCCAAGCTGCGCCGCGCATGGCAGGGAAAGGCAATCGTCCCGTCGCAGCCCAAAGACCGCCCGCCATGCAGCACTTCTCGTCCGACGGCGTCAGCCTCGCCTATATCGATCTCGCGCCGACGGTCGAGCCGCGCGGCAGCACCATCGTGCTCGTGCATGGCTTCGGCTCCAGCCACGCCGTCAACTGGGTCAATACGCAGTGGACGAAGACGCTGCCCCATGCCGGCTACCGCGTGGTGGCGCTCGACAATCGCGGCCATGGCCAGAGCGAGAAGCTCTACGATCCGGCCGCCTATTCCTCGCAGGTGATGGCCGAAGATGTCCGCCGGCTGATGGACCATCTCGATATCGGCCGGGCGGCCGTGATGGGCTATTCGATGGGCGCGCGCATCTCGGCGCATCTGGCGCTGGCGCATCCGGACCGGCTGGAGGCGCTGCTGCTGGGCGGGCTCGGCATCCATCTGGTCGAGGGCGTCGGCCTGCCGCTCGGCATTGCGGACGCGATGGAGGCGCGTTCGCTCGACGAGCTGAGCGACCCGATGCAGCGCATGTTCCGCGCCTTCGCCGAGGCGACGAAGAGCGACCTCAAGGCGCTGGCCGCCTGCATCCGGGGCTCGCGCCAGACGCTGAGCGCGGCGCAGGTCGGCGCCATCTCGGTCCCGACCCTGGTCAGCGTCGGGACGAAGGATGATGTCGCCGGTTCGGGGGCGGCGCTGGCGGCGCTGATCCCCGGCGCGCGGGCCTATGACATCGAGGGCCGCGACCACAACCTCGCCGTCGGAGACAAGGGCCACAAGCAGGCGGTGGTCGATTTTCTGGCGGGGTTGTGATCTCTCTCGCGTAGAAAATTATTCTCCGCCAAAGGGTTGGAGCGAGGTGCTGGCAAAGAGAGTCCTTTGCCTGAGAGCTTGATTCAGCTAGGAGAGAGGCCATCTGGTAGCATCGCCGCGCTTCGGTGGCGGCATGCGGCGTCTGAACTGAGCGGAGAGATTCCATGCCAATCGGTCGTTCGAGCAGCGAGGCGCGCGATCCCGCAACCGGTCTCGACAGGGTCGATCCGGTCTGGGCGAGGCTTCGGCGCGAGGCGGACGCTGCGGTCGCGGCAGAGCCTTCGCTCGCCAGCCTGCTGATGGCCTCGGTCCTCAACCAGCCCGGTTTCGAGGCGGCGGTGCGCCATCGCGTCGCGATGCGCGTCGCCCATCCCGCGCTCTCCGCCGATCTGATCGAGCAGGCCTATGACGAGGCGCTGGCCGATGATCCCGAGATCGCCGTCGGCATGCGCGCCGACGTGGCGGCCGTGCTCGACCGCGACCCGGCTTGCTACCGCGTGCTGGAGCCGGTGCTCTATTTCAAGGGTTTCCACGCGCTGCAGTGCCACCGTCTGGCGCATTGGCTGTGGCGGCAGGGCCGGCGCGATTTCGCGCTCTATCTGCAGAGCCGTTCGTCGGAAGTCTTCCAGACCGACATCAACCCGGCCGCGAAGATCGGCAAGGGCATCTTCCTCGACCACGCGACCGGGCTCGTCGTCGGCGAGACCGCGGTGATCGAGGACGATGTCTCGATGCTGCATTCGGTCACGCTTGGCGGCACCGGCAAGCAGGGCGGCGATCGCCATCCCAAGATCCGCAAGGGCGTCCTGATCGGCGCGGGCGCGAAGATCCTCGGCAATATCGAGGTCGGGCAGTGCAGCCGCGTCGCTGCGGGCTCGGTCGTGCTGGCGAGCGTGCCGCGCAACAAGACGGTCGCGGGCGTGCCGGCAAAAGTCGTCGGCGAGGCCGGCTGCGCCGAGCCCTCCCGTTCGATGGACCAGATCCTCGGCGGCGATTGCGGCGGCTGCATCTGAGGCCGGCTCAGGTTCAGGCACTCTCCAGCCAGGCTTTGGCGGCCGCGGCCTGCGGATGCTGGTCGTTCGTACGCGCCAGCGTCAGCGCCACCCGATCGCCAGTCGCCATCGCCTGCGCGAAGGGCGCGACCAGCCGGCCATCCGCGAGATGCGGCGAAATCAGGCTTTTGCGGCCCATCAGCACGCCCGAGCCCGCGAGCGCCGCATCCAGCGCCAGGCTGTAGAGCGAGAAAGCCGGGCCGCGCGCCGGATCGACCGTACCGGGCGCGCCTGCAAAACCGAGCCAGCGGCGCCAGTCCTGTCGCCAGACAGCGTCATGCAGCAGCGTCTGGCCGGCGAGGTCGCCAGGCGTCAAAAGCCGCGCCGCGAGCGTCGGTGCGCAGGCCGGCAGGATCGTGTCCTGTCCTTCGCCATCCCAGGCTTCGTAGAACAGCGCCAGATCGTAGGGTTCGCGGCGCGGATCGGGAGGCTGCTCCATGGCCGCGACCGAGACCTGCAGATCGGGAAAGGCTGCGCGCGAGCCCGAAAGCCTCGGCGAGAGCCAGAGCTGGGCGAGGCAGGGCAGGGCGGCGATGGTCAGGGCCCGCCCGCCATGTCCCGCCCTTAGCGCCTCGACGCCCTCACCAAGCGCCTCGAACCCCCGGCTCAGGCGCGGCAGCGCGGCGCGTGCGGCGTCGGTCAGCGCCACGCCTTGCGGCAGGCGGCGGAACAGCGGGAAGCCAAGCCATGCCTCGAGCTGCCTGATCTGCTGCGTCACCGCGCCCGGCGTCACGCCGAGTTCGTCGGCCGCCTTGGCGAAACTCTCATGGCGCGCGGCCGCCTCGAACGCGCGCAAGGCGTTCAGCGGCGGCAATCGCAGGCGGGGCGGCTTGACCGGCATGGCTGGGTGAAAGGTTGGCGACCCTGGCTCAAGGCTGAGTTTCTCTCAACCTGGCGGCGAGGATTACTCGTTTGCACGACTGAGCGCAAACCGCTCATATCGCTCGACTTCCGCAGCGACTGGACGAGGATTTCCACCATGACGGCTTTGGGCAGGCGCGACTGGGTTCCGGCAGCGAGCGAGGACTACATCCTAAGCATCGCAGGCGAGGTCGCGGGCCAGCCGCTCGACGCCATCGAGGCGCGGATTGCGGCGCTGACCACGGAAAACCGCATCATCCACGAGCGCGACTGCTTCAACCTCAACCCCGCCACCAACGTCATGAACCCGAAGGCGGAAGCAGCGCTTTCGGCGGGCCTCGGTGCCCGGCCCTCGCTCGGCTATCCGGGCGACAAATACGAGATGGGGCTGGAGGCGATCGAGCAGATCGAGGTGATCGCGGCCGAGCTCGCGGGCCAGGTCTTCGGCGCGAGATACGCCGAGATCCGCGTGCCGTCGGGCGCCATCGCCAATCTCTACGCCTTCATGGTCGCGGCAAAGGCCGGCGACTGCATCATCGCGCCGCCGGGCGCCATCGGCGGCCACGTCACCCATCACGGCGCGGGCGCGGCCGGGCTCTACGGCATCGTCACCCACCCGGCCCCGGTCGATCCGGTCAACTACACCGTCGATCTGGAGCGCCTGCGTGCGGATGCGCTGCGGCTCAAGCCCAAGCTGATCAGCATCGGCGGCAGCCTCAACCTCTTCGCTCATCCGATCCGCGAGATCCGCGCCATCGCCGACGAGATCGGCGCGCTGGTGCTGTTCGACGCCGCCCATATGTCGGGCATGATCGCCGGTCACGCCTGGCAGCAGCCGCTGGAGGAGGGCGCCCATCTCATGACGATGAGCACCTACAAAAGCCTCGGTGGGCCGCCCTCGGGCCTGATCGTCACCAACGACGCGCAGATCGCGAAAAAGCTCGACGCTATCGCCTATCCCGGCCTGACCGCCAATTTCGACGCGGCGAAATCGGCCTCGCTGGCGATCACCCTGCTCGACTGGAAGGAGCATGGCCGCGCCTATGCGCAGATGATGGCCGCGACCGCGAAGGCGCTGGGCGAGGCGCTGGTCGCCCACCAGATCCCGGTCTTCGCCCGCGACCGCGGCATCACCACCTCGCACCAGTTCGCGATCGAGGCCTCCGCTTATGGCGGCGGGCAGGCGGCGGCGAAACGCTTGCGCGCCATCAACATCCTGAGCTGCGGCATCGGCCTGCCGCTGCCGGAGGTGGCGGGAGACTTGAACGGCCTGCGGCTCGGCACGCCCGAGATCGTCCGCTTCGGCATGACGCCGGCCGACATGCCGGAGCTGGCGGGGTATATCGCCGAGGGGCTGAACGGCTCGCGGCCGGTCGAGGCTGTGGCGAAAGATGTGACGGCGTTCCGGGGGCGGTTCCGGGCGTTGTGTTTTATGCGGTGAGGCTCAGGAGGTCTTGCCGTCATAGCGCTCGACCATCTCCGCCTTCAGCGCCTCCTCCGAGACGAGATGTGCGCCGCCGAACCAGATCGACTCGACCTTGCCGGACGCGCCGCGCACGAGCCGCGCCGTCTCGCCGGGACTGCTGAAGCCGGATGCCTTGCTGATCTTGCCCTGATCGGGGCAGGTGATCCTGATCTCGGGCGCATCGACGAACGGCTCGATTTGCGACGGATTGGCGCAGAGCACCATGTCGTCGAAGGCGACGAGGTCGTTGGTACGCCAGATCGTCCACCAGCGACCGCTCCAGTCGCGCGTCGTGGCCGAGGGTGCGCCGTTCTCCGCGAAGCGTTTCAGGATGTGGGCGATGCCGTCGAGCCAGGGATTGGCGAGGCCGTCGATCGCGTTGGTCAGCACCGATATGGTCAGGTTCTGCTCGGGCAGCACCGCGGTGCGCGTGATGAAGCCCTGGTAGCCGCCGGAATGGCCGAACCAGCGCCAGTCGCCCCGGCCTCCGGAGATCGTGCCAAGTCCGTAATGGCGACCGAGTGCGCTCTCGTTGTCGGCCCAGTGCCTGCGGCTCATCTCGCGGCGCGAGAGTGGCGACAGGATGGAGCGCTCGGCCTTCGGCGAGAGCTGGGCGAAGAAGCGCGCGACGTCCGCCGCAGTCGAGACGAAGCCGGCTGCGGGCATCATTGCCTCGCCGGGATTGTCGCCGGGCACGACGACGCGCCGGCCGAGGGGCATTTTCGGGCTGTGTCCCTTCGCCATCGGGCCCGACCAGAGCGTTATATCGGGCCGGGTTTTGCCCAGTTCGGCCGCCACCACGACCTCCTCAGTGATCCAGGACGCATAGTCCTTGCCTGTCGCGGACTCGATCACGAGGCCGAGTAGGGCAAAGCCGTAATTGGAGTATTTGAAGCGCTGCGCAGCAGGCAGAACCGGCGCTTTCGCCAGTTCTGCGACGATCGCGGCACGGCCCGGGTTCGGCCGGCGATCGACGAAATAGCCGGCATCGACGCCATCGCGCGTCAATCCCGCGCTGTGCGACAGGACCTGCGCAATGGTGGCTGCGGCAGTGTCGGGATGCAGGCCGGGCACGAAGCTGCCGACCTTGTCGTCGAGCCGCAGGGTTCCCGCCTCGACCAGCTTCAGGATGCCCGCCGCGGTGAAGGTCTTGGAGTGCGAGGCGATGCGAAAGCCGTGGCGCGGCGTCAGCTTCTCGCCGGTCGTCATATCGGCCGTGCCGAAGGCTGCCTCCAGCACGATCTCTCCGCCGCTGGCGATCGCAACGGAGCAGCCGGGCTGGTCGTGATGGGCGAGTTGAAAGGAGAGCCAACTCTGGATGTAGTCGAGCGCGTGAGGCAACCAGGGCGTCATGAGGGCGTCCGTTCGGGCGTGGCAGGCGCTTCGAATATCGCATGGCTCGCCTCCAGCGACAGCGTTCGATGCTGCCGGACGGGCATGTCGCCGCCGCACGCTGCCGCAGCCCAACAGTCAAACGAAACTTATCCCCGCCCCCACTGACCGCCCCTATACTCCCCTCGCCCATCACCCAAAGGGGGCGGCCATCCGGAGGTGCGCCAGTGGTCGGGTGACGGGTCGGCGCCTGCGGGTGGAGTCACGATCCGCTCCCGGGAGGCTTCGGGGCACCGCCCTGGGGGCATTACGACCCCTGTGCGAGGAGCTCGCTGGAACGGTCGGCGGCATCACGCCTTCGTCCCATGCCGGAGTAGACGCGACAACCCGATGAGGGGCACTGGCGTCGAAAGGGCTCGCGGCGATGGCTGGCCAATGACCTAACAAGCGCGGCCCGGAGTCCAAAATCGCCGAAGGCGGAGCGCCACGGGGCGTGCGACGGGTGGCTCAACCCCGCCGCGCCGCGTCCTGGCTCAACGGATGCGGATTTCTACCTCGCGCCTCGCGGCGCTCCGCCAGCCCCCGATGATCGACGCCGCGCGCAAGCGTGGGCGGCGAGGACGCTTGGCTTGCAGGACTTAGCGCGAGGAACCCTTCTCCCGAGTGGGAGAAGGGCTGGGATGAGGGCCCGCCGCTGCTCGCTGAAACGAAACGGAGCCGTTTTCGCTCCTTCACGGCACCGGCAGGCCCTCATCCGGCCCTCCGGGCCACCTTCTCCCATCCCGGAGAGCGAAGAGGCGGAGTTACTCGCCTATCCCCACCCCACCCCCAAAGGAGACCACCATGCCCCGCCCGGAAAAATCCTCCTTCTCCCCGGAGCACATCGCCGAATTCAAGCGTATCCAGGAGCTGCGGCGGACGATGATGCGCGGCATGGGCGACAGCATGGAGCTCTGGCGTCATTGCGGCGATCCGCGCTGCCGCCGGCCCCGGCGCTGCCAGAGCCCCACGGGCGACTGTGCGCGCATCGTCTTCCAGGCCATCCCCGACGAGGACAAGCGGCTGCTGCGCTATGCGCTCGAACACCGCATCGCCGGCCTCTCGCCCGACGAGGCGTGGACGAAGGCGCAGGCGCAGGTGGCGGCGCAGCGGGCGATGCCGGAGATCTGACGGTAGGCCGCCCCTGCTCCGTCCCGAGCCAGGCCGGCCGGTGCGGCGCTCAGTCGGCGCTGCCGCGCTTCACCCCGCCCTTGATGAAGACGCGGAACGGCGTCGTGCCGGTCGCGTCGCTGTCGAGCGAGCGCCATTTGCCGTTGGTGCAGAGCACGCCGCCTTGCGTCTCGACCGCGTCGAACACGATCGCGTTGCGGTAGACCGTGCCGTTGGTCTCGATCGCGCGGAAATTGGTGGTGCATTTGCCGTCGGCGACGACGGGGTCGTAGTCGTGGATCATGATGCCGCCGCCGCCCGTGCTCGGGAACGGGTCCTTGAGCGGCGCCCAGGACTCGAAGTTCTCCTGCGCCGTCGCGCTGAAGACGGCCAGCGCCGCGAAGGCCGCGATGAAGGAGAAGGAGACGGGGTCGCGCATGGCAGGGGCTCCGGGGGGCTCTGCCGTCAGCTACGCGGAAACCGCCGCTGCGGATGCAGACGCCTCAGCGCTGCGCCGAGCGCCCGCCGGCGACCTGCTGACGCTCGACCATGGCGAGCGCGGCGCTGCGGTCGTTGACGGAGGCCGAGGCGAAGGCCGCGTCGTGGCGCTCCAGGATCCAGCCCTCGCGGATCGGGTCCGCGCCCTCGCGCGCCAGCGAGAGCCACATCAGGCCGAGCACCGGCGAGCGCGGCACGCCGTCGCCGCCGCGGATCAGCATGTCGCCGAACACGGCGCGCGCGGGCGCATGGCCCTTCTCGGCGGCGAGCTTCATCCAGCGCGCCGCCTGCCGCGCATCCTTCTGCGTGCCCTGCCCGGTCATGTAGAGCCGCGCCAGATTGTACTGGCCGTCAGGGTCGCCGAAATAGGAGGCGGCGTAGTGGAACATGTCGAAGGCGCGGTCGGCATTGGGCTTCACATAGGAGCCCTTGATGCCGTCGCTGAAATAGCTGCCGAGCGCGACGAAGGCGCTGCCGACGATGCGGCCATCGGCGGTGTTGGGAATGGCGTCGGCGTTCTCGTCCGCGATCTTGGAGAAATACTCGAAGGCCTTGAGATCGTTGGCGGGCACGCCCTCGCCGCCGGCATAGACCCGGCCGAGCTTGAACTGCGCCGCGAGATTGCCCTGCGCCGCGACATATTCGAGCGCGCGCACCGCAGCGACCTGATTGCCGGCGGTGGAATCGCGCATCCAGGCCTTGATTGCGTCGCGGGCATTGGCGAAGGGCGCGAGCGGCAGTGCCATATGGGCGGCCGGGCCGCTGGGAGCCGGCGCGATCGACCGCGTTCCCAGCGATGCGCTCGACCCG